>DAISIZ010000217.1:0-1564 GCA_036821745.1 Aurantibacter sp. | reverse complement strand
TTATTTATTTTGCTGTAGAAAATTGGTGGAGTGCCGATATTGGTAGTTTTGTGTCGAAAACACCAGCCGATTTTAGTGTGCAATGTATTGAAGACACTAAAGTGATTCAGTTTCATAGTCATAATATAGAAGCGCTTTTTGAAGCAATTCCTGTAATGGAGCGTTTCTTTAGGAAGATTATGGAACGTGCTTATACATCGTCACAAAAACGTTTAATTAGAAATTATAGCCATACGGCAAAAGAACGCTATTTACATTTTAAAAAAACGTATCCGTATTTGGATCAACGTATTCCGCAGTATATGATTGCCTCTTATTTAGGTGTTACTAAGGAGTTTTTTAGTAAGATGAAATCATCGTTGTAAGCTGAATTAATTCATAATTATCACAAAAGTTAATCTACATTAACTTCATTTCATAAACTACATTATATTTTTACATTCAGAGTTGTTTCAACTTTGCAACTATAAAAATTATACAAACATTAAGATTATGAACAGAATAACAAAAACATCATTTTTAACTTTTATTATGGCCATTTTAATTGGGTCATTTACAGCTAACGCACAAACTAAAAGTATTAAAGCCGATCAAAGTTCGGTAGCTTGGAAAGGTTACAAAATAACAGGTTCTCATAATGGAACGATTACCGTAAAATCGGGCGATTTAGAATTTAAAGACAGCGCTTTAGTTGGCGGAACTTTAGTTATAGATATGACGTCTATAAATACCACAGATTTAAAAGGTGAAATGAAAGCCAATTTAGATGGTCACTTAAAATCGGATGACTTTTTTGGTGTGGCTAACTTTCCAGATGCGGTTTTAAAAATCACGAAAGTTACGGTTAAAGACAAGAATACGGTTGCTGTGGATGCCGATGTAACTATTAAGGGAAAAACAAACCAAGAAACGTTTACGATGACGGTTTCTAAAAACAAAGCAAATGCAAGCTTTAAAGTTAACCGTACTAAGTATAGTGTACGTTACGGATCTGCAAGCTTTTTCGATAATTTAAAAGATAAAGCGATTAACGATGAGTTTGACTTAAATATTGAATTAATATTTTAATCACTCTTTTAGCGTGTTCAAAGCGGTTAATCTAATATGATTAACCGCTTTTTTGTATTTTAGAATCTCACATAAAGACCAAATTTCTGTAGTATCTTTGTATGACTATATATAGCTATTATGAAACATTTTCAAGATAAAACGGCTCCAAAGGCAAAACCAAAAGTGACTTTAAAAACGGCATTTAAAACCATTATTTGGCCAAGACGAAATCTGGTATTTTTAGGCTTGTTACTTATTGTTATTAGAAGTTTATCTGGATTAATATTACCGTGGCAAAGTAAAGTTTTGTTAGACGATATTGTACCCAGTAAAGATTACGCACAATTATATCAATTAATTGGTATTGTTATGGTTGCGATTACTATACAAGCGGTAAGCTCGTTTTTATTGACTAAAGTATTAAGTGTACAAGCCCAGTATTTAATAAGCGAACTGCGGGCGCAAGTACAAAAGAAAGTCTTGTCGTTGCCTATTAGTTTTTTCGATAATAATA
>DAISIZ010000216.1:0-1884 GCA_036821745.1 Aurantibacter sp. | reverse complement strand
TCAATTATGCCATCACCTTTTAAAATTAAAGATTTCATATCATTTGTTATTTTCCAACCTGCGAACATATCGCAAAAAATATCAGTATGATGCTGAAGCCTTTTTCTTCTCATTGATGTTATTTAATTAATAATCGGTTATTGTTCAAAATATGAACATAAAATTTCAGTAAAGGTAAATAACTTAACAATTATAATACATTTCTACCGTTTAAATTTTAGTATTTAGATATATTTGATATTGAATTTAAAATGACCTCTATGAAATTTAAATCCAGTATAGTTTTGCTACTGCTTTTATTGGCTGTGACTTACGGTTTTTCGCAACAAACCAAAGTGTTTACACATCAGTTAGCCGATTTTAAAAAAGCCGAATCCTTGTTTAACGATAAACAATTTCAATCGGCGCAAACTTTATTTCAGAACATTTTAAAAAGTACCAAGGACGGTTTTGTAGAAAGTGAATGTGCTTACTACATCGCAAATTGTGCGGTACGATTAAATCAGCAAAATGCCGACCAGCTTATGGAGGATTTTGTGACTAATTATCCAACCAGTACCAAACGAAATACCGCTTACCTAAATGTTGCGACGTATTATTTTGAAAATGGTAAATATGCGTATGCTCAAAAATGGTTTGATAAGGTCGATGAAACCACTTTAAGTAATGAACAACGTGATAATTATAATTTTAGCAAAGGTTACGCCTCATTTACTACTAAAGATTTTGCACAAGCAAAACGTTATTTAACTAAGGTTGAAAATTCTGAAGCTTACGGTTCGCAAGCCAAATACTATTTAGGATTTATGGCTTATGAAGGTGATGATTATCAAGGCGCAAACACCTATTTTGATCAAGTTAGTGACGACGAAAAATACAAAGAGAATTTAAGTTACTATCAAGCCGATTTAAACTTTAAATTAGGAAAGTTTGAAGAAGCCATCAAATTAGCGAAAGCGCAATTAGATAAAAGTACTTCGGCTGAAGTTTCTGAACTAAATAAAATTATTGGTGAGAGTTATTTCAACTTAAAAGATTACAAAAATGCGTTGCCGTTCTTAAAAGCCTACAAAGGAAAAAAAGGGAAGTGGTCAAACACAGATTATTACCAATTAGGTTATGCGTATTACAAACAAAAGGAGTTTGATAATGCTATTTCAGAATTCAATAAAATTATTGATGCGGACGATAAAGTCGCCCAAAACGCCTACTATCATTTAGGTGAAAGTTATGTGAATAGCAACAAGAGGCAAGAAGCTTTAAACGCATTTCGTACGGCAAGTGAAATGAATTACGATTTAAAAATTCAAGAAGATGCCTATTTAAACTATGCTAAATTAAGTTACGAAATTGGTAACGCTTACAAATCGGTGCCACAGGTTTTAAATGAATTTTTACAAACCTATCCAGAGTCACCTTTTAAGGCACAGATTGAAGATTTATTAATCGATTCTTACATTACTTCTAAAAATTACCAAGAAGCTTTATTGGTATTAAAAGGAAAAAATAGTTTCGAGAATAAAAAGGTATATCAGAAAGTGACTTTTTATAGAGGTTTAGAATTATATACTGAATCACTTTATAGCGATGCAAAAGCTTTGTTTGAGAAATCTTTAAAAAAAACGATTGACCCAAAATTTACGGCAAGAGCTCGATTTTGGTTAGCAGAAACGGATTATAATTTATCAAATTACGACGATGCTTTAATTGCTTTTAAACAGTTTGAAGGTATTGCTGGAGCAAAGCAAACACCAGAATTTACCAACATTAATTATAATTTAGGCCATACGTATTTTAAGTTGAAAAACTATAACAAATCATCTGAATATTTTACAAAATATGTAACCAAAAACTCAACTGACACCAATCGTATAAACGATGCAC
>DAISIZ010000215.1:0-1939 GCA_036821745.1 Aurantibacter sp. | reverse complement strand
TTCATTAGACTGGAAAGAGCACATTCGTATGCGTCCAGGAATGTATATTGGTAAATTGGGTGATGGATCTTCGGCAGATGATGGTATTTATATTTTACTAAAAGAAGTGCTTGACAATTCCATTGACGAATTTGTTATGGGTGCAGGTAAAAATATAGAAATCTCTATTCAGGGTACTAAAGTTATAGTTCGCGATTACGGTCGTGGTATTCCTTTAGGAAAAGTGGTAGATGTAGTTTCTAAAATGAATACAGGAGGAAAGTACGATTCTAAAGCCTTTAAAAAATCGGTTGGACTAAATGGAGTTGGTACCAAAGCCGTAAATGCTTTATCAAGTTATTTTAGAGTAGAATCGTCTCGTGATGGGAAATCGGCTTCGGCAGAATTTTCTGGTGGAGAACTTCAAAACGAAGAGTTTTTAGACGAAACAACACGTCGTAAAGGAACCAAAGTATCTTTTGTTCCAGATGAAAGTATTTTTAAGAATTATAAATATCGTAGCGAATACGTTGTTAAAATGCTTAAAAACTATGTGTACCTAAATCCAGGTTTAACCATTGTTTTTAATGGCGAAAAATACTTCAGTGAAAACGGTTTAAAAGATTTATTAGCCGAAAAAATTAAAGAAGAAGATTTACTGTATCCTATTATTCATTTAAAAGGAGATGATATTGAAATCGCCTTAACACACAGTAGAACGCAATATAGTGAAGAGTATAATAGTTTTGTAAACGGACAAAACACCACGCAAGGTGGAACACATTTAGCTGCTTTTCGTGAGTCTTTAGTAAAAACAGTGCGTGAGTTTTATGGTAAAAACTACGATGCTTCAGATATTAGGAAATCAGTTGTTTCTGCCATAGCTATTAAGGTTATGGAGCCTGTTTTTGAGAGTCAAACCAAAACCAAGTTAGGTTCTACCGATATGGGTGGAAACCTACCAACGGTAAGAACTTATATTAACGATTTCGTTAAGAAATACTTAGACAATTACTTACATAAAAACCAAGAAACAGCCGATAAGTTACAACGTAAGATTTTACAAGCCGAACGTGAACGTAAAGAGCTTTCAGGTATTCGTAAGATTGCTAAAGACCGTGCTAAAAAAGCGAGTTTACACAACAAGAAATTGCGTGATTGCCGTGTACATTTAGGAGATACCAAGAAAGAACGTAATTTAGAAAGCACCTTATTTATTACCGAGGGAGATTCTGCATCAGGAAGTATTACAAAGTCACGTGACGTTAATACTCAAGCCGTTTTTAGTTTAAAAGGAAAACCATTAAACTGTTATGGTTTAACTAAGAAAATTGTTTACGAAAACGAAGAATTTAACTTATTACAAGCCGCATTAAATATTGAAGAATCTTTAGAAGACTTACGTTATAACAATGTTGTGATTGCAACTGATGCCGATGTGGATGGAATGCACATTCGTTTATTATTGATTACATTTTTCCTTCAGTTTTTTCCAGAAGTGATAAAAGAAGGGCATTTATATATTTTACAAACGCCTTTATTTAGGGTTCGTAATAAGAAGAAAACTATTTATTGTTACTCAGAAGAAGAGCGAAGAAACGCTTTAGAAGTATTAAAACCAAAACCAGAAATTACACGATTTAAAGGTTTAGGTGAAATTTCGCCAAACGAATTCAAGCATTTTATTGGTGATGATATTCGCTTAGACCCAGTGATGTTAGATGATAATATGTCTATTGAAGATTTATTGTCTTTCTATATGGGGAAAAACACACCAACAAGACAAGAATTTATTATCGATAACTTAAAGGTGGAATTGGATATCGTAGATTAAATTCCTGTGGAGGCAGGAATCTTATGAAAAGTAATTAAGATTAAAAATTAACCCTATGGATTTATATAAAATAAAAAAATATCTTTCAATATTAGCAGTTGTATTAATCATAGCTAGGCTATTATC
>DAISIZ010000214.1:0-1946 GCA_036821745.1 Aurantibacter sp. | reverse complement strand
CGTACTTTTTGTTCGCGTTCTAAAGCCGTTTTTCTATGCTCGTCAAATTCGCTTTCAAGCTCGTTTAATTTGGCTTTAGCACTTTTAGTATGCACATTACTATTTTTAAATTGGAACGCAAAAAATGCGACTAAAGCGATTAATAAACCAATAATAGAAAACAATAATGTACTGTAACTGGCTTTGGTTAACGATAAGCCTAAAAATGAAATGTTATCTTTTTCAGAAGTCACGTTACTTAAAGTGTTTTTTGTGTCTCCTAAGCTTGCTTTAAGTGTTGTAATTTGTTTTTGTTGCGAAACAATTTCAGCTTTAGCTTTAGAAAAATCATTCTCTATGGATTTTATAGAATCTAACACATGTGATTTTAATTGTGTTAAATATTGAATTTTTACGACTTTATATTTTTGCCCTTTTTCGTCTCTCCATCCTGAAGATTTATCAATAATAAAATCAAACTGTCCAGCAACGTTACTATTGTTTAAAGACAATTCTTTTTTAGCAGGAACTGCTGGAGTTTCGTTTTGTGCAATACTTATTGTGGATACAAAAAGTGAAATCACTAATAAAAAAACAATTTTGTGGAACATACTCATAAAAATAGCTTTGTTTTATATTGCAAAAATACAATTATAACGCGATATGTCTAAGAAAATTGTAAAAAACAAAAAGCCTCAAAAAATAAATTTTGAGGCTTTTTAATATATTGAATTTTACCAACTACTAATAGTAAGTAAAACGTCTAACTTTAGCAATGTGTTTCGCTAAACGAATAACTTGGTGGCTGTAACCATACTCATTATCATACCAAACATATAATAACGTGTTTTTACCATCTTTTCTAACAATGGTAGCTTTACTATCGTAAATTGATGGTGCCGAAGAACCAACAATATCACTACTTACAAGCTCGTCGCTTAATTCGTATTTAATTTGCTCAACTAAATCACCTTCTAAAGCGTACTTTTTAATTGTAGCATTCATACTATCTACCGAACATTCTTTTTCTAATTCTAAGTTAAGAATTGCTAAAGAACCGTTTGGTACTGGTACACGAATAGCGTTACTTGTTAATTTTCCTTCAAAAGTTGGTAAAGCTTTACTTACCGCTTTTCCAGCTCCAGTTTCAGTAATTACCATGTTTAATGCTGCTGCACGACCACGACGGTATTTTTTATGGAAATTATCTACTAAGTTTTGGTCATTTGTGTAAGCGTGAATCGTTTCTAAGTGACCAGTTTTCACACCAAAAGTATCATCTACTGCCTTTAAAATTGGCGTAATAGCATTGGTTGTACAAGACGCTGCAGAGAAAATATCAATCTCATCAGGATTGTTTTCTAAATGGTTTACACCATGTACAATATTAGGAATTCCTTTTCCTGGAGCTGTTAATAAAACTTTATCAGCACCTGGAGAGTTCTTTAAACGTGTTAACGCTTCCTTATCTCTAAATACACCTGTATTGTCAATAATTAAAGCATCGTTAATACCATATTTTGTATAGTCAATGTCTTCTGGTTGATTAGCCGAAATAATATTTACGGTAGTTCCGTTAATTATTAAAGCTTCGTTTTCAACATCAATAGAAACTGTTCCAGAAAAATCACCGTGAACAGAATCGTTACGGAGTAAAGACGCACGTTTTTCTAAAACAACAGCATCTACAGCACCACGAGTTACAATAGCTCTTAAACGTAATTGACTACCTTTTCCAGTTTTAGTCATTAATTCTCTAGCTACTAAACGTCCAATACGTCCAAATCCGTATAATACCACATCTTTAGGAGCGACAGCTTCAGATTCTTTAGCACCTTTTAATTTTTCAGAAACAAAACTTAACGCGTTGCTATATTTTCCTTCTTCAATATGGTACTCGTAAGTTAATTTACCAATATCTAATTTTGCAGGTGGAATTTCTAAAGTTTGAATCGCTTGAGCAATCT
>DAISIZ010000213.1:0-1986 GCA_036821745.1 Aurantibacter sp. | reverse complement strand
AATTGGGTGAACTTCAGAATACCATTTATGCACACGGAAAATATTCTATTTTGTTATGTTTTCAAGGTATGGATACAGCAGGAAAAGACAGTTTAATTCGTGAGGTGTTTAAAGATTTTAATGTAAGTGGAGTTGAGGTGCATAGTTTTAAAGTGCCAACAGAATTAGAATTAAAACACGATTATTTATGGCGTCATTATATTGCTTTACCAGCAAAGGGGAAGTTTGGTGTTTTTAATAGAACGCATTACGAGAATGTATTGGTAACGCGTGTTCATCCAGAATATATTATGGGTGAAAATTTACCAAATGTGACTTCAGTAGCCGATGTAAATGATGCTTTTTGGAAACAACGTTTTGAGCAAATCAATAATTTTGAACAACATTTAGCCGAAAACGGAACGCTAATATTTAAGTTCTTTTTAAATCTGTCTAAAGACGAACAAAAAAGCAGATTACTTCGTCGTTTGTATAAGAAGGAGAAAAATTGGAAGTTTTCAAGCGGTGATTTATCCGAGCGCAAGTTGTGGGATAAATACCAAGATTGTTACGAAGATGTTTTAAATAAGACTTCAAAACCACATGCGCCTTGGTATAGTATTCCAGCAGATTCAAAACCTGCAGCACGTGCTATTGTTGCACATATTTTGTTAGATACTTTATCTCAATATAAAAACATAAAAGAACCTGAATTAAATGCTAAAACTAAAGCTAATTTAGATTCGTACCGCAAGCAACTTAATGAAGAGTAGGAGCAGTAATACTGAAACAAAAAAAAGACCTTTTAGATTTTAATTCTAAAAGGTCTTTTTTTATGACTTATACAAAGTGAATTACTTATGTTTTATCGTTTTGTAAAACTTATAGAATCATTAGCTGTTAAATTCAATTGGTCTGATAAACCTGCATTAATTTCTAAAACATATTGCGCAGGAAAATTAGAAGGTAAAGAGCTTTCGTTAAGTGGTTGTGCGTTTTTTTGAATACTAACTACTTTTTTGTCTTTATTAAGATAAATGATGTCTAGTGGTATTTGCGTATTCTTCATATAGAAACTCCTAGGTTGTTCATCTTTAAAAATGAAAAGCATTGCTTGGTTTTGTTTCATTTGAGATCTATACATTATCCCTGTTTGTGTTTCGTATTCAGTTTCGGCAAACTCTATATCTAAAGTTGTTATTGTTGCCTTAGAGCTTGATTTAAACAGTTGTAGTATGCCTTCTTTAGTGAAATCTATGCTTTCTGTTTTTATAACTTTTGGCTCGTTCTTACAACTTAGGATAAAAAGACATAAAATGAGTATAAGTGAATAGGGTGTTTTCATAAACCATTAAGCTTTAGCTTTTGGCTTGTAGCCAAACATAAAATATAAACCAATAATTATAAATGGAATACTTAACCATTGACCAGTGTTTAAAAACCATTCGGCACGTTCACTATTTTGGGCTTCTTTTACAAATTCTACAAAGAAACGTACGGTCCATAGTAAGACTAAAAATAATCCAAATAAGAATCCAGATTGCTCGCTTTTTTGTGTTTTCTTGTAGAAATACCATAAAATTAAAAACACAAAAATGTAACTAAACGATTCGTATAATTGCGCTGCGTGACGCAAAGGAACTTGCTCTAATAAGTGTGCGAATTTTGGATTGTCGGTTACTGCAGCGTATGCTTTTTTGTAGTCTTTAATACCAGTTTCGGCAACTATACTTCTTTTGTTGTAAAAGTTTTGTACAAAACGTACACCTAATTCACTTTTAGTTTCTTTACCTATAATTTCAGAATTGATAAAGTTTCCCATTCTAATAAAAACAGCACCAGAGGCAACAGGAATTACTATGCGGTCTAAAATCCACATTAAAGATTTGTAGGTGTATTTTTTTCGGTATAAATACATACTTACAATAATACCAATTGCAGCTCCATGACTAGCTAAACCTTGAAATCCTGTAAATTCAAATCCGCCAACAAAACGAAATGGTAAAA
>DAISIZ010000212.1:0-2014 GCA_036821745.1 Aurantibacter sp. | reverse complement strand
CCAAAACCATAAAACCCTTGATAATTTAAGACATAACCCAATAAATGGTGCATACTTTTTATCTCGTTAGCTTTTATGAGTTTAAGGATGTTGAATTCTAAAGTTCCTAATCCGCTTCGTGTATCTGGGAAACGTTTTAAGTGTGCTTTTAAACAATTGGTTAAATATTCAAAACTTGACGAGGTTACAATTAAAGGTTTAAAATCGTTATGATTGTCAGAATTGTAAATCGTCCAGCATTGTTCAGCTAAAGCTAAATCATCGTTATTTAAAGTTGCTCTATGTTTGTAATGCGAACGTAATTGATGCGATTTTAATTCGCCTAAACCTTTTAAGCCTTTTTCGCCTTCAACACGACCGCTACAGACTAAGCTAATGGGTAAATCAATGTTTTTTTGACGTAATAAACTAATCACTCCAATTAAATTGATGTGACAAAACAAATCATATTCAAACCATAATACGATTTCTTCAAAACCATCTAAATGATTCAGTTTATCTAATTCGGTTTTAAATTCCTCACGCTTATATTCTAAACCATAATATTCCGTTAGAAAGGTTTCGCGTGTGTTTATAAAGTTATCGTTGTCAATATTAAGCGTTGTTGGTCCTTCACAAAGCATTTCGTGCCAAGTTAAAAACTCGCCTTCAAATTGTAAAACATTTAAACGCTCGGTTAGGGCAGAACCGTTGGTAATGTGTAATTGTTTATGACTCATAAATTAACCGCCAACACGTTTTACATTAAATCCTTTTTCCTTTAGCATTGCCATAATTTTATCACGATAATCACCTTGAATAATGATTTTATCATCTTTAAAACTACCACCAACACTAAGTTTTTGCTTAATTTCTTTCGCTAATTGCTTAAAGTCCGAAGTCGCACCAGTATAACCATCTAAAATAGTAATAGGTTTCCCTTTGCGCTTTTCGTATTTACAAAGAATAGGTTCATCTTGTAACCAAATATTAGACTTTTCCTTTGCTGGTTCTGCAGTTTCCTCGTGTTCTGGAAACAAGTTTTTTAATTGATCTTTTAAATCCATTGTTTATTTTAGTCAATAGTTTTTAGTTGGTAGTCGTAAGATGTGCAACTTTAAACTATAATGCTTTTATATTTATGTTGAATTTGGATTGAGTGGCATTTATCACAGTTTGACGACTGCCAAATGATAACTAAATCACTGCAACTACTAAAACTATTTAATAAGTCCCAATTCTCTTAAACGTTCATTTAAAAATTCACCAGCAGTAATATCATCAAATTGCTTAGGGTTTTTAGCGTCAATACAATTATCTAAAACGTCTAATTTCATTTCACTTACAGGATGCATAAAAAACGGAATAGAGTAGCGCGATGTTCCCCAAGATTCTTTTGGCGGATTTACCACGCGATGTATCGTAGATTTCAATTTATTGTTAGTATGACGCGATAACATATCACCTACATTAATCATTAATTCATCAGCTTCTGCAATAGCATCAACCCATTCGCCATTATTGTTTTGTACCTGCAAGCCTTTTCCTTGTGCTCCCATTAATAAGGTAATCAAGTTAATATCGCCGTGTGCCGATGCACGAACGGCATCTTTAGGTTCTTGTGTAATTGGCGGATAATGAATTGGTCTTAAAATAGAGTTTCCGTTGTGTATGTAATTATCAAAATACGTTTCTTCTAAATCTAAGTATAAAGCCAAAGCACGTAAAACATACTTTGCCGTTTTTTCTAACATTTGGTAAGCTTCTTTACCAATGGTATTAAATTTAGCTAACTCGTTTACCGTAACGTTATCAGGATATTCTTCAGCTAAAGCTGGATTATCATCTACATATTGACCAAAATGCCAAAATTCTTTTAAATCACCTTCCTTTTTACCTTTAGCGCTTTCTTTTCCAAAAGACACATAACCACGTTGTCCGCCAATACCTTCAATTTCATAACCACGTTTGGTTTCAATAGGTAAGTCAAAGAAGTTTTTAATTTCTCCGTAAAGGTTTTCTACCAGAGTATCAT
>DAISIZ010000211.1:0-2130 GCA_036821745.1 Aurantibacter sp. | reverse complement strand
ATAGTAGAAGACCACGAAGGTCACGTAACAGTAACAAGTGAAAAAGGAATAGGAAGTACTTTTACCATAAAGCTTCCTCTAATATCATAACACAATGGAAGAGCAATTAAAGAAAATATTATTAGTAGAAGATGATCCAAATTTTGGAATTGTTTTGAAGGATTATTTAATGATGAATGACTATGATGTTACCCATGCTAAAAACGGTATGGAAGGTTTCGAGAAGTTCAAGAAAAATGATTTCGATTTATGTATTTTGGATGTAATGATGCCTTATAAAGATGGGTTTACTTTAGCTAAAGAAATTCGTGAGAAAAATAAAGAAGTGCCTATTATTTTTCTAACTGCAAAGGCAATGAAAGAGGATGTGCTTAAAGGATATAAAGTTGGTGCAGACGATTATTTAAACAAGCCGTTTGATAGCGAAGTGCTTTTAATGAAAATGAAAGCCATTATACAACGTAAATCTGCCGAAACTGTTGCGGATAGTAATGAGTTTATGTTTAAGATTGGAGATTTTGAATTAAATTCTAAATTACGTTTCTTAAGTTACCAAGGTGGAGAACCAGATAAATTATCGCCAAAAGAAAATCAGTTATTACGTTTACTTGCATTACATTTAAACGATTTAATGCCACGTGAATTAGCCTTAACTAAAATATGGAGGGACGACAACTATTTTACGTCAAGAAGTATGGATGTATACATTGCTAAACTTCGTAAGTACTTAAAGAAAGACGAAAACGTTGAAATTCTAAACATTCACGGTGAAGGTTTTAGATTAGTGATAAACGCATAGTTTTTAGTCTGTAGAAATTAGTCATTAGACAGTAGAAACAAAAAAGCTCCAAATTACGATTGTAATTTGGAGCTTTTTATTTGGGGTAAGATAGGTTTGCAAAGAGCAAAGAGCAAAGAGCAAAGAGCAAAGAGCAAAGAGCAAAGAGCAAAGAGTCACTAACGTCTAAAAACTACTGACTAACATCTGAACCTTTATACCAATCCAACTGTACCACTTCAATGTCATCAGAAGACGAATTGATTAGCATTTTAAATTTAGCCACATCACTAAAACCTTCTTGGTTTCTGTAATGATAAGGGTAAATCTGTTTTGGTTTAAATTCTAAAACAGCGTTAGATGCATTATCAACAGGCATTGTCCAAGGTAAATTCATACAAACAAAAGCTTTATCAATATTTTTAAGTGCACGCATTTCAGGAATATCTTCTGTATCTCCAGAAATATAAACACGTTCCTGTCCAAACGTAATTACATAACCATTACCGCGACCTTTATCGTGAAAATGTAAAGCTTCTTTACGTAAGTTATACATTGGTATGGTTTCAAAAGAAAGTGTAGAAAGTGTCTTTGTTTCTCCATTAGCAATGACTGTCGTTTTTGCTTTTAAATCAGCTGTAAGTTTTTCAAACACTGCTTTAGGTGCTAAAATTTTTAAGCTATCATTATTAATGGCTTCAAGCGTTGGTAAGTCTAAATGATCGTAATGAATATCTGTAATCACAACCATAGTAGGTGTTTTACACGTGTCAAAAGCTTCTTTTCCACCAACAGGATCAATATAAAGCACTTCATTTTCATATTCTAAAACCATTGTGGCGTGATCAATTGGAGATATTTTTAAAGCCGAAGTTTCAGTCTTCGCTATATCGTTTTCCGTTTCGGGTTCAATGGTTGTCGTTACAATCGATTCTGGCTGGCGTGCTTTTTCCTCTTTTTTACAAGAGCTTAATACAAATAGTAAAGACAAAGCACAAATTATAGGTGTTTTCATAGGGTTATTTTTAGATAATAAAAATACATTCAAATAAATGAATTAAAAAACTTGTAACAATTTAATCCTATGTCATACCAATATATTGTACGATAAAATTTCAATCTTCATTTTTTTTATCGAAATTAGAGCACTTAAACAATAACCTAACCTTTAAAATTATATATATGGCAGACGAGTTCGACCTTTTAGAAACCAATTCAAATCAGAAATCTGAAAAAGTAGATGTCAATTGGGGGAAAGCCATTGATACGATGAAATCTAAATTATCTCAAGAAGATGATCCAGAACGTCGCCAAAAAATATTAAATGCCACTTTAGATGATGTGGTTGGAAT
>DAISIZ010000210.1:0-2138 GCA_036821745.1 Aurantibacter sp. | reverse complement strand
ATTCTTCAAATTTTTAATGATACTGAGTTATCCAAAGAAATAGGTAAAGAAGCCAGAATTCAAGTCGAAACTAAATTCGATATTTTGAAGAATGCAAATATCAATATAGACTATTATAAATCATTGATTTAATTAAGGATGATTGTCATTGTTCATAATAACAACAAGGTTTTAGAAGTTTTAGATCGGAATTTTAAAGCAGTAAAATTGTCTTTTAATAAAGAAGATGAATTAACTGTTTCTGTATTTAAAATTGCCAAACAAACAGATGATGTTTTTGTTTGGTGTCATAAAGCGCTTAAACCTTTTTTGAATATTGAAGCGATTCAAACAATTTGCCATCATAAGCATGTATTTGCAACGTTTAACACGTCTCAACAACATTTTTTAACTTCTAAAATTGATTATTTAGAGCGCGAAATTTGTTTGAAATTTGATAAGGATAAAACCTATGGGACTTACTTAATGTCAAGTCAAGTTGGGGTAATCCATTCGAAAACCTTAGCGCAATTTGAGAATGATATAAATGTTAAACGTGATTTTAATTATAACCTAAATAGTATTGCTAAAATCTATCAGAAATTAGGATTGTTTTGCTATTCTGAGCCACAACTTTTAGTTGAAGGTTTTAAGGCTGTAGCCGAAAAACAAATCAGTAATATAGACTTTTTTGTTTTCGTGAAAGAGCATTATAAATGGGTTTGGCTATGGTTTATGTTCTTGAGTTTGTGCGTTTATGAAAAGCAATTTTACTTGTTATCATTTTTAAATGCATTACGATTTAAGCAAAAGTCGCCACAAACTAAATTAGAAGTCTCAAATGTGAATTCTAATAGAGTAGAAGTGAGTCAAAATAATATAGATGTCGTGATTCCTACTATTGGTAGAAAGTCTTATTTATATGATGTTTTAAAAGATTTAACGGTTCAAACTATATTGCCTAAACAAGTGATTATAGTTGAGCAAAATGGCGATAAAAATGCGGGAACTGAATTAGATTATTTAAAAGAAGAATCTTGGCCGTTTGAAATTACGCATCATTTCACACATCAATTAGGCGTATGTAATGCCAGAAATATAGCTTTAAAGGAAGTTAAAAACGATTGGGTGTTTTTTGCCGATGACGATATAAGATTAGAGACAGATTTATTCAGTGAAAGCTTAAAAATGACGAAACAATATGGTGTAAATGCTTTAAATTATTCTTGCTTACAACCCAATCAAAAACAACAGTTTTTTGACTGCGGGCAGACTTTTATTTTTGGTTCTGGTTCCAGTTTCGTTAAGGCATCAGTCGTAAAAGATTTAGAGTTTAATAAAACTTTCGAATTTGGCTTTGGCGAGGATACTGATTTTGGTGCCAGCATAAGACAATCTGGTCACGATGTTGTGTTTGCTTCTCATATTAATTTAACACATTTAAAAGCGCCAATGGGCGGTTTTAGGCAACCCATACCAAAACTTTGGGATAATGAAACCATACAACCAAAACCAGCACCAACTATGATGTTGTTGTATGAAAATCATTTTACAGAAAAACAATTAAAAGGTTACAAGCTGTTTTTATTTATAAAATTAAACGCAAAAAGAAATCCCTTAAAACTGATTTCTAATTTTAAAAAATTCAAAAATAGTTGGAATAAAAGTGTATTTTACGCCAACCAATTAAGGACAACATTTAATGCTTAGCATCTACACAGATATTTCTTTTGTAAACGAAACCTATAGACGACAATTATTTCCTTTATTATTTGATATTTGCATACTTAAAGATAGTCGTTTATCTGCTTTTTATCGTTTGGTAAATACACCAGAAGAAGCCGATGTATTTGTGTTCCCTATAAACTACCAAGCTTTTACAGTACATAAAAAAGCTTATCATAATTTTACAAAAATTATTGAGGCTCATAACAAGCCAACGTGGGTTTATACGTCTGGCGATTTTGGTTACACTATAAAAGAAGATTATTACAATTTTAGATTAGGCGGTTTTAAGTCTAAATTAAAAGATAAAACCTTTGTTTTACCTTCATTTGTAAATGACCCTTACGATAAATTAATCCAAGATTTTATTCCATTACAAAAAGGTGAACAACCAAAAGTGGGGTTTGTAGGTCATGCAAAAGCTGGATTTAAAA
>DAISIZ010000209.1:0-2157 GCA_036821745.1 Aurantibacter sp. | reverse complement strand
TTTAAAAAACGTGAGGTTGCTAAAAATGTAGAGAACCACGTAATGATAATTCCTAACATAAAAATAACCCCAAACAACCCAATAATATAAACTTGATTTTTTAATACTTGAAGCTCTGGAAATGTTTTATTGGTATAATACAACACAACTGCCATTCCTGCTAAAGCTATTATTGCGCCTAAAATCCCTAAGCGAATACTTTTAAAAATAAAAGGCTTTCTAATAAAGCGTTTGGTTGCACCAACCATTTGCATCGTTTTAATGGTAAAACGTTTAGAATAGACTGACAAACGAATAGAACTATTAATTAAAAGCACCGCTATTAAAGTGAATAAACCACTTAATAACAAGACCCAAAAACTAATTTTCTTAACGTTATCATTCATTAAATTCACCAAGTCATTATCATAACTCACCTCATCTACAAAATCCTTTTTTAAGGCATTTTTAGAAATTTCTTCTAATTTTTTATTGGTAACAAAGTCAGCTTTTAAGTTTAAATCGATAGAATTCTGCAACGGATTAAAGCCTAAAAATTTCATAAAGTCCTCGCCATTTTCTGCTTTTAAACTTTCGGCAGCCTTTTCTTTAGACACGTAATTTGTCGATTTTACGTAATCGGCTAAGGCTAAGCTTTTTTCTAATTGCTTAATTTCAATGTCTTTTGCCGTTTCCTTTAAATAAATAGTTACGGTAACTTGTTCCTTAAAATGGTCGGCAACTTTTTGGGCATTAATAACCAAAAGACCTAATAAACCTAATAAAAACAAGACTAAAGCAATACTTAATACCACCGAAAAATACGACGATATTAACTTACGTTTTTGATATTTATCAAAAGATGATGCCATAAAAAAATACAATTATTAGGTAAAAATATAAAAGAATTTACTTCTTACTATGTTTACAACGTATAATCTTTCAATCTTCTTATAATAAGTTTAAATTTGCACCTTTATTAAGCTGAAAAACATCGAAATGCAATACAATTTTAACGAGATAGAAGCCAAATGGCAAAAATATTGGTCAGACAACCAAACCTTTAAAGCCTCAAACGCATCGGACCAACCAAAATATTATGTTTTGGATATGTTTCCTTACCCAAGTGGTGCAGGTTTACACGTTGGTCATCCGTTAGGATATATTGCAAGTGATATTTATACGCGTTACAAACGTCACCAAGGATTTAACGTTTTACATCCGCAAGGTTATGATAGTTTTGGTTTACCTGCCGAGCAGTATGCCATTCAAACGGGACAACATCCTGCGGTGACGACTAAAGATAATATTGCGACTTACAGAAGACAGTTAGACCAAATTGGGTTTAGTTTCGATTGGTCACGTGAAGTTCGTACCAGCGAACCAGAATATTACAAGTGGACGCAGTGGATTTTTACTGAGTTATTTCAGTCTTGGTATAATAACGACACTAACAAAGCAGAACACGTTGATACTTTAATCGCTTTATTTTCTGCGGAAGGAAACACAACAGTTAATGCCGTTTGTGATGAAGACATTGAACCTTTTTCTGCTGAAGACTGGAACAATTTCTCAAGCGAAAAACAACAAGATATATTATTACAATACCGTTTAACTTATTTAGCTGAAACTGAAGTGAACTGGTGTCCAGTTTTAGGAACCGTTTTAGCTAATGACGAAATTGTAAATGGTGTTTCAGAACGTGGTGGACATACAGTAGTTCGTAAGAAAATGACACAATGGTCTATGCGAATTTCTGCTTATGCTGAACGTTTATTACAAGGTTTAGAAACGGTAGATTTTACCGATTCATTAAAAGAAACACAACGTAATTGGATTGGAAAATCTCAAGGTGCAAGTGTAACTTTCAACTTAAAAGAACACAGTGATACTATTGAAGTATTCACAACGCGTCCTGATACTATTTTTGGTGTGAGTTTTATGACTTTAGCGCCAGAACACGAATTAGTAGCTAAAATTACAACTGCTGAGCAAAAAGAAGCGGTTGAAGCGTACATAGAAAAAACAGCAAAGCGTAGTGAACGCGATAGAATGGCCGATGTAAAAACCATTTCTGGCGTATTTACTGGCGCTTATGCCGAACATCCTTTTAGCAAAGAACATGTTCCAGTTTGGATTGGTGATTACGTATTAGCAAGCTACGGAACTGGTGCAGTT
>DAISIZ010000208.1:0-2159 GCA_036821745.1 Aurantibacter sp. | reverse complement strand
TAATATTATTAATGCCAATCCGATTTTTGGTTTCTAAATTTGTAGTGTATAAGTAGTTTATGGCAACAGTTTTTTATAAAATAGATTATATCATACAACGTGTTTTAACCTCGTTGTTATTTTCATTTCCTATTATAAAGTGGATTAAAAAAGCCTACTTCTTTTTAAGGTTTAAAACCACAAATATTAATGCAACCTATAATGTGGTAATTACAAATTTTGATAAAGTGACACCAACTACAGGAATTAGTTTTTCTGGACCTTGTGTGTTTTCAAGAAATATTGAAGTCGATTATTCTGGAGGAATTACCTTTGGTAAGAATATTACCATTTCAGATCATGTGACTATACAAACCCATAAACATGAATACGATAATCATAGTCTTTTTGATAACGTTACATCATCATCAAGTTTAATTATTGAAGATGAAGTTTGGGTTTGTAATAATGTAATCATAACAAATTCGGTAAACAGAATAGGTAAAGGCGCTATTATTGCTTCCGGTTCTGTAGTCACTAAAGATGTCGAAGATTATAGTATAGTTGGTGGTATACCAGCTAAACACATTAAATTCCGCAATCTATAATGAGTACACAAACCCATAAAGCTACCTGGAATTCATTTTCACTATTGTTTTTTAAAAAAGCGATTAGTTTCATGTTACTGCATACCTCGCGCCAGTTTTTTGTACCGCCATCATTTAGACCATTATTATTAAAACGATGTGGTGTAAAGTTTAAAGATGCTAAAACCGTTTTTATTGGTACCGATGTGTTATTTGATAATATTAAAAACACGACAACGACTATTGGCAAAAATGTAGTGATAACCACAGGTGTTAAAATGATTAACCATTTTCCTATACTTACTAATAATGGAGTTTCAGAATATAAAGTTGGAAATATTATTATTGAAGACAACGTCTTTATTGGTATGAATAGTTTAATAGTTAAGCCTATTACTATTGGTCAAAATGCTGTAATTGGAGCAGGAGCAGTGGTTACAAAAGATGTGCCTGAAAATGCGATTGTTGGCGGTAATCCAGCAAAAATAATCGGTTATGTTAACCAAAATTCTTAAGTATTAATCGAGATGCATATTGCTTATTTAACATCAGAATATCCAAGTAGTCGTGTAAAACATGCTGCAGGTATTGCTACAAGTATTAAAAATTTAGCTTTAGCCTTAGTTTCAAAAGGTGTAAAAGTGTCTGTGTTTGTTTATCATCAAGATGAAACGGATACGTTTATTGAAGAAGGTGTTACGATTCATTTAATAAAAAAGCAAACCTATAAATTTGCAACGTTTTATTACTATAGAAAGTATTTACAAGCTATTTTAAACCAAGCTATAAAAAAAGATGCTATAGATTTAGTCGAAGCGCCAGATTGGACTGGTATTACAGCTTTTATGCGTTTAAAAGCGCCTTTAGTCATTAGATTTCATGGTAGCGATGCGTATTTCTGTAAATTAGATGGTAGAAAACAGAAGTTTAAGAACTTTGTTTTTGAGAAGTTAGCCTTAAAAAAAGCAAAAGCATATATAGCACCAACAAGTTTTGCTGGAGAAGAAACGGCTAAGATATTTGGATTGAAAGTCTCTAAAATTAAAACCATTCATTACGGTTTACAATTAGAGCGTTTTGAAAATAATACTCCAACACAATATAAAGCCTTTAATATCCTATATATAGGAACTATTATTAGAAAGAAAGGTGTTTTCGAATTAGCTCAAATTTTTAATAAAGTTGTTGAAGAAAACCCTGAAGCCACGCTAACACTTATAGGTGGAGATTCAGGCGATATAAAAACTGGAAGTGTATCGACTTATCAATTAATTGAAGAACTTTTTACAACCGAAGCTTTAAAGAATGTTTCTTATTTAGGTAAAATCCCTTATGCTGAAGTACAGAATCATATTAAAAACACACATGTGTGTACGTTTCCAAGTTTTGCCGAAACTTTAGGTATGGTAACCATAGAAAGTATGGCTTTACAAAAGCCAGTGGTGAACACCAGTATTGGTTGGGCACAAGAACTTTTAGTTGATGGTAAAAGCGGATTTTTAGTGCATCCAACTCAAATTGAAACTTATGCAAATAGGATTCTTCAAATTTTTAATGATACTGAGTTATCCAAAGAAATAGGTAAAGAAGCCA
>DAISIZ010000207.1:0-2260 GCA_036821745.1 Aurantibacter sp. | reverse complement strand
CGTGGGGAAACTCAAGCTTTAGCAACAGTAACTTTAGGAACGTCTAGAGATGCGATGCAAATTGATATGCCGTCTTACGAAGGTGAAGAAAATTTCTATTTACATTATAATTTCCCTCCTTTTTGTACAGGTGAAGCTAGACCATTAAGAGGAACGTCTCGTAGAGAAGTTGGACATGGTAACTTAGCACAACGTGGTTTAAAAGGAATGATTCCTGCAGATTGCCCTTACACAGTACGCGTAGTGTCTGAAGTATTAGAATCTAACGGTTCGTCTTCTATGGCAACAGTTTGTGCTGGTACAATGGCATTAATGGATGCTGGTGTTAAAATGACACGTCCAGTTTCTGGTATTGCAATGGGGTTAATCTCGGATGCAGAAACAGGAAAATATGCTGTTTTATCTGATATTTTAGGTGATGAAGATCACTTAGGAGATATGGACTTTAAAGTAACTGGTACAGCTGAAGGTATTACGGCTTGCCAAATGGATATTAAAGTTAAAGGATTAAGCTACGAGATTTTAGTGAATGCATTAAAACAAGCTCGTGATGGTCGTTTACATATTTTAGGTAAGTTAACTGATACGATTTCTGCACCTGCAGAAACTGTTAAAGAACACGCACCTACAATGGTAACACGTCGTATTCCTAATGAATTTATTGGTGCTTTAATTGGACCTGGAGGAAAGGTAATCCAAGAAATGCAAAAAGACACAGAAACTACGATTGTTATTAACGAAGACCCTGTTACTGAAGAAGGAATAGTTGAGATTTTAGGTGTTGGTAGCGAAGGTATTGATGCAGTTATGGCAAAAATAGATTCTTTATTATTTAAGCCTGAAGTTGGAAGCATTTACGAAGTTAAAGTAATTAAAATGTTAGATTTTGGAGCGGTTGTAGAATACAACGATGCACCAGGAAACGAAGTTTTATTACACGTTAGCGAATTAGCTTGGGAACGTACTGAAAATGTAAGTGACGTTGTTAATATGGGCGATGTATTTGATGTTAAATACTTTGGTATAGACAAACGTACACGTAAAGAAAAAGTATCTCGTAAAGCTATTTTACCAAAACCTGAAGGTTTTGTAGAAAGACCACCAAGAGATGACAAACGTTCTGGTGCACGTGATAACCGTGGACGCGATAACCGCAGAGACGATAGAAAACCAAGACCAAAAAGAGAAGATTAATTCTTTTTAGTTTCATAAACTAAGCCCATTTCTAAATCTAGAAATGGGCTTTTTTTTGTAACTTTAAGAATACGCTTTTGTTATGACGACGATCACTTTAGAACCCTTTACACACCAAAACCAACGCTGTATAGCTATAAAATTCAAATATAATTTTGAACTTAAAGAATACATTAAACTATTTAATGGTGTAAGATGGACAAAAACACATAGAACGTTTTATATTTATTATACCGAAATAAGACTCCAAGATTTAAAAGCTTATTTAAAAAAAAGACATCTAAATTACATTACGACAAATCCAGATACTTACATAGAAAGAACTAGCAAAGGTAAAACCATACAGTTAAAAGCTTTAAATGATGAAAAAATTATAATTTATCGTCATTTTATTAAATTTCTAAAAGGCAAACGTTTTAGTAAAAGCACCATAGCTTGTTACAGTAATTTTATATTAGAATTTTTACGTTTTACTGAAGACAAACCGACGGACACATTGAATGAAACCGATGTGAGAAATCATATTGAGTGGGCAGTAGGATCACTTAACTATTCGGTAAGCACACATAGACAAATGGTTAGTGGCTTTAAACACTTTGCACATTTTTATCCTGCATGTGCCCTTAATACAGAAGGCATTTATATGCCAAAAAAAGATAAAAAATTACCAGTTGTATTAAGTATTGAAGAAATACTCTCTATTCTACAAGTGACAAAAAACTTAAAACATCGTGTTATAATTGCACTGCTTTATTCTTCTGGCTTAAGAATAAGCGAAATTGTAAACTTAAAATTAAGCGATTTTGATTTTCACCGCAAACAATTACATATTAAAAATGCAAAAGGAAGAAAGGATCGTTATTGCACTATAGCAGAAAGTCTATACCCATTAATTAAAAACTATTACAAAACGTATAGACCTAAAACATATTTTATTGAAAACCCAAAAGGTGGCATATATAGCCCACAATCCATACGTACTTTTTTAAAAAAGAGTATTAAAATGACCAGTATAACCAAAACTGTTACACCACATACATTAAGACATAGTTATGCAACACATATG
>DAISIZ010000206.1:637-2262 GCA_036821745.1 Aurantibacter sp. | reverse complement strand
TTAAAAAACACTTTAGACTTAAAAATAAACGCGCGTAAAAAAGCCGAAGTTAAAATAGAATTAGCCGATATTTTAGTGTTTGAACAACGTTTTAATGAAGCATTAATTTATTACACGCAAGTACAGCGCAACCTTAAAAGTAGTAAACTGGCACAAATAGCACGTTTTAAAGTCGCAAAAACCAGTTACTATAAAGGCGATTTCACTTGGGCAGAATCTCAGCTTAAAATATTAAAAAGTTCTACGTCTCAATTAACTGCTAATGACGCAATGGACTTACAGTTACTTATTTCGGACAATCGTCAAGAAGACAGCTTACAAGTCGCATTAACGCAATACGCAAAAGCCGATTTATTAGCTTTTCAAAATAAAACGCAAGAAGCCGTGTCTTTATTAGAAAAAATGAAAGTGACACACAAAACTAAGAGTATTATTCCGCAGGTATTATTAAAGCAAGCGCAGTTACTTGAAAAACAAAAGCAATACGCTAAAGCAAAAACCAATTACCAGTTTTTAATAAAAAACTTCACAGAAAGCATCTTAAAAGATGACGCTATTTTCGCATTGGCGTTATTAGACTTGGAGCAATTCAACTTAACCAAAGAAGCAAAAAAAGGTTTTGAGTCTATTATTTTTAATCACGCAGACAGCATTTATTTCACCGAAGCCAGAAAACGTTTTAGGTTATTGCGTGGTGATGATTTGAAGTAGAAGTTATTGACTATATTTTAATCACAGTTTTCGATCTCAAATTATTTTACGTAAAAAATGAATTGAAGCGAAGGACAAAACGATAGTTTAAATCACAATGTCTGGTTGAGCGCAGTCGAAACCTAATTAGAAATATCACTCTAAAAAATGAACACAAAACCAACATTAGGTCTCGCACTTATCGCAACAATACTATTCGAAATCATTTTAATGTTTTTGGTTTATAACAAAATTGGCGCAACCAATTTACCAACTCAAATTATCCGGTTAGCAGTTCAAATCACTTTGTTTCTAATCCTGTTTCAAAAGCCATCAAAAGTCATACTTTATATACTTACAATTTATCACGTTTTTGTTGCTATTCCATTATTACAACGTATCAGTTCTTTAGAAGGTATTCCGCTTTTTGTACTCATTTATCACATCATTTTAACAGGTCTTATCTTTTTTAATGTTAATATAGATTTGCGCCTGTTTAAAAACCGACAATAAAAGCGAAGCTTAAAAAATAAACTTACCTTTGCAGGGTTAAAAAACGATTTACAATGCACATTATATATAACGTTACAGTTAACATTGCAAACGATGTTCACGACGAATGGTTAATTTGGATTAAAGAGCACATTCCACAAGTATTAGCAACTGGAAAGTTCGAAAAAGCTACGATGACCAAAGTTTTAGTGGAAGAAGAAATGGGCGGACAAACCTACTCTATTCAGTATCGTTCGTATTCACGCGAAGCTTTAGAGGCTTATTACCGTGAAGATGCTGATCGTTTAAAAGCCGATGGTTTAAAACGTTTTGCAGACAAAATGTTAGCATTTCGTACCGAATTAGAAGTGGTAGACGAATACAATGTAAACTTTAAGTAAGAGTTATTTAAACTTAAAAACCTGTAACAATCTCTAATAAAT
>DAISIZ010000206.1:0-627 GCA_036821745.1 Aurantibacter sp. | reverse complement strand
AATGTAAACTTTAAGTAAGAGTAATGTCTCCTCGAGCGCAGTCGAGAGGTTAATAATTGAATCTAAAGTTTATTTATATCTTGTAAAAATGGCTAAAAAGAAATTTAAAAAAGAATTCACCAAGTATTCAAAAAAGGCACACGACCCAAATTTAGTGAAGGCTAAAAAGTTTCTTGGTCAGCATTTTTTAGAAGATGAAAGCGTAGCGCAACGTATTGCCGAAGCCTTAACTGGAAACGGTTACAAAAAAGTCTTAGAAATTGGTCCAGGAATGGGTGTTTTAACCAAGTATTTATTGGACAATAAAGACATTACAACTTACGTGGTAGAAATTGATACCGAAAGTGTCGATTACCTTAAAGCCAATTACCTAAACTTAGCACCAAGAATTTTAGAAGAGGATTTCTTAAAGTACGACGTCACTCAAACCTTTGGCGACGAACCTTTCGCAATAAGCGGAAATTTCCCGTATAATATTTCAACACAAATTGTGTTTAAAACATTAGAGCTACGCGACCAAATTCCAGAATTTTCAGGAATGTTTCAAAAAGAAGTGGCGCAACGTATTTGTAGCAAAGAAGGTTCTAAAGTGTTTGGTATTTTATCGGTATTAGCGCAAGCTTTTTA
>DAISIZ010000205.1:1851-2276 GCA_036821745.1 Aurantibacter sp. | reverse complement strand
ATTCTGTCCCGTTAGATTGTATCTCAACACCAAGGTTTTTATACTTATTTAATCTATTTCTAATTTCTCTTTCGATATTCATATTTAGCTTATATATAAAATTAAAATGATAAGGAATCGTTTTAATTTTCTTTATCAGGGGTCAAACTAAGTTAATTGAAAATTTAGACAAAGTTAACTATATATGAAGTCCAAAATAGTATTTTCTAATTTGAAATAATTAAAACAAGCTAAGATTCTACAACTTAAAAGTCAAATCCTCATAATCCCATTTTTCAGGAATAATGTTTAATTCTAACAATTTGTTTTGAACCTTATTTAAAGTGCTTTTTGAGATGTTTTCTTGAGACCATTCGGTTACACTCAACCATTCTTGTACATCTTCAAGCTCTTGCTCGTAGCGATTTGCAATTGTTCTGTCTATA
>DAISIZ010000205.1:0-1841 GCA_036821745.1 Aurantibacter sp. | reverse complement strand
GTCTATACTTGGTATTTGTTTAAATTCTTCGGTAGTACCATTTACAATGTCTAAAATGGTTTTAATATCGTCTAAATTAGTTTTTAAAAACTCCTCACGAACTGCAATTACAAAACAAGGCCAAGGCGTTGGTAAGTTTCCAATACGTCTAAAAGTACCATTGTCTACTAAAGGTTTTGTGGTAAATTTTTCCCACATAAAGTAATCGGCTTTTCCTTCGGTTAAACCTTTTACTGCGCCATCTAAGTTTTTAATGACTTCAAAATTTAAGTCTTTTTCTAAATCCCATTGGTTGTTTTCGGCATTAACGTAAGCCATTAAATGCGACCCAGAACCATAGCGACTAATTGCGCCTTTGGATCCTTTTAATTCTTCAATGGTTTGGTATTTAGAATCGTTAGCAACGTGAATTCCCCAGTTTAAAGGACTTTTAACAAAGGTTTGTACAATTTTAGATGGATTTCCAGCAATAATATCTTTTACGATACCTTCGGTAAGAATAACCGCCATATCAATATCGCCATTACGTAAGCCTTTACACATTTCGCCAGTACCACCAAAATAATCTTGCCAACGTAAGTTTATGTTTGCTTCTTTGTAATCGCCATTTTTTAGGCCTAAGTACCAAGCTAAGTTGAAATGTTCTGGTACGCCACCAATATTAATTTGTTTCATCGTTTGGGGATAAAATTATAAGCCATTTAAAACATTAAATCAAACGATTTAACGTGTAGGTTATTAAACGGTCTACGGTTTCTGTTGGCGTATCGCTAAACTGTCCTGTCGCACGATTTGCCAATATTGCGTTCAAAGATAAGGCTTTATGACCTAAAAGTGATGCCAGACCATAAATTCCAGCGGTTTCCATTTCTAAATTGGTGATTTGTTTACCATTAGATTCAAATTTCGCTAACTTATCATTTAAGTTATTATCCTGAGTTTGCAAGCGTAAAACGCGTCCTTGTGGTCCATAAAAACCAACGTTAGTTGCTGTAAAACCTAAAACGGTTTCATCAGATTTAAACTGATTTACTAAATTTGAATTTGCCGAAACCACATAAGGTTCAGACTTTTTATCAAACCAATTGGTTTGTTGGATAATGTCTTGCGATAAAGCTTCATTTTGCACGTGTTTACTGTCATAAAAATGTAATAAACTATCAAAACCAACCGCTAATTCACTAATTAAAAAAGAATTAATAGGAATATTAGGTTGTATAGCACCAGAAGTTCCAATGCGAATAATATCTAAAGAGGTTAGTTCTTTTTTGATTTCTCGTGTTTCAAAATCAATATTTACTAAAGTATCTAATTCATTAAAAACAATATCAATGTTATCGGTACCAATTCCTGTTGAAATTACCGTGATGCGCTTCCCTTTATAAGTTCCTGTATGCGTATTAAACTCACGTCTGTGCTTTTTAACTTCAATGATATCAAAATGTTTAGATACCGAAGCCACACGATCAGGATCACCAACCGTAATAATGGTGTTAGCAATATCAGTAGGTAAGAGGTTTAAATGGTAAATACTACCATCAGGATTTAGTATTAATTCCGATTCTTTTATTGGCATTAGACCGTTTGTATTAGTTTGTTTTCTTTTTTATTAAACACATAACCGTAGCGTTTTATTCCACCATAAGTCATTGTGTTTTCTATTTCGTCGTGTACATTTTTAAGATGAAGAATCACTAAATCACCTTGACGATTTAATACGACTTTGTCTTCATAAACCGTATAAAATGGACTTAAATGTTCTAAAATACGTTCTACTTGAATATCTCCAAAACCATAAAACCCTTGATAATTTAAGACATAACCCAATAAATGGTGCATAC
>DAISIZ010000204.1:1824-2289 GCA_036821745.1 Aurantibacter sp. | reverse complement strand
GAAACACCTAAAATTCCATTTTGTACATCGCCAAACTCCATAATATCACGCACAATTTTTTGTGCAATATTACTTGGTACTGCAAACGAATACCCAATATATGAACCGGTTTGCGATGAAATAGCTGTATTAATTCCAATTAAATCCCCATTAGAATTCACTAAAGCACCACCAGAATTTCCTGGGTTTACAGCTGCATCGGTTTGTATAAACGATTGGTAACTGTTGTTTCCTAAATCTCTGGATTTTGCACTTATAATTCCAGCCGTAACAGTACTTGTTAAGTTAAACGGGTTTCCAACGGCTAAAACCCATTCGCCAATTTTAGCTTGGTCGCTATCGGCAAAACGTGTGTAAGGTAATTCGTTATCGGCTTCAATTTTAAGTAAAGCAATATCGTTTTTTGGATCGGTTCCAATAATTTCGGCATTAAATGTACGGTTGTCATTTAGAGTTACGCTTAGT
>DAISIZ010000204.1:0-1814 GCA_036821745.1 Aurantibacter sp. | reverse complement strand
CTTAGTTGCTCACTACCATCAATCACGTGATTATTCGTGATAATGTAACCATCAGGCGAAATTATAACACCACTTCCAGTTCCTAACTGCTTGCGTTTTGGCATTCTTCCAAAGAACAAATCTTCCATAGTAGGATTTCCAGCACTTAAAGTCACGTTTTTTACGTGCACTACAGAATGCACAGTTTTTTCGGCCGCTTCAGTGAAATCGGTTTTTTCTAAAGCACCAAAATTTGGGCTGTTAGACGTGTTAAAATATTGAGGTTTTGTTTCTGTTTTTGTCACATAAACAGTGTCGTTTTTTTCAAAAAAGGTCTTATAACTTCCAAGCGCAATTGCGCCTCCTAATACAGAAGCAAAAACCATAGTTAAAAGCTTTTTCATGATTTATAATAGTTTTGGGTTATTGTATCTAACGATTAAAATTAATTAATTATTGAGTTCATTTATCTACTTTAACGACTATTTAACATCAGATAAATAACGCTATATTTGTAAGACTTAAAACGCATACATTTTGCCACATACTTTTTACAAATATCAAGGCACAGGAAACGATTTTGTCCTTATAGATAACCGAAAGCAACTATTCCCCAAGAATAATACCAAACTTGTGGCACATTTATGTGACCGACGATTTGGAGTAGGAGCAGACGGTTTAATTTTATTAGAGCATTCTGATACTGTAGATTTTAAAATGGTGTATTATAATGCCGATGGAAATGAAAGTACCATGTGTGGAAATGGCGGAAGATGTTTAGTGTCTTTTGCACATTATTTATCGGTTTTTAAAACTGAAACTACTTTTGAAGCGGTTGATGGATTGCATTTTGCTAAAATTGAAGGCGATATTGTATCCCTACAAATGATAGATGTCTCTTTAGTTGAAAAGTTTGAAGATTACACTTTTTTAGATACCGGTTCACCACATCACGTGGAAATAGTAAATGATATTAAACATTTAGATGTTAAGGCTAAAGGTAGCGCGATTCGTTATTCGGATTTTTATAAAGATAAAGGCGGAAGCAATATTAACTTTGTACAGCAAATAAGCGATGATAGTTTTGTAATGCGTACTTACGAGCGTGGTGTTGAAGATGAAACGTTATCCTGTGGTACTGGCGCAACTGCTGTGGCTATTGCAATGTTTGACAAAGGTTTAACCAAGTCTAACACCATAAATCTTAAAGTTGAAGGTGGCTTTTTAACCGTTAGTTTTAAAAATACCAACGATAATTTTGAAGATGTTTTCTTAAAAGGTCCAGCAAAACAAGTATTTAAAGGTGAAATGATATGGTAACCTTAAAAGCTGATAACTGTTATTTACGAGCTTTAGAGCCCGAAGATTTAGACTTTATTTATAAGGTTGAAAACGATGAAACGGTTTGGCAAGTAAGTAATACCATAACGCCATATTCACGTTTTTTAATTAAAGAATATTTAGAAAATTCCCACAAAGATATTTACGAAGTCAAGCAACTACGTATGGTAATTTGTAATAACGTGCATCAAGCTGTTGGTTTAATCGATTTGTTTGATTTTGATATTAAAAACAAACGTGCTGGAATAGGAATCTTAATTAAAGACGAGCGAAACAGATTTCAAGGTTTTGGAAAATCGGCTTTAAAAATGATGATAAACTATGCTTTTAATCACTTAAATTTGCATCAGTTATTTTGTAATATTTCCGAAGACAATAAACCAAGTATCGCTTTGTTTGAACAACAAGGTTTTACGCAAATTGGATTAAAAAAAGACTGGAATTTTACAAACGGAAAATACACAAACGAATATTTATACCAAATTTTAAATAAT
>DAISIZ010000203.1:750-2314 GCA_036821745.1 Aurantibacter sp. | reverse complement strand
AAAAAAAACTAAAAATCCTTAAATTCGTGCCCATTAAAATAACAACACAATTATGGCATTTAGAATAGAAAAAGATACGATGGGAGACGTAAAAGTCCCTGCAGATAAACTTTGGGGCGCACAAACTGAGCGTTCAAGAAATAACTTTAAAATCGGAACTGCTGCTTCTATGCCATTAGAAGTCGTTTACGGTTTTGCTTACTTAAAAAAAGCCGCAGCTTACACGAACTGTGAGTTAGGTGTTTTACCTCAAGATAAACGCGATTTAATTGCAGCAGCTTGTGACGAAATTTTAGAAGGAAAGCACGACGACCAATTTCCATTAGTTATTTGGCAAACAGGTTCTGGTACGCAAAGTAATATGAATGTTAACGAAGTCGTTGCCAACCGTGCACAACAATTAGCAGGACGCGTTATTGGCGAAGGCGAAAAAGTTATTGCTCCTAACGATGACGTAAACAAATCACAATCTTCTAACGATACATTCCCAACAGGAATGCACATTGCTGCCTACAAGAAAATTGTAGAAACAACTATTCCTGGAGTAAAAAAATTAAGAGATTGCCTTAACGATAAAGCCGTAGCTTTTAAAGATGTGGTAAAAATTGGACGTACGCACCTTATGGATGCAACGCCATTAACATTAGGGCAAGAATTCTCAGGTTATGTATCGCAATTAGATCACGGTTTAAAAGCTTTAGATAACACCTTAGAACATTTAAGCGAATTAGCTTTAGGTGGTACTGCTGTAGGAACAGGATTAAACACACCAAATGGTTACGATGTATTAGTGGCTAAGTATATTGCCCAATTTACAGACTTACCATTTATTACTGCACCAAATAAATTCGAAGCTTTAGCAGCTCACGATGCGATTGTAGAATCTCACGGTGCTTTAAAGCAAATAGCAGTTTCATTAAATAAAATTGCTAACGATATTCGTATGATGGCTTCTGGACCACGTTCAGGAATTGGAGAAATCATTATCCCAGCTAACGAACCAGGAAGTTCAATTATGCCAGGAAAAGTAAACCCAACACAATGTGAAGCAATTACTATGGTTTGCGCGCAAGTTATGGGTAACGATGTAGCAGTAACTGTTGGTGGTACGCAAGGTCATTACGAACTTAACGTATTTAAACCAATGATGGCGGCAAACATACTACAAAGTGCACAGCTTATTGGTGACGCTTGTTCAAGCTTTACAGACAATTGTGCTTCTGGTATTGAGCCAAATCATCAAGTAATTAAGCAATTACTAAACAATTCATTAATGTTAGTAACAGCGTTAAATACAAAAATTGGTTACTATAAAGCGGCCGAAATTGCTAATACAGCTCACGCTAACGGAACAACTCTAAAAGAAGAAGCGGTAAACTTAGGTTACGTTTCTGCCGAAGATTATGACGAATGGGTAAAACCAGAAAATATGGTTGGAAGTTTAAAATAAGCTTACAACAAATTCGTCTCGAGTGAATTTCACGATTAAAATGAGTGAAATTTGTATCGAGAATAAGAATTTATAATACTAAAACGCTACATATTATATTTGGCGTTTTTTTTA
>DAISIZ010000203.1:0-740 GCA_036821745.1 Aurantibacter sp. | reverse complement strand
CTGCTAATAGTTATACTTAATTATTTTTTTAGATGAATTTGGCAGGAACAGATACATAAATTTAGTACCAGAAGTTTATCTATTACAAATCATTAAATTTCTTTACTTTTACACTTATGAAGCTCCTTTTGAACACAAAGAAATACAATTATATCACAATCATAATCGTTGGACTGCTAACTACAGTATTGGCGTTTAATTTAGATTATACAGGTGCAGGAATGGCTACTATAATCATTGTATGGTTACCATTAGTGTTTTCAGTCATTACACTACTACTCTATTATGTATCGCATTTTGTCATAAAAAAATACAATTGGGTTATTACCTTATTAGGTGTTCTATTCGTGATATACTTTACTATTGGATTAGCATTAACCGATTTTAGTGTTTAAATGAAAAAACTTTTTACAAAAATTTTATTAAGTTTATTAGTGATTAGTTCTATTTCTTGTGTTCAACAAGAAAAAAAAGAAACTATTATCGCTAATGAAAAAGAATTAGTTTCTAATGTAAAACCAACACAGGAAATTATTCAACCAAACGGTAATTTAATTTTTGAGAAGAGTAAAAAATTAAATGAATTAAAATGGACAAATGGTTACATTTTAGATTCAATTAATGTAGAAAATTGTAAAGGATTAAAGCTTGAAAAAAATGATTTAATAAATAGCTCAAAAATTAAAGACATAATTTTTAATCAAAATTCCTTTACTATAAATTTAAGCTCAGTCGAAAAC
>DAISIZ010000202.1:0-2346 GCA_036821745.1 Aurantibacter sp. | reverse complement strand
TGCTATAAAATGCTATTATTTAATCTAAATTTAAAAATGGAATGTCTTTTTTGTAAAGAAATAAAGTGATAACACTTAATATAATGGTTGTTACGGCAGTAAAGAATAACACGCCTCCATCATTATTTACAACAATTCCTAAAGATGTTAAATGAAAAAACACAGCTCCACTAAGAACTCCAATCGTTAAACTTGCACCAAGCCATACCGTTTTAGGAACTAATATTAATATTCCAGCGATTAGCTCTAAAATACCAATGCCAATTCTGCCATAGGGTTCTAAACCTGTTTGAGTAAATATTTAAACACTATCAGGATGCGCTGTAAATTTAAAACGTAAAGTTTGTATTAATATAATAGCAATAACAATTCGTAAACCTAATTTAATGTGTTTTTTCATAATTGAAAATGTATGTATAACACATAGGTCGAAAACAAATGGATAAACTTTCTATAACTTGTTTTAAAGCAAAAAATCCCGAAACAGTCTGTTTCGGGATTTTTTTAAATATTTAAAAAGTTATAAGCGACACTTAAGGAAAGCATACTATTCTTGGAATGAAAAGTTTCAACAACTTTTGTAAAACCTGTATTAAGTCTTAATTGGAATAATAGCTTATTTATAGGAGCAAAGCTTACACCAATGTTCGCAGATAAATCTGTACTTGATGAATCAAAGCTATCTATGAGTTTTTCAGAAGTATTGTCATAAAATGTTACGACATTATCTTCAGTTGCTAAAAATGATATTTGTGGACCAACTTCAATATAAAACTTACTAAAAAGCGCATATTTAAAGTTTACAGGTATATCAATATAACTTCTGTTAGTTACAAATGAAAATCGTCTATCGTCTCCAGGTTTAGTATTGGCTTGTCCATTTCTTGACGAATATAGAATTTCTGGCTGAATAGATATTTTATCACTAAACTTAAAGTCTGCAATAACACCATAATGCATATCTAAATCACCCAAAACACCAAATTCAATTCCAATCCCACCAGTAAATCCAGAATAATTAACACCTGTTTTTACACCTAAATTAATACCAACTTGAGCACTACTTGTGAAAGTTCCTACTGCAATAAATAGTAGTGTAATTAAAAATTTACGATTCATCTTTCTTAGTTGTTATAAATAACCCAAGTGCCTTGTTTTAATAAAGGTTCTGCTTGTTTGTATTTAAGATCTTTACTTTCACCAGTCATAACATTTTTAATAGTCACTTTGTCGTTACGTCCAATTTTTGGTTGGTCTCTAACAATAGTTTCTACTACTTGTTGTTGCTGTGGTTGTGTTTGTCCGGCTTGTCTATTTTGTGCACTACGCTCATCTAAATTAGGAATTTCCTCTTTTTGAGTTTGCGTATTGTCTTTTTGTTTCACTTCACGAGCTTCACTAATAGCACTTGTGTCTTCAGTAGGTAATTCTCCTTTAAATAAGAAAGAAATTACTTCTTTATTCACTTTATCAATCATGCCTTTAAATAATTCAAAAGCTTCAAACTTGTAAATTAATAATGGATCTTTTTGTTCGTGAACAGCTAATTGTACCGATTGCTTTAACTCATCCATTTTACGTAAATGCGTTTTCCAAGCATCGTCAATAATGGCTAAAGAAATATTCTTTTCAAAATCTACAATTAATTCTTTTCCTTCTGTTTCGTAAGCTTTTTCTAAATCAGTAACCACTTGTAACGATTTTACACCATCTGTAAATGGTACTACAATACGTTTAAATTGGTCACGTTGATTTTCGTATACATTCTTAATTACTGGGAATGCAACTTCTGCATTACGCTCCATTTTAGACTTGTAATGTGCAAAAGCTTCTTTGTATACTTTTTGTGCAATGTCTAAAGCGGTCATTTTACCAAACTCAGCTTGAGTAATTGGTGCACTCATAGAGAAGTAACGAATTAATTCAAATTCGAAATTCTTATAATCATTCGTGACTTTATTGTTTTCAGCAATCACTTCGGCAGTATCGTAAATCATATTTGCGATATCTACACTTAAACGCTCACCAAATAATGCGTTGTAACGACGTTTGTACACTACTTCACGTTGTGCATTCATCACATCATCATATTCTAATAAACGCTTACGAACACCAAAGTTATTCTCTTCAACTTTTTTCTGTGCACGTTCAATAGACTTAGAAATCATAGAATGCTGAATCACTTCACCTTCTTTTAATCCCATTCTATCCATCATTTTGGCAATACGTTCACTACCAAAAAGACGCATTAAATTATCTTCTAAAGACACATAAAATTGTGAGCTTCCCGGATCTCCTTGACGACCAGCACGACCACGTAACTGTCTATCTACACGACGCGAATCG
>DAISIZ010000201.1:792-2372 GCA_036821745.1 Aurantibacter sp. | reverse complement strand
AAAATACCACGATGATTGGTTTAAGTTAGATTACGAATGGTCTTTTAAAACTAAAATGTTGAATTATAAAGTAGGATCTAAACTTGGAATGGCTGTGGTAGAAGTTTTATATGAAGAACCTTTACGAAACGGAAAACCGTATTATAATAAAATGCTTGTTAGTTACGATTTAGAGAAAACAAACGGTTCTTGGTATTTTGTTAAAGACCACGCAAGTTCGGTAGAGAAATCTACAGATAAAAAACAATAAATAGTATAAGCTGTAAAACGTTGATTTTACAGTCTTTTTACACTTTTTTGACATTTAGAATGGTTCAAATAAAACGATATCCTATAATTTTGAAGTAATCAATATTAAAACACCATAATTATGATTCTTAAACCACTTGTTACCGTTTATAGCGTTCTATTATTAGCCATAAGTTGCCAAACAGATACTGCAACCAAAAAATCAAAGGATTTAGCTGTTACTGAAATAAAACCCACTGAAGTTATTAAAAATCCTTTTCAAACAGAATTGAATGATTTCTATTTTGGTATTAATAATCGTTTTAACCCCATTAAGAAAAGCGGATTAGATAAAGCTATTACGTTTCATAATTATATTTCAGGAGAAGATTCTAAACGCATTGAACGCTTACATTCAGTAGAGTTTAAACAACTTAATAGGTTTAGCGTAGTTGAAAATAGCGTATCACACGACAAAGAACAATTAAGTAATGAACAGCTTCAGTTTTTACGTGACTTAAATTATGCCGATGATTTTAAGGTAAAAGTGTATCATCAACTTAAAAATAATAGAACTGGCGGATTTGAAACTTACGATTTTGACAATTATTATACCCTTGTACCAGAGCAACAAGCGGTATTAACAAATGGTAATAAAGCGTTTTATAACGAACTTAAAACACTAACACATAACGACTTTAAAACGATTAATAAGGATAAATTCATTATGAATAAATTCTACTTTACGATTTCTAAAACGGGAACGATTATAAGTGTCAAAAAAGATAGGTCTTGCGGTTACCATGAATTAGATAAAACCATTGAAAACGCTATTAAAAACACATCAAATAAATGGCAACCAGCAAAAAATAGCAATGGTGATGTTGTTGAGCAACAATTGGTGTTAAGTTTCGGTCTTTCAATGGGTTGCTAAAACAACCCTTAAAGAAATCTAAAAATGATTGTAAAGTGATTTGTTTGCGTTAAATTTGTTGAGGAATTAATTTAACACCTTAAACAGTTTCATCTAAACTGTGCACTACATTTAATGATTAACATTCACGAAAAAACCATACAAGACTTAGAGTTTCAAACCGTTTTAGAGCAAGTTAGTGAACACGCTGTAACAACTTTAGGTAAAGAAAAGACCTTAACAATATCGCCTTTTCAAGATAAGGAAACTTTATTTTATGAATTAAACTTAACCAACGAATACCTATCCTCATTTCTAAATGATAACCGTATTCCTAATCACGGTTTTAGTGAAATAATTAAAGAACTTAAACTCTTAAAAATTGAAAACACTTTTTTAGAACCGCAAAGTTTTAAAAAAATTGTTTCCATTTCTTTAA
>DAISIZ010000201.1:0-782 GCA_036821745.1 Aurantibacter sp. | reverse complement strand
TTATTATCCGACGCTACATCAGTTTAGTAAACGTATTGAAGTCACCAAAGTCATTATTGAACATATTGACGCAGTCATTAACCGTTTTGATGAAGTTAAAGATGACGCATCAGCCTTATTAAAAGTGTTAAGACAGCAAATTAACAAGCTAAAAGGGAAAATTAATTCAAGCTTTGCTTCGGCATTAAACACCTATCATAACTTAGATTATTTAGATGATATTCGCGAGTCTGTAGTAGATAATCGTCGTGTGTTAGCTGTAAAAGCAATGTACCGACGTAAAGTGAAAGGTGCTATTATGGGCGGTTCTAAAACCGGTAGTATTGTTTACATCGAACCAGAAACGACATTAAACCATAGTCGCGAACTTAATAATTTAGAATATGAAGAACACGAAGAAGAAGTTAGAATTTTAAAACAACTAACTGATTTTTTACGCTCATACCTACCTTTAATTACTAACTATCAGAATTTCCTAACAGATATTGATGTCATTGCATCTAAAGCAAAATACGCCCGATCTATGGATGCGATTTTGCCTGAAATTAGTGATAAACGGGAAATTTATTTACGTGATGCTTATCACCCATTATTATTTTTAAATAATAAGGAAAAAGGCGAAACTACATTTCCGCAAACCATAGAATTACGTCAAGGTAAACGTATTATCGTTATTTCTGGACCAAATGCTGGTGGAAAAAGTATTACCCTTAAAACCGTTGGTTTATTACAGTTAATGTTACAAAGCGGATTTTTAATTCCTATTCACGAACGTAGTAAAG
>DAISIZ010000200.1:0-2410 GCA_036821745.1 Aurantibacter sp. | reverse complement strand
AGCAAAGTAAGCTCCCATCATAAAAGAAGCATATTTTAATGGTGCTAATTTTGTAATAAATGATAAGGCTACTGGAGATGTACATAATTCACCAATGGTATGAAATAAATAAGCTAAAACTAACCAAATCATTGCTGATTTTTCAACCACATCAGTTCCATTCATAACAACTTCAGTTGAAGCTTTACTCATAAAGAAAAAACCAAATGCCATAATAATAACACCTATTGCCATTTTAAACAAAGACGAAGACTCTTTTCCTTTTCTTCCCCATTTATACCAAAAGGCACCAACAGCTGTACCAAAAACAATAATAAAAAAGGCATTAATAGATTGAAAAGTTGCCGCTGGAACTTCATAATCCATAAATGCTAACAAACGATCTGTTTTCTGTTCTGTATATAAACTCATTAATCCTCCAGCTTGCTCAAAAGCACCCCAAAATACAATGATGATTAAAAACGATAAGAACATCACTAACATTCTATCTTTTTCAACTTTTGTTAAAGGCTTTTTCATTAAATCCTTGTTTGGCGAATCTTGCTTACCAATAAAATCACCAACACCTTCTAAATGTTTTAATCCTAACATATAAACAATTTGTCCTAAAACCATTCCAATTCCGGCTAAACCGAAACCATAATGCCAACCATATTCTGCTGCAACAATACCAACTGCTAAAGCTCCAAGAAAAGCACCTAAATTAATTCCTATGTAGAACACATAAAATCCTTTATCACGTCTATCGTCTCCTTGTTTATATAAACCACCAACCATTGTAGATATGTTAGGCTTTAAAAAACCTACACCAATCACAATAAAAGTTAATCCGGTAAAAAATGCCCATTGTACGTCTATGGCTAAAACACCATGACCAATACATAATAGTATTCCACCTAACATAACGGCTTTTTTCTGACCTATAAACTTATCTGCAATCCATCCGCCAGGAATAGACGTTAAATAAACAAACATCGTGTACGTTCCGTAAAATGATAACGTCTCTGCATTAGTCCAACCATAACCAGATTGTGGATCTCCTAACAAAACTGGTGCTGCTAAAAACAACGTTAGTATTGCTCGCATTCCATAGTAAGAAAAGCGTTCCCACATTTCTACAAAGAATAACACATATAGTCCAAGTGGATGTCCAAAAAGTTGTTTCTGGTCATCTAAAAAAGCATCGTTTGCCATAAATTTATATTAGTTAATTAGTTCCCTAAAGTACGGTTAATAAAATTAGTCATTTTGTTATACAAATGTAAACGCGTGTTACCACCGTAAATACTGTGGTTTTTATCTGGATAAATCATCCATTCAAATTGTTTGTTAGCTTGTACTAAAGCTTCCACCATACGCATTGTGTTTTGTACATGTACGTTATCATCACCTGTTCCGTGGATTAATAAAAAGTCTCCTTTTAATTTATCGACGTGATTTATTGGTGAATTTTCGTCATAACCAGACGCATTTTCTTGTGGTGTTGTCATATAACGCTCTGTATAAATAGAATCGTAAAATCTCCAACTTGTTACAGGTGCAACAGCAATTGACATAGAAAACACATCGTTTCCTTTAAATAAGCAGTTACTACTCATAAAACCACCATAACTCCAACCCCAAATTCCCATTTTGGTTTCGTCTATGTAATCTAATTCTCCTAATTTTTTAGCGGCTGCGATTTGATCTTCAACCTCAAACTTCCCTAATTCTTTTTGTGTTATTTTTTTAAAGTCTGCACCTTTATAACCAGTACCTCTTCCGTCTACACAAACTACAATATAACCTTGTTGTGCTAACATATAATACCAATAGTCATTAGCGCTATTCCATTTATTTGCTACCGACTGAGAACCTGGTCCAGAATATTGGTACATAAATAATGGATACTTTTTAGTTGCATCAAAATTAGTAGGCTTAATAGTCCACATATTTAGAGCATTCCCATTTACGTTAATCGTAGAGAATTCTTTTTTAGGCATATTGTAAACAGCAACTACAGTTCTTAAGTTAGAATTGTCTTTAATTACTTTTAAAACGCTTCCTTTTTTAGATTCGTTTAAAGTATATAAAGCTGGCGTATTTGCACTTGAATAGGTATTAATGAAGTAAGAAAAATCAGCACTAAAGTCAGCATTATTAGTTCCTGTATTTTCTGTTAAACGTTGTTTTTTACGTCCGTTTAATTTAACTGCATAAACATCACGATTAATAGAACCGTTTTCTACCGATTGGTAAAAAATACGTTTTGATTTCGCGTCGTAACCGTAGTAATTAGTTACTTCCCAATTTCCTTTTGTAATTTGGTTAATTAAGCTTCCATTTTTATCGTAGTGATAAATATGATTATAACCATCACGTTCGCTCGTCCAAATAAAACTATGATCTTTTAAGAATGTTAAGTTATCCG
>DAISIZ010000199.1:0-2491 GCA_036821745.1 Aurantibacter sp. | reverse complement strand
CCAGTAGATGTGAATAAATTTACTTTACAAGAAGATAAAAGCGATTATTATTTTACGGCGTCTCGTATGGTTCCATATAAAAAAATAGAGCTTATTGTTAGAACTTTTAATAACTTACCAAATAAGAAATTAATTGTTTCAGGTGATGGACCAGAATTTAGCAACATAAAAAAAATAGCGAAATCAAATATTACGCTTTTAGGTTTTAGAAGTAGTGATGTATTAAAAGAGCATTTACAAAATGCAAAGGCATTTGTTTTTGCAGCCGAAGAAGATTTTGGAATTATACCAGTAGAAGCTCAAGCTTGCGGAACTCCTGTTATTGGTTATGGTAAAGGAGGTCTGTTAGAAACTGTAATTGATGGTGAAACAGGTGTTTATTTTAGTGAGCAAACAGAAGCTTCAATAATTAAAGCAGTTAATAAATTTGAAACTCTAAAATTTGATCATAACCTAATAAGAAATCACGCTTTGAAATTTTCTAAAGAGCGATTTATAAAAGAAATTACGACCTTTGTAGAACAAAAATACAAAGCATTTAAATTAAAATAGTTTGAAAACCAATAATCAAGGAAGGTATTCTGTATTCATAAAACCCATAGTAGCAATTATTGATTTAATTGTAATTATGGCGTTATTGTGTTATACAATATTTGGCGATTTCAATGAGCTTCTGTTTATTGTTTTAACTGGTGTTTCCTGGTTTTTAGCAACATTTTTCTCTCAATTTTATAAAGTATATCGTTTTACGAAACCTTTAAAAATAGTGTCGTTAACACTTAAACAAGTGGTGCTTTTTGGTGTTGTTGTGTTTGCTTTGTCTGGTTATTTTAAAGAATTAAACATACAACCAAAACTTATTTTTAAATACATAGCTTTTGTATTTATTGCCATACTGTTTTTTAAAATGGCGGTGTTTAATCTATTAAAAAAATATCGTGTACTATTTAATGGTAATTATCGTAATGTGGTAATTATAGGTGATAATAAGCAGGCTAAAGCATTAAAAGACTTTTTCTTAAAATCACCAGCATTTGGTTATAAACACCTTAAAACTTATACTTTAGATGAAACACTTGAGTTAGAAGATTGTTTTCAGGATATTAAAGAAAGCGATGTAGATGAGGTGTATTGTTCTATATCTTCTTTAGCCGATAAGGAATTGTATAAGGTTATTGATTTCTGTGACAATAACTTAAAAACTTTAAAGTTTATTCCAGATACAAAAAATGTATTATTCCGAAATTTTAAGTACGAGTATTATAACTACACACCAATTTTATCTTTAAGAAATATTCCTTTAGAAAATTCGGTTAATAAAATCGTAAAGCGTGTATTTGATATTTTATTTTCTTCATTTGTAATTATATTTTTCTTGTCTTGGTTGACTCCAATTATTGCTATTTTAATAAAATTAGAGTCTAAAGGACCAGTCTTTTTTAAGCAGTACAGAAATGGTATTAATAACAAAGAGTTTTATTGTTTTAAGTTTAGGTCAATGATGCCTAATAAGAACGCCAACTTAAATCAAGCGACTAAAAACGATATGCGTGTGACCAAAATGGGACGTTTTATTCGTAAAACAAGTATAGATGAATTACCACAATTTTTTAATGTATTTTTTGGCGATATGTCTGTGGTAGGTCCAAGACCACATATGGTAAGTCATACTAATATGTATGCAAAAAGTATAGATAAATTTATGGTGCGTCATTTTGTGAAACCTGGAATTACTGGTTTAGCTCAAGTAAGTGGGTTTAGAGGTGAAATTGAAACAAAGAAAGATATAGTAAATCGAGTGAAATACGATATTTTTTACATTGAAAACTGGTCAATATTATTAGATATTAAAATTATATTTTTAACGGTGTATAATGCGGTTAAAGGTGAAGAAAAAGCGTATTAAGATGTCTGGTCCTGAACGATTAATTAAAGCCGTTTTAGATATTGTGGTGGCTTTCTTTGCATTGCTATTGTTTTCTCTTTTTATCATTTTACTTATTATTCTTTCTACTTTAGATACCAAGCAATTCGGTTTGTTTTCACAAAAGCGTGTTGGTTATAAGTCGAAGTTGTTTAGTATGTACAAAATTAGAACGATGAAACAAGTATCTAATGTTCATACAACAGTGACGACTTTAAACGATGTAAGAATTACGCGTTTTGGACGCTTTTTAAGACGTTATAAGTTAGATGAGTTGCCACAGCTTATAAATGTACTTTTAGGTCAAATGAGCTTTGTAGGTCCAAGACCAGACGTTGTTGGTTTTGCCGATGCTCTAAAAGGCGATTATGCTATAATTTTGACAATAAAACCAGGTATAACTGGTCCAGCTACTTTATATTTTAGAAACGAAGAGCGGTTATTAGCAGAGCAAGAAAACCCTGAAGATTACAATCGTGACGTGATATGGCCAAAAAAAGTAGCGTTAAATAAGCAATACATTCAAAACTATAGCCTTTTAAACGATTTTAAATATATATTCTACAC
>DAISIZ010000198.1:0-2493 GCA_036821745.1 Aurantibacter sp. | reverse complement strand
ACATAAAGCTTGCTCACCTTGTGAGCCGAGGCTTAATCCTACTATAATTCAGATTAGGCAGCTAAAGCGTAGTTATTCTCGCCGTTTAAAAAGTTGAAATAAGTATTTACGAGTATAATCCCATTACTCGACGTGCTTACTATTCCATAAATCTCGCTGTCAAAACCAGTCGACCCCATTATTGAAATAGAAATTTTAATTTTTCTATGGCGTTACCCATTTTTGCTTTTAGTGGCAAAAATAGGTCGGGCTGTCCATTATATCTTTTTTAGGTATTCACCATAAAAAAGGATGCCATTTCCATACCTAACGCGAAGTAGCAAAACTAATAAAAATTATCGTTCAAATAGTATACCAAATCAATTTAATAATGTCACTTTGATTTAAAAGAGATATTAGTTTTCCTAATAGTGAGTCTTCAAATAAATATTTGTTAAACCTTTACATTAACCTTAATTTAGCAAACCAACATTAATTATACGACTTAAAACTATATCTCCTATGAAGTTTGCTATCATAAAAGAACGTAAAAACCCGCCAGATAGACGTGTGGTATTTTCACCAAAAGCCTTACACGAATTTAAAACCCAATTCCCAAAAGCAGAGTTTGTGGTAGAATCTTCGGACATACGTGTGTTTAAAGATAGCGAATACGAAAAATACGGATTTACAGTCTCTAACGACGTTAGTGATGCCGATGTAATGTTAGGTGTAAAAGAAGTTCCAAAAGACGCTTTAATACCAAATAAAAAATACTTTTTCTTCAGTCATACCATTAAAAAACAACCTTACAATCGTGAGTTGTTAAAAGTAATGTTAGACAAGAATATCGAAATGTTTGACCACGAAACTATTGTACGCGAAAACAATTCACGTTTAATAGGTTTTGGACGTTATGCAGGTTTAGTTGGTGCTTACAATGGTTTTAGAGCTTTAGGATTACGCGACGGTTTATTTAACTTACCAAAAGTAGAATCTTTAGCCGATTTAGATGCCGTTAAAGTAGAGTTAGATAAAATTAAATTACCTAACATTAAAATTCTTTTAACAGGAACAGGGAAAGTAGCAAAAGGGGCAAAAGAAATTTTAGACCATTTAAAAATTAAAGAAATAAGTGATGCTTTATACTTAACCAGTGAATTTACAGAGCCAGTTTATTGTATGGCCGATGTTATGGAATATAACAAACGTACCGATGGTAAAGCAGGCGATAAGTATGCGTTTTATAAAGATCCATCAGGTTACGAAAGTAACTTTATGCCTTATGCTAAGCAAACCGATTATTTTATAGCAGGTCATTTTTATGGCGATGGCGCACCGTATTTATTTACAAGAGAAGACGCAAAGCAAGCTGAATTTAAAATCAATTTAGTGGCCGATGTATCTTGTGATATTGACGGACCAGTTGCAAGTACCATTAGGCCTTCAACCATTGCCGATCCTTTTTATGGTTACGACCCAAAAACGGAAAGTGAAGTGGCTTATGACGCTAAAGATTGTATTACAATGATGGCAGTAGATAATTTACCTTGTGAGTTGCCAAAAGATGCCAGTGAAGGTTTTGGAGATACGTTTTTAGAACACGTTATTCCTGCATTTTACAACAACGATAATTATGGTGTTTTAGCAAGAGCTAAAATGACCGAAAACGGAAAGTTAACTGACAGATATACTTATTTACAAGACTACGTAGATGGTAAAGAATAATTACGCATTAGTTACTGGCGCTGCTGCAGGTTTAGGTTACGAGTTTTCTAAGTTATTAGCCAATGATGGTTATAACTTAATTTTGGTCGATTTAAACCAAGCAACATTAACAGAAGCAAAAATAAAACTACAATCCCAATATAATGTTGAGGTTGTAATTTTTGAGCAAGATTTAAGTAAACAAGAGTCGGCGCAATTGGTGTATAACCAAGTGCAAGATTACACTATTGAGGTCTTAATTAACAATGCAGGTTTTGGAATGTTTGGTGTCTTTCACGAAAACGATTGGGATCGCGAATTAAGTATGCTTAATCTTCACGTTATTACCACGACGCATCTAACTAAGTTGGTGCTTAAAAATATGGTGGCTAATAAAAAAGGAAAAGTGCTTAATGTATCATCATTAGCGGCATTTCAACCTGGACCATTAATGGCATTGTATTACGCAACAAAGTCTTATGTATTATCTTTTTCGGAAGCTATTGCAAACGAATTAAAAGGAACTGGTGTAACCGTTACGGCATTTTGTCCTGGACCAACAAAAACCTTGTTTCAGCAAACCGTACAAGAAGGTGAAGCCAAAGGTAAAATAGGTTTTAATATGGGTTGCCCAGAGAAAGTAACTCAGTATGGTTATAAAGCGATGCATAAAGGAAAAACTTACGCTATTCCTGGTGCTTTTAATAAATTTTTAGCTTTATTGACACGTGTGTTATCAAGAAACACATCAACTAAAATTGTAAGAAAAATACAAGAGAAGAATAGAAGTTAATTCTACTCTTATTT
>DAISIZ010000197.1:0-2504 GCA_036821745.1 Aurantibacter sp. | reverse complement strand
TCTTAGGCTTAAGTCATAGAATAAATCATAAACCCAACGAGCTTTCTGGCGGAGAGCAACAACGTGTTGCTGTAGCTAGGGCTCTGATTAATAGTCCGTCTATCATTTTGGCAGATGAACCAAGTGGTAATTTAGATTCGGCTTCGGCTGAAAGCCTCCACAAGCTCTTTTTTGAATTGCGAGATACGTTCAATCAGACCTTTATTATTGTTACTCATAATGAAGAATTAGCAAATCTTGCCGACCGTAAAATTGTCATGCAAAACGGAACAATTATTACTGAATAAATGACTAAAAAAGAACTTAAAGACTTTTTAGACGCTAAGGTTATTCAATATAACAACTTAGAATTTATAGAAACTGATCCTGTTCAAATACCACATTTATTTACTAAAAAAGAAGATATAGAAATTTCTGGTTTTTTAGCCGCAACCATTTCATGGGGAAACCGTAAAAGCATTATTAATAACTGTCATAAAATGATGGATTTATTAGACCAATCGCCTTACGATTTTGTAATGAATCATTCTGAATCTGATTTAGAATCTCTACAATACTTTGTACATAGAACTTTTAATGGCATAGACTTTATAACCTTTATTAAAGGCTTACAACACATATACACCAATCATAATGGTATTGAAGCTGTATTTGCTAAATATGCTGAAAAAAACAGCTTACAAACAAGTATACATGAATTCAAAAAAACTTTCTTTGAAATTGAACATTTAAAACGTACTGAAAAACACATTAGTGATCCTTTAAAAAAATCGGCAGCGAAACGTATTAATATGTACTTACGCTGGATGATACGAAATGACAAAAATAGTATCGATTTAGGAGTTTGGAAAAGCTTATCGCCTAGTCAATTATCGTGTCCTTTAGATGTGCATTCTGGAAACGTAGCACGTAAATTAGGCTTATTAACACGAAAACAAAATGATGCAAAAGCACTAAGTGAGTTAGATACTTCATTACGTAAACTTGACCCCAAAGATCCTGTAAAGTACGACTTTGCCTTATTTGGACTTGGCGTGTTTGAAGGCTTTTAAAATCAACTAAATAGTATTTATATAAAAACAAAAAAGACCACAAAACGTGGTCTTTTTCAGTATATAATATTGGGGATAATTATTCTCCCATTGCTGCCATTAATGACGCAGACATTCTTTTGTATGTTCCGTTTTCTAATCGCTCTCTAATCGCTTCAAAAGCAACTAAAGTTTCTTCTACATCTTGTAATGTATGTGTCGCTGTAGGAATTAAACGTAATAAAATTAATCCTTTAGGAATTACTGGATATACAACAATTGAACAGAAAATGCCGTGATTCTCACGTAAGTCTTTTACTAAAGCCATAGCTTCAGGAATACTTCCGTTTAAGTACACTGGAGTTACACAACTTTGTGTCGTACCAATATCGAAACCACGATTTTTTAAACCTGATTGTAATGCGTTAACGTTTTCCCATAACTTGTTTTTAAGTTCTGGCATAGTACGTAACATATCTAAACGCTTTAAAGCACCTTCTACTAATTGCATTTGTAAAGACTTAGCGAACATTTGAGAACGTAGATTATATTTTAAATAATCCATAATCTCTTTATCACCAGCAATAAAAGCACCTGTACTTGCTAAAGACTTAGCAAATGTTGCGAAATATACATCAATATCATCTTGTACACCTTGCTCTTCTCCTGCTCCAGCACCAGTTTTACCTAAGGTACCAAAACCGTGCGCATCATCTACAAATAGTCTAAAGTTGAATTTCTTTTTAAGTTCAACAATTTCTTTTAAACGTCCTTGTTCACCACGCATACCAAATACACCTTCAGAAATCACTAAGATTCCTCCTCCAGTTTGTTCAGCCATTTTAGTGGCACGACCTAAGTTTTTCTCTAAACTTTCAATGTCATTATGCTTGTAAGTAAAACGCTTACCGTGGTGTAAACGAACCCCATCAATAATACATGCATGCGCATCAACATCGTAAACTATAATATCATCTTTACCAACTAAAGCATCTACAGTAGACACCATTCCTTGGTAACCAAAGTTTAATAAGTAAGCGGATTCCTTACTAACAAATTCAGCTAATTCGTTTTGTAATTGTTCGTGTAAATCCGTATGACCAGACATCATTCTAGCTCCCATTGGGTAAGCCGAACCGTATTTAGCAGCTGCTTCAGCATCTACTTTACGAACTTCTGGATGGTTTGCTAAGCCTAAATAATCGTTAATACTCCAAGTAATTACGTCTTTTCCTTGAAACTTCATTCTATTCGAAATTTCCCCTTCTAATTTAGGGAATACGAAATATCCTTCTGCATGTGAAGCCCATTTACCTAATGGTCCTTTATCCTTGTATATTTTTTCAAATAAATCTTTCATAAATATAAGTTTTGTCGAAAACCTAAAATTTTCACAACCTTGCAAAATTAGTGAATTTAATTATTCATACATAATAAATACAGGTTGGTTATTAACAAAAAAGACTAACTATA
>DAISIZ010000196.1:0-2536 GCA_036821745.1 Aurantibacter sp. | reverse complement strand
TGACGCATATCGGCATTAATTAAATAATGCGCTAACATGGTGTCAAACAATTTACCTTTTACAGTAATGTCATATTTAGAAAGTACTTTAATATCATACTTTAAATTCTGACCAATTTTCTCAATCTCTTCCGATTCAAAAAACGGACGCAAGACTTCAATTAAAGTTTGTGCTTCTTCTTTGTCTTCTGGAAAAGGGATGTAAAATCCTTTACCTGTTTCCCAAGAAAAGGCAATACCAACTAATTCTGCCGTTATTGGGTTTAATCCTGTAGTTTCCGTGTCAAAACAAACACTAGTTTGCTTCATTAAATTAGACATAAACAGCTTAGTCGCCATTCCAGGAGCTACACTTTGATATAAATGCGATGTGTTATTTATGTTTTTTCGCTCGTTAGTTGCTGTGTTTTCTTCGGAAGAAATATCGCCTCCAAATAGTGAGAATTGTCCTGCGCCAGCAGCAGCAGATTCTTTAGGCGTAGTTTTAGTTTCTTTTTTACCGTCTTTTTTATCTTCAGGAGTTTCAGTAGAAAATGTTTTCTTGAAATTATCAATTAAACGTCTAAATTCTAACTCTTGAAAAATCTCGGTAACCTTTGGAATATCTGGTTGGTCTAATTCAAAATCTTTAGCATTAAACGTTACTGGAACATCTAGCATAATTGTTGCTAACTTTTTAGATAGTAAACCTAATTCGCCATTAGCTTCAATTTTTTCTTTCATTTTACCTTTAAGCTCGTGTGTATTGGCTAAAAGATTTTCCATACTACCATAAGCGGTTAAGAATTTTTTTGCTGTTTTTTCACCAACGCCAGGTAAACCAGGAATGTTATCACTAGAATCGCCCATCATACCTAGAAAGTCAATGACTTGTAATGGTTCTTTTACTTCAAATTTTTTCTGAACTTCAGGAATTCCCCACGTTTCATAACCACCGCCAAAAACTGGTCGATACATAAAAATGTTTTCACTCACTAACTGCGCGAAATCCTTATCTGGTGTTACCATAAAGGTTTGGTAGCCTTCTTTTTCAGCTTGTTTAGCAAGAGTTCCAATTACATCATCGGCTTCAAAACCAGCTTTTACCATAATTGGAATGTGCATGGCTTTTAAAATATCCTGAATAATTGGTACTGCTATTTTAATGGCTTCCGGTGTTTCATCACGATTGGCTTTGTATTCTGCATACATTTCCACACGATCGGCACTACCGCCTTTGTCAAAACAAACCGCTAAATGGTCTGGTTTTTCACGTTTAATAACGTCTAATAAAGAATTCATAAACCCCATAATTGCTGAAGTGTCTAATCCTTTAGAGTTAATTCTTGGGTTTTTTATGAAAGCGTAATAGCCTCTAAAAATTAATGCGAAAGCATCGACTAAAAAAACGCGTTTTTGATCTGACATAAGTGTAAATTTGAAAGAACTCAAATCTACAAAACTTATGTCTTTATAACTATTTTAATTGTTAACAGAATGATGTCCTAATATTTCGCTTAACTTCTATGAGGATATTAGTTTTTCAATTAGCAAATTGTCAAGAATTCGTTTTTATATTTTAGTTTATAACGTTTAACATTTTAGTAAGGCATATAAACTTGCTAAGTTTTATTTTTGTGATTCAAATTTTGTTATGATTCGATTAATTATACCGTTACTGCTCTTTTTCATTTTAGAGTTATATACTTTTTTTGCTTTAAGAACTTTAACTCGAAATAAGTTTGTTTTAATCGGGTATTGGGTGCTTTTTGTAGTGATATGTGCTGTCATTTTGTATAATATGTTTGCGGTTGTTAGTCAAAGCCGTTTTAGTTTAAATACGGGTTATGCTATTGCTTTAATGTTAACCTATTTTGTGCCTAAACTGTTTATACTAATTCCTTTGTTTACTGAGGATATTTACCGCTTTTTCTCTGGATTGATTAATTATTTCACCCAAGAAACGTCTATTTCTGATTCCATTCCATCACGTCGAAAATTTATAAGCCAAATAGCGATTGGTGTCGCCTCTATTCCATTTGCAGGCTTTTTGTATGGTGTGTTTAAAGGGAAATATGATTTTAGAGTCATTACCCAACAAATAGAGTTTGACGATTTACCTGATGCTTTTGATGGTTATAAAATCACGCAAATTAGTGATGTGCATTCGGGTAGTTTTGATAACATTGAAAAAATTAAATATGCTATTAACTTAATTAATGAGCAAGAAAGCGACGCAATTCTATTTACCGGAGATATTGTTAACGCTAAAGCGGAAGAAATGCATCCTTACATTGATGTGTTTAGTCAGTTAAAAGCTAAAGATGGTAAATTCGCGGTTTTAGGAAATCACGATTATGGTTACTATGCTTACGATAGTGAGAAAGCCTATAATGATAATCACGAAAAAATTGAAGCGGTACATAAGGCGATTGGTTTTGATTTATTGCAAAATGAAAATCGTGTCATAAAAAGAGGGGAAGAGAAACTACATATTTTAGGCGTTGAAAATTGGGGTGCATCGCGTCATTTTCCTAAACGCGGTAGTTTAGAAGCGG
>DAISIZ010000195.1:939-2546 GCA_036821745.1 Aurantibacter sp. | reverse complement strand
TTTGTTCTTTGTTATCATTCTGCACAGCTTCTTCTAAAGATTTTAGATCTTCTGGTATTTCTTCTAAAAAAGTTTGCACTAAAACAGAAATAAATTCTTGGTCGTTTTCTGCTAAAGCATTTACTTTTTCTAACTTATAATATGTGGCCATTATTTTACTTTTATTGAAAAGAGTTGGTTGTCCTCAAGGTAACCATCTAACACATCGTTAGGTTGGACTCTTGAGACTCCTGCTGGAGTTCCTGTAAAGATAACATCTCCAATTTTTAACGTAAAGTATTTAGAAACATATTCGATAATCTCATCGATTTTATAGAGCATGTGACTAGTATTTCCCTTTTGTACAAATGATTCGTTTTTTTTCAACGAGAAATTTATGTTATCTACATCGTCAAAATTAGATTTTGGCATCCAATTTCCAATAACCGCAGCACCATCAAAAGACTTTGCTTTTTCCCAAGGCAATCTCTTTTCTTTTAATTGCGTTTGCAAGTCGCGTGCCGTAAAATCGATTCCTAAACCAATTTGATCATAATACTTATGTGCAAATTTTTTAGAGATATGCTTTCCTACTTTATTAATCTTCACCAATACTTCAACCTCATGATGTACATCATCTGAAAAATCTGGAATAAAAAACGGCTGTTTTTTTAACAAAATAGCAGTGTCTGGCTTTATAAAAATAACTGGATCGGTAGGCTTTTCATTATTAAGCTCCTTAATATGATCGGTATAATTACGTCCTATGCAGATTAGTTTCATTATTATTTTTTTTTTAGATAGTTAGACTGTTAGATTAATTAGACTGATTAGACTTCTTTAAAAAGAGACAAGACCACTGCGCTGTTAGATGCAAGACCACTTCGTTGAAAGACTTGATATTTTCTATAACTGTGGACTGACAACTAAAAGGCGACTCTCTGAAACACTTACACTTTATTATTAAACGCTCTTAATTTAATAGCGGTTAGAACTTTTTTGGTGTACAATGGGAAATCGGCATTTAATAGCCAACCAAAATAACCTGGTTCTTTTTCTAAGACCTCAGTAACTAATTTCCCTTTATGCTTTCCGAAACTAAAACACTCTACGCCTTCTTTATTAAAGGCTATAAAACCAGCAAAGTCTGCAAATTGTTTGCGCGAACTGAATTCTGCTAAAAACTTAGTATCATTTTCTAAATCGTCATAACGGTCTAGTTGTGCTTTTAGGACTTCGTAAGTCGCAACTGTATCTGCTTCGGCACTATGTGCGTTTTCTAAACTTTCGTTACAATAAAACTTATAAGCTGCACTTAAGGTACGCTGCTCCTTTTTATGAAAAATAGTTTGCACATCAACCGCGAAACGTGATTTCATATCAAAATCAAGATCTACACGTAACATCTCTTCAGCTAATAACGGAATATCAAAACGGTTAGAGTTAAAACCAGCTAAATCTGCATCTTTTATTAAGTTATGTACTTCTTTAGATAACTCTTTAAAGGTTGGCGCATCTTTTACATCGTCGTCACTTATTCCGTGAACGGCAGTAGTTTCAGCAGGAATTGGCACGCCTGGATTCACTTTCCAAGTGTGACGCTCTTCTTTTCCGTTTGGAAATACCTT
>DAISIZ010000195.1:0-929 GCA_036821745.1 Aurantibacter sp. | reverse complement strand
ATAGGCTTTGATAGTTTAAGTTGCATTGGTTTTTATTTTTTGTAAATATAGTCAACTCCTTTTTTGGTGACTAATGCTTGCAATCGATTTTTTTGTTAAAAAAGAAGCCACAAGTAAAAAACACAATACTTAAAACAACAGTATTATAATCTTGGAAGTATGATAAAGAAACTCACACTATATAAAACAGAAAAAGCCGCACTATAACATGCGACCTTTATTTAAATTGTTTCTGTTTTATTGAACACTGTACGCATCTAAGCGCGTAATAATAATTGGTCTACTTATAGACACAAATGATGTCGTATTATAAATAAGCCCAAATCCATTAGCATAATAATATCTATCTAAACCATCAAACTGATCGCCAGTAGGACTTTTTGCATAACGCTCGGAATTTATACACACAAAACTACCTGCTTCAACACTTAAAGTACTTTCGCCATCAATAAGGGTTTCGTAAATATTACCCCATCGGTTTTCCTGCAATAAACGTTCATTGGTATTATTATTCGTAAATTTCACAATACCATTCTCATTTACCAAATCACCATTGTCATCTCTTAAAAACTCAAAATGCTCTCCATTAGGGTTACAAAATGTAATATTATTTTCGTTACCTGTTGTTAACCGCCTAAACTTGTAATACAAGTCTCCAGAAATATCTTGAGTACCAACAATACTAATAGAGTCTACAACTCCAGTATTGTCATATGTTGTGGTATTAGAATTGTATTTATAATTTTTATAAACCCAGGAATTACCAACCCTTAGTGCATAAAAATTAGTTTCAGACTCAGCTATTACGCTAACAGGAGCAACAAATTCACTTTCGGTTTTACTACAAGAAAAAAAGCAAGCAACAATTGAAAAACATAAAAATAGACGTTTCATAATATAAAATGATTAGTTAAAAAATTCTAAAAGTA
>DAISIZ010000194.1:0-2575 GCA_036821745.1 Aurantibacter sp. | reverse complement strand
CGTTTTAACATCTCATTACAAGGTGGTGTAGATATGGTTATGCATGCTTTAGAACATGCTTGGGGTGGCGAATTATTTGTTCCTAAAATCCCATCTTATAAAATTACAGATGTAGCTGAAGCTATTGGACCTAACTGCGAGAAACCTGTTGTTGGTATTCGTCCAGGAGAAAAGGTACATGAAGAAATGATTACAGCTTCAGATTCTTTTTACACGTATGATTTAGGTAAATATTACACCATTATTCCTGCAACACATTCTTGGGATTTAGAAGCGTTTAAATCAACTTTTAATGCTAAAAAAGTAGAAGCTGGCTTTAGTTATAACTCTGGAGGTAATACAGAATGGGAAACGATTGATTCGTTAAGAACATTAATAAAAGAACACGTAGATCCTACGTTTGAAGTATAAATGAGCAATAACAGTATTCCATACGGTAAGCAACACATCGATCAAAAAGATATAGATGCGGTAGTGAATACCTTAACTGCCGATTTCTTAACTCAAGGACCAAAAGTTGCTGAGTTTGAAACAGCGTTTGCTAATTATGTAGGTGCTAAATATGCAGTAGCAGTTAATAATGCAACTTCAGGTTTACATTTATCAGTTTTAGCATTAGACTTAAAACCTGGCGATCGTGTTATCACTACACCAATTACATTTGCAGCTTCTGCAAATTGTGTACGTTATGCTGGTGCCGAGGTTTGGTTTGCTGATATTGATAGAGCTTCTTATACATTAAGCTTAGAAAGCACAAAGCAACTTATAGAAAGTAAGCCGAAAGGTTTTTTTAAAGGTATTATTCCTGTAGATTTTGCGGGTTTACCTGTTAACCTTGAAGCGTTTCGTGAGTTAGCTAATAAACATGATTTGTGGATTATTGAAGACGCTTGTCATGCGCCAGGTGGCCATTTTACAGATTCTAAACATGTAAAACAGCGTTGTGGTAATGGTGCTTATGCAGATATTGCTGTGTTTTCTTTTCATCCAGTAAAGCATATTGCTTGTGGTGAAGGCGGAATGATAACAACAAACTCTGAAGCTTTATATAAGAAATTAAGCTTATTAAGAACGCATGGTATTACTAAAGAAGACATGAATGAAAATCATGGTGCTTGGTATTACGAAATGCAAACGTTAGGCTTTAATTACCGTTTAACCGATATACAAAGTGCATTAGGGATCACTCAACTTGCTAAAAACGATGAAGGTGTTGTGAGACGTAATGAAATCGCAAATACTTACAAAGAGGCTTTTAATGGTAGAATAGCGTATCAGAGTCTTTCTGAAGGCGATTATAACGCGCATCATTTATTTATTATTGAAGTTGAAGATCGTAAGGGTTTATATGACTATTTAAGAGCTCGAAACATATTTGCGCAAATACATTATATACCGGTACATACCTTGCCGTATTATAAGGAAATTGGTTACAATAGTGCTAATTTATCTCAAGCTGAAGATTACTATAGTAAATGTATAAGTTTGCCAATGTATCCTACGTTAACAAATGAAGAGCAAGCCTTTGTGATTAAAAATGTTTTAGACTTTGTAAATGGCTAACATTGCAATTATACCAGCTCGTGGAGGCAGTAAACGTATTCCTAAAAAGAATATAAAGTCATTTTTAGGAAAACCTATTTTAGCCTATTCAATAGAAGCGGCTTTAAAAAGTGGTTTGTTTGACGAAGTGATGGTATCTACAGATAGTGAAGAAATTGCTGAGGTAGCTAGAAATTACGGTGCAAAAGTGCCTTTTTTACGAAGCGAAAATAACGCCAACGATTTTGCTGTTTTAGCCGACGTTGTCAAAGAAGTTTTACAAGAATATCAATCTAATAATGTAACATTTACTAATGTTTGTTGTATTCTGCCAACAGCGCCTTTTACGACTTCATCAAAAATAAAAGATGCCTATACAGAGTTAACTGTAAATAACTTTGATACCGTTTTTCCCGTTTTAGAGTTTTCATTTCCTATACAACGTTCGCTTCAAATTGAAGCCAATAAAGTAAGTATGGTTGCTCCAGAACATTTAAATACTAGGTCGCAAGATTTAGAGCCAAGATATCACGATTCGGGACAATTTTATTGGGTAACGGTTAGGAGTTTTACAACTAACGAGCGTTTATTAACGTCTAATTCAGGAGCTATAATTATTTCTGAATTAGAAGCTCAAGATATTGATACAGAAACCGATTGGAAATTGGCGGAAATAAAGTATAAAATAGCTTTAAATGAAGAAAAAAATACTTTTTAGAGCCGATGGAAACGCATCTACAGGTTTAGGCCATTTATACCGGTTATTTAGCTTAGTGGAAACCATAAAAACAAATTACGAGTTTACTTATTTAACTAAAGAAGATTCTACATTTAAGGTCATTCCTAATGATTATAACAAGGCATTTGTACCTAATACTGTTTCAATAGAAGAGGAACCAGAATGGTTAAGTAAACAGTATCCAAGTGATACGTTTGTTTTAATTGCCGACGGCTATCATTTTGATTCTAACTATCAATTAGCATTAAAAAAACAGGGTTATAAATTTCTGTATATAGACGATTTAGCAAAAGA
>DAISIZ010000193.1:0-2602 GCA_036821745.1 Aurantibacter sp. | reverse complement strand
TTTGCACCACGTAAAATTCTTAAAATATTATACTGCTGTGGCGATAAACCATAGGTTTTAAAAAACTCGTTTTGCAAGCCTGACATCCAATTTGCTGTGAACATAATATTAAGCATTGCTTTTTGTTGTTCACTTTCAAAACTGGAATTAATGTCTTTAGATAAATTTCCCATTGGTTTTAGTTTTACTGAATTGCTTGTTCTAACAGCTTAGCTTGTTCTACTAATTCTGCATTAAATTCAGCATTAATAATTGTGCCCTCTTTAAAATTATCATTAAAAGATGGCAATCTAAATTTTGCCACAATATTTGCGTCGTGTCTTGGAAAACGGTCTTCGGAAATTTCAAAAACCGACTGTCCGCCTCTTGGTCCAGGTGCGGTACTCATTAATAACACTGGTTTATTCTGAAATAGCTTAACGTTAATTCGGCTTAGCCAATCAAATAAACTTTTAAATACTGCCGAATAAGCGCCATTATGTTCCGCTAAGGAAATTATAACACCATCAGCTTCTTCTAACTTTGCATAAAAACGTTTTGCATTGGCTTCAATTCCTGAAACTTGCTCCTTATTGATGCTATAAGTCGATACTTCAAAATCGTTTAAGTCTAAAACTTCAACTGAAACATTTTTAACTAACGAAGACGCATAAGTTGCTAATTGCTTGTTTATAGATGTTTTACTATCGCTTCCAGCGAATGCTATAATTTTTTTCATCGTTAAATTAGTTTAGTTTCTTGTAAGTGATGTAATTAACTGCAATTAGAATAATCCCGATTAAAGCAAATAAATGCTCGCCATCGCTAATCATGGTATGTGCAAAAAAGGCTAAAATGACATTAAACACAAATCCGGCATAAGCCCATTCTTTAATGGTTTTAAATTTAGTTTGCCATAACGTAATTAATCCAAAGAACTTTGCAGTTGCTAATGGATATACCAAATAAGCAGGATAACCAAAACTTTCAAAAGCACCTCTTATTGCTTCGGTATTAAACACATACATACTAATTGAAAATAGCATTAATGCAGTAAACACAGCTTTTGTAACGTAATGGGTAATTTTTATAGATTTCATAATGATATATTTTTTGTTGTCACAAAAGTATATAAAACCAATTTAGTTTCCAAGGAAAATAATTCCGTGTTTTATAAATTAATAATTATTTAACAAAATTTAGTTAAGGCTATAAATATAGTGGCTGATTTTTGTAAATTCGTGGAAAATCTCAATTTTCATGGACATAAACTTCAATAAAAACGAAGATCACAATAAACTTTTAGTATCAGATTTAAAAAAGCGTTTTGCCAAAGTAAAACTTGGTGGCGGACAAAAACGTATTGACAAATTACACAGTCAAGGTAAAATGACGGCTCGTGAACGTGTTGATTATCTGTTAGATAAAAAGAAACCAAGTATAGAAATTGGTGCTTTTGCTGGCGATGGTATGTACGAAGAGCATGGTGGTTGTCCTTCTGGTGGTGTTGTGGTAAAAATGGGTTATGTAAAAGGAAAACAGTGTATTGTTGTTGCTAATGATGCAACCGTAAAAGCTGGTGCTTGGTTTCCTATTACTGGAAAAAAGAACCTTCGTGCTCAAGAAATTGCAATTGAAAACCGCTTACCCATTATATATTTAGTGGATTCTGCTGGTGTGTATTTACCAATGCAAGATGAAATATTCCCTGATAAGGAACATTTTGGACGTATTTTTAGAAACAATGCTGTAATGAGTAGTATGGGAATTACCCAAATTGCTGCGGTTATGGGAAGTTGTGTTGCTGGTGGCGCTTATTTACCTATTATGAGTGATGAAGCTTTAATTGTAGATAAAACTGGAAGTATCTTTTTAGCAGGTAGTTATTTAGTTAAAGCAGCTATTGGAGAAGTCATTGATAATGAAACTTTAGGTGGCGCAACAACACATTGTGAAGTCTCTGGTGTTTTAGATCATAAAGCGTCTGATGATAAAGATTGTTTAGAAAAAATACAACGTATTATAGATAAAATTGGTGATTATGATAAAGCAGGTTTTAACCGTGCTGAAGCTAAAAAACCAAAAGAAAACGAAGAAGATATTTACGGTATTTTACCCAAATCGAGAGCTGACCAATACGACATGCGTGATATTATTAAGCGTTTAGTTGATGGCAGTGAATTTGATGAATATAAAGAAGGTTACGGACAAACCATTATTACCGCTTATGCCAGAATTGATGGCTGGGCAGTTGGTATTGTTGCTAACCAACGTAAGTTAGTAAAAACTAAAGCCGCTAAGACTAAACCAAGTGAAATGCAATTTGGTGGTGTTATTTATAATGATAGTGCCGACAAAGCCACACGTTTTATTGCTAATTGTAATCAGAAGAAAATTCCTTTAGTGTTCTTACAAGACGTTACCGGTTTTATGGTTGGTAGTAAAAGTGAACATTCTGGTATTATTAAAGATGGTGCTAAAATGGTAAATGCGTTATCTAATTCTGTAGTACCAAAATTCACTATTATTTTAGGAAATAGTTATGGTGCAGGAAACTATGCCATGTGTGGAAAAGCTTACGATCCAAGATTAATTGCCGCTTGGCCAAGTGCTGAAGTAGCAG
>DAISIZ010000192.1:0-2640 GCA_036821745.1 Aurantibacter sp. | reverse complement strand
TGTCGTAATGTTTCTAAGTTATTTGTACCTAAAGGTTATAATTTTGATGCCTTCTTCACCTCTATATATAGATGGAACGACATTATTAATGAGAGTAAATACGCAAATAATTACGATTATAACAAAGCAGTTTATTTAATGAGTGAATTTGATATGCTTGAAAACGGCTTTTTTATGATTAAAGAAGACGAAAGCTACAGTTCGCCAATTGCAACGTTATTCTATGAATTTTATGAAGATTTTTCACAATTAAACAAGAAATTAAAAGCCGACTCAGACTTAATTCAATGTGCCGTAACAAATGAAGCTATTCCTAACAAAATAGAATTTGGACAAACCCAACAACCACAACTAAGCGATTATGCTGATGGTGTTGATACACTTGACTTTTTAATCAAATTATAATAGAAAAAAGCGTCCTAATCCTTTTAACTTTAAACAATAAGTTAGACCTTTAACCGCTTTAAAAAACTCCTTAAAAACAACACCATGCAGAAACATAATTTTAGCGCAGGACCTTGCGTTTTACCTCAGGAAGTATTTCAGAAAGCATCACAAGCGGTGCTTAATTTTAACGACAGTGGTTTATCCTTATTAGAGATTTCGCACAGAAGTAAAGACTTTGTGGATGTTATGGAAAATGCCCGTTCTTTAGCTTTAGAATTATTAGACCTAGAAGGTAAAGGTTACAAGGCCTTATTTTTACAAGGAGGCGCAAGTATGCAGTTTTTAATGGTAGCACAAAACTTATTAGAAAAGCGTGCCGCTTACTTAAATACAGGAACTTGGTCTGATAAAGCTATTAAAGAAGCTAAAATTTATGACGATATTTTAGAAGTCGCTTCATCTAAGGAAGCTAACTTTAACTATATCCCAAAAGGATTTGATATCCCTGAAGATCACGATTATTTTCACTGTACGTCTAACAACACAATTTTTGGTACACAAATGAAAAAATTCCCTAAGTCGCCAATCCCAATGGTTTGCGATATGAGTAGCGATATTTTTTCAAGAACTTTAGACTTTACACAATTTGATTTAATCTATGCCGGTGCTCAAAAAAATATGGGGCCAGCAGGAACAACTTTAGTTGTGGTTAAAGAAGATATTTTAGGAAAAGTATCTCGTAAAATACCAAGTATGTTAGATTATAAAGTACATATAGAAAAAGGAAGTATGTTTAATACGCCTGCAGTTTTCCCTATATACACGTCTATGTTAAACTTACAATGGTTAAAAGACTTAGGTGGTATTGAAGCTATTGAAAAAGCAAACGACAAGAAAGCACGTTTAATGTATTCTGAAATTGACTTAAACCCATTATTTAAAGGTTTTGCAGCTAAAGAAGACCGTTCTTTAATGAATGTAACCTTTAGTTTAGTGAATGACGATTTAAAAGAAACGTTTGAAACTATGTGTAAAGAAGCTGGAATTAACGGAATTAACGGACACAGAAGTGTTGGTGGTTATAGAGCAAGTATGTACAACGCTTTAACTATGGAAAGTGTTGGTGCTTTAGTAGAAGTTATGAGCGAATTAGAGCTTAAAGCTTAATTAATAAGATATTCAATAAATAAATTTTAAAATATTTTCGCTTCCGCGGAAATAAAAATACAAATACAATGAAAGTATTAGCAAACGATGGTATTTCTCAAAGCGGTATTGACGCTTTAAAAGCTTCTGGTTTTGAAGTATCTACAACTACTGTAGCCCAAGAGCAATTAGTTAATTACATTAACGAGAAAGACATTACAGCATTATTAGTTAGAAGCGCAACAACAGTAAGACAAGATTTAATTGATGCTTGCCCAAACCTTAAATTAATTGGTCGTGGTGGCGTTGGTATGGATAATATTGATGTTGATTATGCTCGTGACAAAGGACTTCACGTAATTAATACACCTGCGGCATCTTCACAGTCTGTTGCCGAATTGGTATTTGCTCATCTTTATACAGGTGTACGTTATTTACACGATGCGAACCGTAATATGCCTTTAGATGGTGATACACAATTTAAAGCCTTAAAGAAAAACTATGCTAAAGGTGTAGAATTAAGAGGAAAAACTTTAGGAATTATTGGTTTAGGTCGTATTGGTAAAGAAGTTGCTAAAATTGCTTTAGGTGTAGGTATGAAAGTAGTTGCTACTGACAAAACAGTTGGAAAAGCTACAGTAAATGTTCCTTTTTACAACGGACAATCTATAGACGTAGAAATTGAAACATTAGATTTCAATGATGTTTTACAACAATCTGACTTTGTTACTTTACATATTCCTGCACAAAAGGATTATGTGATTAGTAAGGCTGAAATAGCATTAATGAAAGATGGTGCTGGTTTAATTAACGCCTCTCGTGGAGGATTAGTTCATGAAGTTGATTTAGTTGAAGCATTAAATAGCCGTAAATTAAGCTTTGCAGGTTTAGATACTTTTCAAGACGAACCTAAGCCAGCTGTGCAAGTATTAATGAATCCTCACGCATCATTAACACCACATATTGGTGCTGCAACTAATGAAGCACAAGATAGAATTGGAACTGAATTAGCATCACAAATTAAAAGTTTACTTTTAAACGATTAATTTAACGTTTTGTCGTCTTTTACAGACTTTAAATAAAAATATAAAAGCTTCAATATTACAT
>DAISIZ010000191.1:1444-2678 GCA_036821745.1 Aurantibacter sp. | reverse complement strand
ACAATATACAAACCAATAATTAACACTAAAAGAATCCATTTCCAATAGCTAATCACTCTAAAAACAAACGCCTTAAAGTCAAAATTTAAATTATTAATTTCATTAGATTCTCCGTCGCTCATATTATAAATTTCTTGCTAAAAAATAAGTAGATACTATCACTGAAAAAATTGATGCAATCGTAGTAATAGTCTGTGTTGCTGTTAAACCAGCTCCTAAAGCTTTACGTTTTAGAGGTTTTACCATTATAACATCGTTGGGTTGTATATAATAAAACTCAGATTGCATTGCTGCAATATCTGTTAAATCAATATGATGAATTTTTTGACCTTGCGGATACTGACGTAAGATTAACACATCTGTTCGATCTCCAGTTTGAGCAATATCACCAGCATTTGCTATGGCTTCAATAATATTAACTCTGCTTTGATATAAAACTTGCGGTCCACTAGAACCAATTTCACCTAAAGTATTATATTTCAATCCCGGTAATTTTACGGTAACATATAATTTAACTTGATCTTCCTGAAATAATTTTTCATAAGCTACTTTCTTCACTTTCTCCTCTACTTCATCAATAGTGTAGCCAAGTACATTAATTTTACCCAAAACTGGAAATTCTATATTCCCATGTGTATCTACCGTATTTCCATTAAAAAATAATTGTTGCTCAGAGTTCCCCGGGAAACTTTCAGTATTATTAAAAATTTCGGTAATCTTTTGCACATCGGCACCAGATTCCGTTTTAAAAGTAATTTTTAACTGATCATTTATGTTTAAACGATAAGGTTTAGTAGCTTCTTGTATAGCCAAAGTGTCTATAACCGTACCTTTATCTTGTAAATAAACCACATCTTTCCTTGTAATACATGAGCTTAAAAACAAGGTTGTTAACAAGCACAAAAGTAGTATTTTACTATTCATTTTAATATAAATTAGGCGAAACACAAATATAGCTTTTAGCCACTAATATCAAAAGTTTAAAGCGGTTTTTATAATAATTGTCCTTAATTTGCACCAAAATTAGTAGTGTGAATTATCTTAACGTAGAAAATATATCGAAATCTTATGGTGAATTAGTCTTATTTAAAGACATTTCATTTAGTGTACACAAAGACCAAAAAATTGCATTCGTTGCAAAAAATGGTTCCGGAAAAACCTCTATTTTAAATATGTTAGCCGGTTTGGACAACCCAGATGTTGGTCAAATTATATTTAGAAAAGACATTAAGAT
>DAISIZ010000191.1:0-1434 GCA_036821745.1 Aurantibacter sp. | reverse complement strand
TATTCCTTTGTACTCAACATTTTCAAAAGTATTTTTGGATAGATCTTTTTCAATCTCTTTAGATGTTGTTTCCATAGATTTCTTTTTTACCACAAGAACCTGTTTTAAATCCGGAATTAACGGTTGAAGAAAGTATTTTTTCGGTTGAAAACGACACGCTTAAAATTATAAAAAACTACGAAAAAGCACTACTTAATCCTGAAGACGAAGAAGCCTATCAAAAAGCCTTCGAACAAATGGATATTCATAATGCTTGGGATTTTGAAACACAATACAAACAAATCCTTTTCAGATTAAAATTAGACAACTTACAGCAAAAAGTAAGTACCATGTCTGGTGGACAAAAAAAACGTTTATCATTAGCTAACGCATTAATTAACAAGCCAGATCTATTAATTTTAGATGAACCAACCAACCATTTAGATTTAGAAATGATTGAATGGTTAGAAGCCTTTTTCGCGAAAGAAAACATTACGCTTTTTATGGTTACTCACGACCGTTTTTTCTTAGAACGTGTGTGTAACGAAATTATAGAATTAGACCACGGAAATTTGTATACTTACAAAGGAAACTACAGTTACTATTTAGAGAAAAAAGAAGCCCGAATAGAACAATTTAATACCGAAATTGGTAAAGCCAAGCAACTCTTTAAAAAAGAATTAGGTTGGATGCGTCGCCAGCCAAAAGCACGTACAACTAAATCGAAATCCAGAATAGACGATTTTACCGAAATTAAACACAAAGCTAAACAACGTCGCAACGATCATGTGGTTGAATTAGAACTAAACATGGAACGTTTAGGTAGTAAAATTATAGAATTCCATAAAGTTGGTAAAGCCTTTAAAGACAAAACCATTTTAGATAACTTTGAATACAACTTCCAAAAAGGCGAACGTATTGGTATAATTGGTAAAAACGGAACAGGAAAGTCTACGTTTTTAAATATTCTAACTAGAAATATGCAACCTGATTCTGGTAAAGTTGTGGTTGGAGATACTGTTAAATTTGGGTATTACACACAAAGCGGAATCACACCAAAACCAAAGCAAAAAGTTATTGATATTCTAAAAGAATTTGGTGATTATATTCCATTAAAAAAAGGACGCATTATTAGCGCACAACAATTATTAGAACGCTTTTTGTTTGACCGTAAAAAACAATATGATTATGTTGAAAAACTTAGTGGTGGCGAGCGTAAACGTTTGTATTTATGTACTGTTTTAATTCAAAATCCTAATTTTTTAATTTTAGATGAACCTACAAACGATTTAGATATTGTAACACTTAACGTTTTAGAAGATTTCTTATTAGATTTCCCAGGTTGTTTAATGGTAGTGTCTCACGACCGTTATTTTATGGATAAAATTGTAGATCATTTATTTGTTTTCCAAGGCAAAGGAAAAGTAGACGATTTTCCGGGTAATTACAGTGACT
>DAISIZ010000190.1:0-2747 GCA_036821745.1 Aurantibacter sp. | reverse complement strand
ATACTTTTTATATAAAATTGTATCAGTTATTAATTTAGCGAAACAATTAAAAACAACGTATCCTGGCTATAATTTTGTGCCTGTCTATTGGATGGCTTCTGAAGATCACGATTTTGAGGAAATCAACTATTTTAATTTTAAAGGAAAAAAAGTACAATGGAATAAAACGGCTTCTGGTGCGGTTGGTGAATTAGATACTAAAGGTTTAGAAGAAGTATTTCAATTATATGCTTCACAATTAGGTTTGGGAGATAATGCCAATCAGCTTAAAACTTGGTTTGAAAAGGCCTATTTAAAACATGATAATTTAGCCGACGCCACTTTTTATTTAGCCAACGAATTATTTAAAAGTGAAGGGCTAATTATTATAGATGCGAACACTAAAGCTTTAAAGTCAGAGTTTATTCCTCATATTAAAAAAGAAATTTTAGAGCAAGCATCTTTTGAAATTATTAATAAAACCAGCAAAGCCTTAAATGAAATTGATGAAGCTTATAAAATTCAAGTCAACCCTAGAGCGGTTAATTTCTTCTACATCAATAAAGAGGTTCGTGAACGTATTGTTTTTGAAGATGAATTGTATAAGGTTTTAAACACAGCCATTCAGTTTACTAAAGAAGAGTTGTTGGTAGATATTGATGCGAATCCACAATGTTATTCTCCAAATGTGGTGTTAAGACCATTATATCAAGAAGTCATTTTACCTAATTTATGTTATGTTGGTGGTGGTGGAGAAATGGCATATTGGTTTCAATTAAAAGATAATTTTAAAAACTTTAATGTACCGTTTCCACTTTTATTATTGCGTAATTCGGCTTTAATACAAACAAAGCGTCAATTTGAAAAAACCGAGAAGCTTCAACTGACCACTAAAGATTTATTTTTAAAACAATTGACATTAGTCGAAAAAGTTACGAAAGCTATTTCAGATATAGAAATTGATTTTTCAGCACAAAAAAAACATTTAAAGCAACAGTTTGAAGCTTTATACAGCTTAGCGTTAAAAACCGATGCCTCTTTTAAAGGCGCAGTTTTAGCACAAGAGCGTAAACAAATAAAAGGTTTAGAACAGCTTGAAAAGCGTTTGCTAACTGCACAAAAGCGAAAAATGAGTGATGTTTTAGATCGTGTAAAAACATTACAAAATGAATTGTTTGTGAATAAAAGTTTACAAGAACGACAAGCTAATTTTTCAGAATTTTATTTAGAATATGGCGAACTTTTAATTCCAAAATTACTGGAAAACTTAGCGCCATTAGAGCAGGAATTTACAGTGTTAACCTTTTAGATTTTTATTATGCACAATATAGATATGGATGTGGTAGAAATGACATTAGATGTTATGAAATACACCATAAATAGAATTACCAAAACAAATGATAGTATTGGGCAACCTATAAAAGAAAGTGAATTAAAAAGCAATGTTGGCGATACAATTACCAATAAAGGAATTGGTGGAGAGCAGGCTTTTAATTTATGGAAAACGCATTTAATGAATGCGAATGTGAAAATAGATCACCCAAGGCATTTAGCATTTGTGCCAGCTTCACCAACAAGAGCAGCAGTAATGTTTGACCTGGTTGCATCTGCTTCAAGTATTCATGGCGCTTATTGGATGGAAGGTGCTGGTGGTATTTTTTGCGAAAATGAAGCGATGCGATGGATGGTGTCTTTAACCGGTTTACCAGAATCTGCTTTTGGTGTATTTACCAGTGGTGGAACTGCAGCAAACTTATCGGCTATAGTTACGGCTCGCGATTATTGGAGAACATTACATCCTGAATTTGAAAAAGAAAGAGGTTTAATTATAACTTCTACAGGTGCACATTCCTCTATTAAAGCAATGGCAAAAGTTATTGATTCCGATGTGTTATTGATAGAAACACTAGATAAACTTCTTGGAGAAGATTTAGAGAATGCAATTAAGAATCTGTCGGAAAATGATCGCAAGCGTTTGTTTGCCATTGTAGCAACTGGAGGAACTACCAATGCTGGGATTATTGACGATTTAGATGGCGTTGCTCAGGTTTGTAAAAAAGAAAATATATGGTTTCATGTTGATGCCGCTTATGGTGGTGGCGCTTTGTTAGCCGATTCTGTTAAGCATTTATTTAAAGGTATTGAGAATGCAGATAGTATTACTATAGACCCACATAAATGGATGTTTGCGCCTTATGATTGTGGTGCTGTTATTTATAAACATCCCGAATTAGCAAAAAAAGCACATTCGCAAGAAGGTTCGTATTTAGATATATTTAAAGATGAAGGTGCGCATGGTTTTAATCCGTCGGATTACCAAGTGCAATTAACGCGACGTGTACGTGGTTTGCCTTTATGGTTTTCTTTAGCAACGCATGGAACAGACAGATATAAGCAAGCTGTAGAACGCGGTTTAGAATTAGCAAAAATTGCCGGACGATTAATTGAAGCATCGCCTAATTTGGAATTAGTTAGAGAACCAAGTTTATCATGTGTGTTATATAGAAGAAAGGGATGGACACCAGAAGATTACAGAAATTGGACTTACAGGAATCATAAAAAAGGTTTTGCTTTGGTAACACCTACCAAATGGAACGTAAATAGTGTTTCCGAAACCGTGTCTAGGTTTTGTTTTATTAACCCAGACACTACAGAAAAAGACATTAAAGATATTCTAGAAACGATGAACTTATGAGGTGTTAATATTTATATAAAAAACAAGTGCTTAAAAGGTGGCAAATTTAAACGCAATTATTATTTTTGCGTAT
>DAISIZ010000189.1:0-2750 GCA_036821745.1 Aurantibacter sp. | reverse complement strand
ATTACTCGTGACGGAAAAGTGTTATGTGATATCTCAATACTTCGATATGACTAAAGTAGATTCTGCGTCGGAGCGCAGAATGACAAAAAAATTAAAAAGACAATTATGGAATTCAAATATCACACTGAGCGCAGTCGAAGTGCTTATTTACTTACAAGGTCTTAGACTGCGCTCAGACTGACAACTATAGTCGCTTCGATTCTTCCCAAAAAACTGGAGCAATTAAAAATTTTACCAAATTTTCTAATTACAGCTTTTTGGCTTCTTCCCAAAAAACATCCATTTCAGCAAGTGTCATATCTTTTAGGTCTTTGTTAAGTGACTTGGCTTTTTCTTCTAAATATTGAAAGCGTTTTTTGAATTTTTTATTGGTGCGTTCTAAAGCATTTTCTGGATTAATGTTTTTAAAACGAGCGTAATTAACCAATGAGAATAACACATCGCCAAACTCGTTTTCCATAGCGTCTTGGTCATTTTTAGCGACCTCATCTTTAAATTCTTGTAACTCCTCTTCTACTTTTTCCCAAACTTGTTCTGGCTCATCCCAATCGAAACCAACACCTGCAACTTTATCTTGTATTCGGCTTGCTTTTACTAATGCTGGTAAACTTTTAGGTACACCTTGTAAAACACTGGTTTTGCCTTCTTTTAACTTTAATTTTTCCCAATTTCGTTTGACTTCTTCTTCATCTTCAACCACAACGTCACTATATATATGCGGATGACGATGCACCAACTTATCGCAAATTTCGTTACAGACATCTGCAATGTCAAAATCTTTGGTTTCGCTTCCTATTTTAGAATAGAATACTAAGTGTAATAAGACATCGCCTAATTCTTTTTTAACTTCTTCTAAATCATTATCTAAAATAGCATCACCAAGCTCGTACGTTTCTTCTATAGTTAAATGGCGTAAGCTTTCCATAGTTTGCTTTTTATCCCACGGACATTGCTCGCGTAACTCGTCCATTATAGTTAATAAACGGTCAAATGCTTTTAATTGGTCTGCTCTGGTATTCATAAAAGTCTATTTTTAAATAAAAGTACATAAAACAAAACATCCAGCAATAAGCTGGATGTTTTTATAGGTTTTGAATTGCTACATTTTTAAATTAAGCAATTATAACATTGTAAACTACTCTTCTTCTTCAGTTGAAGCTGTTTCAGAGAAGTCTAATAAATCGTTTTTAAGTAAAGTATTGTACCAAGACACTACTTTTTTAATATCACTTGCGTAAACACGATCTTCGTCATAATTTGGTAACACACCAAAGAAATACTCTTCTAATTGGTCTTTACTTACTTTGTGAGATACACTTGTTTCTCCACCATTCTCTTTTTCAGAAATCTTTTTAAACACCTCTTTTAAAGGCATTTCTTCTTCTAAAGTGTAAATAGCAATTTCACTTAAAATACTAACGTTTTGTTGGATACCAACAGAGATACGTTTTTTATCGGTAAGTGATTCTGCTAAAAATCCAGAACGTGTTTGAGTTACTAATTTATATAATCCTGGTTTTCCAGAGATTGATAATACTTTATCTAAAGCCATAATATAAAATTTAAGGGTCGCAAATATCTATTCTTTACAATGGTTATGCAAATTTTTAACGCTTCTTTTTAGCTAATGGGAATTTCATACGATATTCCACATTTATTTTTCCTTTCGAGATATTTGTTAAACGACCTTTTATTAATCGTTTTTTTAAGCTTGATAACTTGTCAGTGAATAAAACACCTTCTATATGGTCGTATTCATGTTGAAATACACGAGCCGCTAAACCTGTTAATTCCATAGTGTGAGTTTTAAAATCCTCGTCTTGGAATTGCACTTTAATATTTGGTTTTCTAAACACATCTTCACGAACATCTGGAATACTTAAACAACCTTCGTTAAAAGCCCATTCGTCTCCAGATTCTTCTAAAATTTCTGGATTAATGAATGTATGTTTAAAGTTTTTTAAAAACTCTTGTTCTCCTTTTGGTAAATCTTCATCGTCTGCAAATGGTGATGCATCGACTAAAAATAAACGAATACTTTTTCCTATTTGTGGTGCCGCTAAACCAACGCCATGTGCGCCATACATTGTTTCGTACATGTTGTCTAACAAAGCACTCAAATTAGGATATTCTGGTGTAATATCTTTTGCTTTTTGTTTTAAAACAGGATCGCCATAGGCTACAACTGGTAATATCATTATATACTTTTTTTGGTATTGTGTTTAGTTACTGTAAAGGTAACTTTGTAAAATTATTGTGGCACTAATCTCGTCTAACAAGGCTTTATTTTTGCGTTGCTTTTTCTTTAGTCCGCTATCTATCATAGTTTGAAAAGCCATCTTTGATGTAAAACGCTCATCGACACGTTTTATTGGCATCTCTGGAAAAGCGTGTTTTAGTCTGCCAATAAATGGAAGGATTAAACTTTCGCTTTCACTTGCGGTATTATCCATTTGTTTTGGCTCGCCAACAAGAAATAATTCGACTTGTTCTTTTTTACAATAGTCTTGTAAATAAGCAATAACGTCTTTGGTTACAACGGTTGTTAAACCTGATGCTATTATTTGAAGCTCATCGGTTACTGCTAATCCAGTGCGAACTTTTCCAAAATCTATTGCTAAAATGCGTGCCATTTATGGGTTTTACTAAATTTATTACGTGATTAAACGCGTGCAAATTTAAGGTTTATATCTGTAATGCTTAAATATTATGCCAAATTATAAATTGACGTTATATTTGCGTGAAGGATT
>DAISIZ010000188.1:0-2758 GCA_036821745.1 Aurantibacter sp. | reverse complement strand
TATCACCAAACCTTTTTTAACCTTTTTTTAAACTAATTTTTAAGGTGCTGTTTTTAAAGGGATTGGACAAAATCAATTAACAAACAACATACGAATAAGTATTAATTTCCACACCTTAAACTCAAGAACACTACTATCTTTTAAATAAAAAAGCCACTCAATACATAATATAGAATGGCTTTTAGTCCTATAGACGCAAAGACGCCTGCATATAATTTTATTAGAGTTTTTTCACATAGTCAGTGATTATAACTATTTGCTGCGCGCCAACTTTACCTTCAATGTACTTATCATTTATATGATCTAGAGAGATCCTTCTAACTGCAGTTCCTTGCTTTGCTACCATACTTGACCCTTTTACTTTTAAGTCTTTAATTAATACTACAGAATCACCAGCATTTAGTTGCACACCATTAACATCTCTATGAATAAGCTTCCCTTCTTCTTCCTCACCTTCTCCAGTAGATTTAGCCCAGTCTAGAACATCTTCCTCAAAATACATCATATCTAAAAGATCTTGAGTCCATCCTTTTTCTCTTAGACGACTTAACATTCTCCAAGCTTGAACTTGCACTGCTTCATTTTCATTCCACATACTATCATTTAAACATCTCCAATGATTTTCTTCGGCAAGCTCTTTATCTTCAATTTGACTTACACAAGTTTTACATGCATAAATTTGAGTTTTTAAATTTTGCTCCCTTGCTCCTTCTAATGTGAACACGATTAATGATTCTTCATTACTACACAATTCACATTTATTACCACTTCGCTTTTTTAGCTCTCTTTCCAAACTCATCTCTATATATATTTCCACAATGATAGGTATAATAGTTGATATAATGATTTAGAATATAGGCTAAACACCTAATTTTATACCAAAACTTAGATATACATTGTACGTTATATATTGATGAAAGGATTATCTTTATATAACGACAACTTAAAAAAAGAAAAAATTGCCTTCAATCATAGATAATATACTACAATCCTATTCTGGCTATTGGAATTACCTAAAGAATCAAATTATGTTTAATTCTGACTGGGACAACTATTTTTATGGTCTTATTATTATATCTATAGTAGTGTTTGGATTAGAATTAATATTTCCTTGGCGCAAAAACCAATCAACATTTAGAAAGGACTTTTGGTTAGACACCTTTTATATGTTTTTCAATTTCTTTATTTTAAACCTTATTATTCTAATAGCCTTATCTGATGCAACGGCTAATGTTGCGAATCAAGTGTTATTACAAATTGGTTTAGACCTAGAAAAATTTCGTTTAGTAGACATTAACCGTTTACCTAAATTTTGGAGTCTATTCGTGTTTTTTATGGTGAGTGATTTTGTACAATGGTGCACTCATAACATATTACATCGTGTGCCATTTTTATGGAATTTCCACAAAGTGCATCATAGCGTGAAACAAATGGGTTTTGCAGCGCATTTGCGTTACCATTGGATGGAACCTATAGTATACAAATCGTTACTTTATATCCCTATTGCTATTATTGGTGGCTTCACAGCTAAAGATGTTGCGATAGTTCATTTTTTCACTATTACCATTGGACATTTAAATCACGCTAACTTAGATTGGGATTATGGCGTTTTAAAATACATATTTAACAATCCAAAAATGCATATTTGGCATCACGCAAAAACTTTACCACAACATTTACCTAAAGGAATGAATTTTGGATTAACCCTTAGTATTTGGGATTACCTATTTAAAACAAGCTATATTCCGCACGACGGAAAAGATATAGAATTAGGTTTCCCAGGTGATGAATCATTCCCTAAAGATTTTATTAGTCAAGAACTTTATCCTTTACAAAAAAAATGAAACATATAATCCTATTTATATTCACCATAAGCTTTATAACAAGTTGTGGTACTAAAAAAGCATTAGTCACTACTACTCCAACTGAAACGGTTGTTGTGGAACAGGATTCAGTAAAAACGGAAACTTCAACTCCAGAAATTGTTGTTAGTGAAACAAAAGATCCTGAAGTTAAAGACGAAACCAATGAAACTGTAACGGAAGTTATTATTCCAACAGAAATAAACACAGAAAACAATGACGTTTTGAGCCATTCTTCATTTAATGATTTATTACAAAAACACGTATCAAATCAAGGAAACGTAAACTACAAAGGATTTAAAACTGATATTTCTAAACTAAGAGGTTATATTACAGAGTTAGGTAAAACCCAACCAACTTCACTATGGACTAAGGAAGACAAACTAGCGTATTGGATAAATGCATACAATGCTTTAACTATTGATTTAATTTTAAGAAACTATCCTGTAAAAAGCATAAAAGACATAAAAAAACCTTGGAACCAACGTTTGTGGCAATTTGGCGACAAATGGATAAACCTTAATGATATTGAACACCAAATCTTACGTAAAATGAATGAACCACGCATTCACTTTGGAATTGTTTGCGCGTCATTCTCTTGTCCGCAATTACAAAACCAAGCCTTTACTGATTTAAATACCGAAATACTTTTAACTAAAGCCACAAAAGGTTTTTTAAAAGACAATAAACGCAACGAACTTAGCGAAAATCGTGTAAAAATTTCTAAAATATTTAAGTGGTTTGCTAAAGATTTTAAAACCACACATGGTTCGGTTTTACAATTTATAAATAGCTATTCAGAGATTAATATTTCTAACAAAGCTAAAGTGAGCTATAAAGATTACAACTGGGATTTAAATGACTAAAATTTCTATAATTATTCCTGTGTTAAATGA
>DAISIZ010000187.1:0-2800 GCA_036821745.1 Aurantibacter sp. | reverse complement strand
TGTTCCAGTTTGGATTGGTGATTACGTATTAGCAAGCTACGGAACTGGTGCAGTTATGGCTGTTCCTTGTGGTGACCAACGTGATTATGATTTCGCAAAACACTTCAATATTGCTATTCCTAATATTTTTGATGGCGTCGATATTTCTGAAGAAGCTTTTGCAGGAAAAGACAACGTAAAAATTGCAAACAGCGATTTCTTAGATGGCTTAAATTATAAGAAAGCCTCTAAATTGGCGATTTACAATCTAACGCAAATTAAACAAGGTGAAGGAAAAACAAATTACCGTTTACGTGATGCAGTTTTTAGTCGCCAACGTTATTGGGGTGAACCATTTCCAGTGTATTATGTAAATGGAAAGCCACAAATGATTGAAACGCAACATTTACCAATTTCATTACCAGAAGTTGAAAAATATTTACCAACCGAAGAAGGTGAACCGCCATTAGGTCGCGCCGATGTTTGGGCTTGGGATACTGAAAAAGCAACCGTAGTTAGTAATGATTTAATAGATCATAAAACTATTTTCCCATTAGAATTAAACACAATGCCAGGTTGGGCTGGAAGTTCTTGGTACTTTTTCCGTTATATGGAAGAAAAAGCAGAAAGAGGCGAGCATTTTGCAACTAAAGAAGCGCTTAACTATTGGGAAAGTGTCGATTTATATATTGGTGGTAGCGAACACGCTACAGGTCACTTATTATACTCACGTTTTTGGGTGAAATTCTTAAAAGATCTTGGTTTTGTTAACATTGAAGAACCTTTCAAAAAGTTAATTAACCAAGGAATGATTTTGGGTACGAGTGCTTTTGTTTATAGACTAAATTCAATAACATTTACAGATAGTAAGTTAGAAAACGAAATTTTTAATTCTTCTATTTCAAATGAACAATTCCTAAAAGACAAACAAAAAGCAATCGTTGAAACAATTGATGTTAAGAAATTAATTATGGTTTCTTCTAATAAAAAAGAAGATTTCTCTTTCCTAAACTCTTCAATTATCGATATTGAAGAGAATCGAAATATACACTCTTTAAATTTCTCACCAATTCACGTAAAAGTTCAGTACGTTAATGCTTCAGATGAATTAGATATTGAAGGTTTAAAGAACGATGCTGAATTTGGAGCTGACTATAAAGATGCTGAATTCATTTTAGAAAATGGTGTTTATAAAGTTGGACGTGAAGTTGAAAAAATGTCTAAGTCTAAATACAATGTAGTAAGTCCAGATAATATTTGTGCAGATTACGGTGCAGATAGCTTACGTTTATACGAAATGTTTTTAGGACCATTAGAACAATACAAACCTTGGAATTCAGCAGGAATTACTGGTGTTCACGGTTTCTTAAAAAAGCTATGGAAATTATACGTTGATGACAATGGTTGTAAAGCCACAAATGCTGAGCCAACAAAAGACAATTTAAAAACGTTACATAAAACGATTAAGAAAGTTAAAGAAGATATTGAGAATTTCTCTTTTAACACATCGGTTTCTACGTTTATGATTGCGGTTAATGAATTAACGGCTCAAAAATGTACAAGTCAAGAAATTCTTGAACCTTTATTAGTTTTAATTTCGCCTTACGCACCACATATCGCAGAAGAATTATACAGTCAGTTAGGTCATACAACATCGGTTTCTACAGTTACATTCCCTGAATTTGATGATAGTCACTTAGTAGAAAGCAGTAAAGTATATCCGGTTTCTTTTAACGGTAAAAAACGTTTTGAGTTAGAATTATCTTTAGACTTAAGTAAAGACGAAATTGAAAAAATAGTAATGGCAGATGAACGCACACAAAAACAATTAGATGGTAAAACACCTAAAAAAGTGATTATCGTTCCTGGTAAGATTATCAATTTAGCTGGGTTTTAAATCGGTTATATTATAAATACAAAAAAGGCTCATTATTTTCATAATGAGCCTTTTTTAATATCTTAATTTTAGTAAATCAATTACTTCTTCTCCAACTTCAATTGAATACGTTTACGAGCCACATCAACTTCTAAAACCTTTACTATAATTTGCTCGTGAAGACTAACGTGTTCGTTTACATCTTTTACAAAAGCATCGGCTAAATTAGAAACGTGAATTAAGCCACTTTCTTTAATTCCAATATCTACAAAACAACCAAAACCAGTAATATTATTTACAATTCCTGGTAATAATTGCCCAACGTTTACATCTTCAATCGTTTTTATATTTTGATTAAATGCAAACACTTTAGCTTGCTCTCTTATATCCAAACCTGGCTTTTTTAACTCGGCAATAATATCTTCTAAGGTTAATAAACCAACCGCTTCTGTGATGTAGTTTTTAAGTTGAATTTGATCTAAAACTAAACTATTACCAATTAATTCTTCCACCGAAACCTTAGCGTCTTTAGCCATTTGCTTTACCAAAGCATAACGTTCTGGATGCACCGAAGAATCATCTAACGGATTTTTAGCATTTTTAATTCGTAAAAAACCAGCACTTTGCTCAAACGCTTTTCCGCCTAAACGAGGTACTTTTTTAATCTCGGTTCTGGAATTAAAACTTCCGTTTTCAGAACGATACTCACAAATGTTTTCGGCTAATTTTGACCCTATTCCAGAGACATAACTTAGCAAACTTTTACTGGCTGTATTAATATTTACACCAACTGCATTAACACAATGTTCCACAACAGTATCTAAAGCGGTTTGCAGTTTATTTTGATCTACATCGTGCTGGTATTGTCCTACGCCTATGGATTTGGCATCAATCTTAACCAATTCGGCTAAAGGATCTTGTAAACGTCGCCCAATAGACACAGAA
>DAISIZ010000186.1:1189-2920 GCA_036821745.1 Aurantibacter sp. | reverse complement strand
TAGAGATAGGCTATTCTGTGAAAATTTATAAAGATGGTGAGTTTTACACACAATATAATTATAACCCATTAAGTACAAATCCAAAATATTTATCTTCTACTGCAATGTGGATTATTTCAAAAAAGAGAAATCCGGATTGGATAAGATATAATGAAAATCGCTTTACAATATTTGGATGGAAAAAAAATGAAGATGAAAGAGAAGACCATCAAAAACAGAAACATATTATAAAATATGGAATCAAGAAAAATGTAAAAGGGAAAAATAATCCAATCTTTACTGTTAAAGAGGATGGTGTATATACTTTTAAAGCTAAACTAAATATTGATACTGAAAATTCATTTAAGATAATTAAGGCCAATATAATTTTAAGAAAGTAAATACTTTATTTAAAAATAAACTGCACACAACATCCGTATATAAAACATTGACAAACAGTAAAAACAAAAAAGCTCAACCTAGGTTGAGCTTTTTTTTTATGATCTATGTTTTGAAACTATTAGATTTCTCTATTCTTGTCCCAAGCTTCTAGATAATCTTTAACTGCTTTTACAAACTGTCCACCTAAAGCACCATTTACAACTCTGTGGTCGTAAGAATGTGATAAGAACATTTTGTAACGAATACCAATAAAATCACCTTCTGGTGTTTCTATAACCGCAGGTGTTTTACGAATAGCACCTAAGGCTAATATACCGACTTGTGGCTGGTTTAAAATAGGTGTCCCCATAATACTTCCAAATGTACCTACATTAGTAACTGTGTAAGTTCCACCTTGTATATCGTCTGGCTTTAAGTTATTTTCTCTGGCACGTTTTGCTAAATCGTTTACCGCTTTAGTCATACCAACAAGGTTCAATTGGTCGGCATTTTTAATTACCGGCACAATTAAATCTCCACTAGGTAAAGCTGCTGCCATACCTAAGTTTATATTTTTCTTCTTTACAATGGTTGTTCCGTCTGTAGAGATGTTCATCATTGGAAAATCACGTAACGCTTTCGCAATCGCTTCCATAAAGATTGGTGTAAAGGTTAAATTCTCTCCTTCACGCTTCATGAAACCATCTTTAACTTTCTTACGCCAGTTCCAGATATTAGTTACATCAGCTTCAATAAAACTTTGTACGTGTGCACTTGTTTGTACTGAATCTACCATATGGTGGGCAATTAATTTACCCATTCTAGTCATTTCTATTACCTCATCACCTTCGTTTACTGCTAATGGCGTTGCCTTTTTAGCTGGTGCAGCTTTTGGTGCAGGAACAGATTTTACAGCGGCTGGTTTAGCAGCAACTAGTTGTGAACCTCTATTTTTTAAATAAGACACCATGTCTGCCTTAGTAACACGACCATCTTTTCCTGTTCCAGGAACTGTATCTAACTCAGCTTGAGCAATACCTTCTTCCTTAGCCATATTTTTAACTAATGGCGAATAAAAACGATCTCCATTACTTTCTATAGCTACAGTTTCTTTAGCTGTCTCAACCGAAGTTTCTACCGCTTTAACAGCTTCAGCTGTTGCAGCTGGTTTAGCATCGGCTACTGACGTTACTGCGGTAGCATCACCATCAGTTTCTATAATTGCTATGGTTTGACCAACTTGAACTACGTCGTCAACTTCAAATAAACGCTCTACTAAAACGCCATCTACTTCACTTGGTACTTCGCTGTCTACTTTATCTGTTGCAATTTCTAAAACTGCTTCATCAGACTCTATAGTTTCTCCAACTT
>DAISIZ010000186.1:0-1179 GCA_036821745.1 Aurantibacter sp. | reverse complement strand
TACTTGAACAACATCACCTTCATTAAATAATTTTTTAATTAAAACACCTTCAGCTGTCGAAGGAACTTCAGAATCAACTTTGTCGGTTGCTATCTCCACAACAGATTCATCTGCTTCAATTGTATCTCCAACTTCTTTTAACCATGAAGTAATTGTTGCTTCTGCAACGCTTTCTCCCATTTTTGGTAACTTAAGTTCAAATCTTGCCATATTATTAGTTTAGAGCTTATTTTGGTATTAAAGTTTACAAAATTACTAAAAAAATAGACATAAACTTACGCTATCCCTATCTTTTTTGGCTTCGAAACAACATCTTAAATTGAAATGACTTCGCCTTTGGTTAGTGAAGAGTTACTTCCAAGAATAAAATTATGATCCTTAGACAGGATTTTAAACTGATTATTATCAGTCGTTTGTGAAGTTTTCATGGATTGAATAATCTCAGAAAATGATTTATAATTGGCATCAAAAATAATTTCTACTTGCTGATGATTCGTCAGGCCTTTTTCAACTAAAACATTATGTTTTAAAGCTATTTGAAGCTTAGCCAACAATTGATTAGACACGAACACATATTGATTCATCGGAGTTGCTAAAATCGCTTCTTTTTTAGGTAATAATGGTAATAGTTTAATTGCTACGTTTACCAAAACATCAAACAACAAATGCTTTTTAAAATGCGTTTTATAGAATATTTGCATCGCGCCATAAAAACGCTTCGCATAAACTTTATCTTTTAAGGTACTTTCACCTTTATAATGAATTACGGTTTCTTTACCGTAATAGTAATTTTGGTAACCTGCTTGTTCTATTTTATAAGATAAATCGATGTCCTCGCCGTACATAAAATACTGCTCGTCAAAACCACCAACTTCGTTATAAATAGAGCGTTTTAAGAACATAAAAGCACCAACAAAAACACTAGCTTTTCCGACGTTATCTCTATCAATATGGTTGGCATAATACGCATCTGTATTTCCTAATAGCTTTTTTAAAGCAATATTTGGCTTAGGTACATTACGCTTGCTTTCTGGTAAAAAAGCGCCTTTACCATCAATTAATTGGCAACCTATAATTCCAAAATTAGTTATCGTTTTACTAAATTCTAAAAGTGATGTAAAAATAGTTTCAGGAATAATAGTATCTGGATTTAGAATACACAAAAACTCACCTTTAGCT
>DAISIZ010000185.1:0-2964 GCA_036821745.1 Aurantibacter sp. | reverse complement strand
CCTATGGTTTATCGCCACAGCAGTATAATATTTTAAGAATTTTACGTGGTGCAAATCAGCCTTTAAAAGTGCAAACTATTAAAAGCAGAATGATTGACCGTTCGCCAAATGTGACGCGATTAACCGATAAATTAATTGACAAAGCTTTAATTGAACGTTTAAATTGTGAAACAGATAGACGTGTGGTTCATATTCAAATCACACAAAAAGGTTTGGACTTGTTAAGTGCAATTCCATCGGAAGCATATAAAACAATAATTCAAAATCTATCGGAAAAAGAAGCCCAACAATTGAATCGTTTATTAGACAAATTGAGACCTTAAATTATGAAACAAGTTATACATAAATCCGACGAAAGAGGTATTGCTAATCACGGTTGGTTACAAGCCAAGCATTCATTTAGTTTTGCGCGTTATTACGATCCTAAGAAACTTCAATTTGGTGCTTTAAGAGTTTTGAATGACGATATTATTTCACCAAGTATGGGCTTTGGGACGCATCCGCACGATAATATGGAAATCATTACCATTCCGTTATCTGGTGTTTTAAAACATAAAGATTCTATGCATAACGAATGGCAAGAGGTAAAGCCAGGCGAAGTACAAGTGATGAGTGCTGGTAGTGGTTTGCAACATTCTGAAATTAATGGTTCTTCTTCAGAAGATTTAAAACTGTTTCAAATTTGGATTATGCCAAATGAAGCCAATGTGTCGCCACGTTATGATCAAAAAATATTTAAAGCTGAAGAACGTCAAGGTCAACTTCAAACACTAGTTTCTGGTTTTAATGATGCAGATGAAGAGAGTTTGAAAATTCATCAAGATGCTAAATTATCTCGAATAGATTTAAAAGAAAATGAAACTTTTACCTACAGAATAACCAATGAGAGAAATGGTGTGTATGCAATGATTATTTCGGGAGAAGTGGTTGTAAATGATTACACATTATCTCAAAGAGATGCGATAGGAATTACTGAAACCGACGAATTTAAAATGACATCAAAAGAAAAATCTCAAGTTTTATTTATTGAAGTACCTATGTTTTAGCTATTTGAAGAATAGTTTTTTCAAAGGATATGAAGATTAAAAAGCACGATATTTAGCGTGTTTTTTTGTTAAAATAACCGATATTTGTGTTTCTATTTTTAAAGAAAAGATTATGTCAATGAATAAAAATACGGTTTTAGCTTGGGCTACTACCATAATGATAATAGTAGGGTTAGCCTTAATCGCTCTTGGAGCCTTTAGATATGATGATGTTGCAGGTTACGGATTTGGCGCTGTAGGTATTGGTTTTTTCGCTATTGCTTGGGTTTTTAATGCACTTAAAGGACGTGTTTAAAACAATGTTTTAATTTGAAAATTTAACTATTTGATAATTAATATTGTACGTTTTGTTAAAGTCAAGAACTACTTCTTAATAAAATCTCTCTAATAATATTTCAAAATAACACTGGTAAAGCATAAAGAACTAAAATCTAAATGTTACCAACTAATAACAATACAATGTCTGACGATAAAAAAATTATATTCTCAATGACTGGCGTTACAAAAACGTTTAAGTCTGCAAATACACCAGTATTAAAAAACATTTATTTGAGTTTCTATTACGGTGCGAAAATTGGAATTTTAGGTCTTAACGGTTCTGGTAAATCAACCTTATTAAAGATTATAGCTGGAATTGATAAAAATTTCCAAGGTGATTTAACTTCTGATAAAGAATTTACTACGGGTTACTTAGAGCAAGAACCACAGTTAGATCCTGAAAAAACGGTTTTAGAAGTTGTTAAAGAAGGTGCTGCCGCAACGGTTGCCATTCTTGATGAGTATAATAAAATTAACGACATGTTCGGTTTAGAAGAAGTGTATTCTGACGCTGACAAAATGGATAAGTTAATGGCACGTCAAGCTGTTTTACAAGATGAAATTGACGCTGCTGGCGCTTGGGAATTAGATACCAAGTTAGAAATCGCAATGGATGCTTTACGTACACCAGAAGGCGATAAGAAAATTGGTGTGCTTTCTGGAGGAGAAAAACGTCGTGTAGCTTTATGTCGTTTATTATTACAAGAACCAGATGTATTATTATTAGATGAGCCAACCAACCACTTAGATGCCGAATCGGTACATTGGTTAGAAATGCACTTAGCACAATATAAAGGAACTGTTATTGCTGTAACGCACGATAGATATTTCTTAGATAATATTGCAGGTTGGATTTTAGAATTAGATAGAGGAGAAGGAATTCCTTGGAAAGGAAATTACTCATCTTGGTTAGACCAAAAGTCTAAACGTATGGCTCAAGAATCTAAAACAGCTTCTAAGCGTCAAAAAACATTAGAACGTGAGTTAGAATGGGTACAACAAGGTGCAAAAGGAAGACAATCTAAACAAAAAGCACGTTTAAAGAATTACGATAAGTTAATGAGTCAAGACCAAAAACAACTTGACGAAAAATTAGAAATCTACATCCCAAACGGACCACGTTTAGGAACCAATGTTATTGAAGCAGTTGGTGTAAGTAAAGCTTTTGATGATAAGTTATTATACGAAGACTTAAACTTTAACTTACCACAAGCTGGTATTGTTGGTGTTGTAGGACCAAATGGTGCTGGTAAAACAACCATTTTTAGAATGATTATGGGCGAGCAAACGCCAGATAAAGGTGAATTTAAAGTTGGTGAAACAGCTAAAGTATCTTATGTCGATCAAGCGCATAGTAATATAGATCCAGAAAAAACCATTTGGCAAAACTTTAGTGACGAGCAAGAGTTAGTATTAATGGGCGGAAAAGAAGTGAATTCTCGTGCCTATTTAAGCCGATTCAATTTCTCTGGTAGTGAGCAAAACAAAAAAGTAAGTTTATTATCTGGTGGAGAACGTAACCGTTTACACTTAGCAATGACACTTAAAGAAGAAGGTAACGTCTTATTATTAGATGAGCCTACCAATGATTTAGATGTAA
>DAISIZ010000184.1:0-2973 GCA_036821745.1 Aurantibacter sp. | reverse complement strand
ATAATCTAAATCTACAAATGTTTCTAACTGCGTAGCAGTAACCATAGTTTCATTTATATTATTATATATTATATTATTACTATTTTCTTTTTTAATTCTATTATTAGTTATCTTATTGTGGCTGACTTCTGGGCTAACAACGCTTAGTTTTGGGTTATTAGTACAGTTATTTGGTTTAGTAACGCTTATTTCTGGGCGCAAGGTAGCAGCTAATTCTTTTGCTTGTATGTCTGTAAGTTCACCGATTGGGTTTCTGTCTTTTGTAATATGAAACTCACGCCTAGGGCTACGTGGATTTTTAATTGTTAACCAACCTTGTATTTTCAACTCACGCTTAGCGGATGCTATAGCTTCTTTACCAATACCAATACGTTTTAAAATGTTGGCATTGGTATCATAAAATGTTTTGTTGCTGTTGTGGTATGATAATATATACGTTAATAGAAACTTAGAACTATACTTCAAATTACATTTTAGCAATACGTTGTAAAACTTGTAATAGTTTGCATTTGCGATGTTTGCAGCACATATTCTAAAGTGTTTTATCGAAGGTTCATCACGTAAATCTTTAATATACCCAACATATTGCAATTTTTTAATAGCAGCATCTACAGCGCTGCTTGATACGTTTAAATCGCTGGCCATTTGCTTGTTAGTAGCAAAGCATTTCTGATTAAAACTGTGCAATGTAAAGATATACATGGCAACAATTTTTTCAACATCGGTTAGCCTATTGTCCTCGGCCAAAGGTCTGAATAGCTTGTAAAATTCAAGCTGGTTTTTCTTTTCCATAATTTTTTTATAATAATTAAGCAGTAGCTACAGCATGGACCATAGCTACAGAACCTTCGGACTATCCGAAGGCATATAGGTTTGTGCAACTGGATATCCAGTTACAATGTGTTTAAATGTTTGTTTGCTGTTTGTGTTCTTTAGGTAATACAGAACACCGTAATAACGGTAAGATTATACACACAAATATACTCCTTTTTTTCGGGATTGTCAAGGGGTAATGTCTGTAATGTGCAAGTTTTTAAGTGTTTAGAAGTTCTTGTTTTAAATCTTCCTAAACCATTAGGTTTTATAAGCAATATGCTATCGTTTAATGATAGTTTTTAACTATATTCGAAAAGCAAAATTCACATAATTATGAATCGAATAAAAGAGGTGTTGGTCCAGAAGGGATTGAAACAGATTTGGCTCTCTAAAGAACTGGGGAAAAGCTATAATATGGTAATTTCTTATACTACTAACAGACGCCAACCAAGTGTTGAGGTTTTATACAAAATCGCTGATATTTTAAATATTAGTGTGAAAGATTTGCTTATTGACAATAAAAAAACTGCTTAAAAATACGATGACTGAAAATAAACTAACTTTAGAAACACTCGAATCTTGGCTATGGGATTCGGCAAACATATTACGTGGAAGTATCGATTCTTCCGATTTTAAAAACTATATATTCGGACTCTTATTTTTAAAGCGTTCTAATGATGTTTTTCTTGAAGAAGTTGAAGCTATTATGCAACGTGAAGGCATTGCACGTGAAGATGCCGAAGATGAAACGTATTTTCAATTGCCATTAGAATCACGTTGGGAAACCATTAAAAGCCAGACCGAAAATATTGGTATCGCATTAGACAAGGCCTTTGCTGCTATAGAGCGAGAAAATACCAGTTTAGAAGGTGTAATGACCGCCACCAAGTTTGGTGATAAAGAAAAACTAAGTGATGAATTACTACAACGTTTATTACGCCATTTTAACCAACATTCGTTAGCCAATGCACATTTAAAATCTAACGACCTTTTAGGGGACGCCTACGAGTACCTCATCAAACAATTTGCAGACGATGCTGGTAAAAAAGGAGGAGAATTTTACACACCTCGTGGTGTGGTACAGCTTATTGTAAACCTTATAAAACCGCAACCAAAACATAGCATTTACGACCCCACTTGTGGTTCTGGTGGTATGTTAATAGAGTCGGCTCGTTACGTGGCACAGCTGCCTAACGGAAAAGTAGGTAACAATATTAACGTAAGTTTAAACGGACAAGAAAAAAACTTGGGTACGTGGGCCATTGGTAAGCTAAACATGTTGCTACATAATTTTACAGATGCCGATATACGCAAAGGTGATACCTTAACCGACCCAAAACACCGCAATAACGACAACGAACTGAAATTGTTTGACCGTGTAATTGCAAACCCACCATTTTCTATGGATAAATGGTGGAGTCCAGCGGAAGCAAACATAGTAACCAAGCTCGATAAAAACGGCAAAGAGAAAAAAGTAACACCCAACTATAAAAAAGAAGTGACCGACCCGTACGGACGTTTTCAATACGGAATTGCACCACGTGGTTATGCCGATTTAGCTTTTATACAACACATGATTGCCGTTTTAAAAGAAGACGGAAAAGCGGGCGTGGTTTTACCGCACGGTACACTGTTTAGAGGTTCTACCGAAGGTAAAATTAGACAGGCACTTTTAGAGGCCGATTTAATTGAGGCTATTATAGGCCTACCTTCTGGTTTATTTTATAACACGGGCATACCAGCTTCGGTGTGGTTGATAAATAAAAATAAAACCGAAGCCCAAAAAGGCAAGGTGACTATTATTGATGCCAGCAGCGATTTTAAAGAAGGTAAAAACCAAAACGAATTATTGCCAACACACGTTACCAAAATTGTAGAGGCCTACGATGCCAATACTGAGGTGGATAAATACATGCGTATTGTTGACCTAACAGAAATTGCCGAAAACGATTACAACCTCAACATTAGCCGCTATATAGACACCAGTGAACCAGAACCGATTATTGATGTAAAGGCTGTACAAAAAGTTTTAGCTGATTTAGATACACAAGAAGCTGATGTTGATGCCAAATTGAACGAATTTTTAAAGGGATTGGGGATATGATGGAGAGATATAAAAATACTTCGATTGGTGAAATACCAATAGATTGGAAAATA
>DAISIZ010000183.1:0-2982 GCA_036821745.1 Aurantibacter sp. | reverse complement strand
GAACTATTTTTCGTTTAAGCCTTAAAATTACAAAATGTTTCTCGAAAATACCGTAAATCAGAAAGAACAATTTGGATGGATTGAAGTCATTTGTGGCTCAATGTTTTCAGGAAAAACCGAAGAACTTATTCGACGTTTAAAGCGTGCGCAATTTGCAAAACAAAAAGTTGAAATCTTTAAACCTGCATTAGACACACGTTATGACGAAGAAATGGTGGTTTCTCATGACGCCAATGAAATTCGCTCTACACCAGTTCCCGCTGCAGCTAACATTCCTATTTTAGCCGACGGTTGTGATGTGGTTGGTATTGATGAAGCACAATTTTTTGACAATGAGATTGTACGTATTTGCAACGATTTAGCCAATAAAGGCATTCGTGTTATTGTTGCTGGTTTGGATATGGATTTTAAGGGAAATCCTTTTGGACCAATGCCTAACTTAATGGCTACAGCAGAATACGTGACTAAAGTACATGCGGTTTGTACCAAAACAGGAAATTTAGCGCAATACAGTCATAGAAAAACAAACAATGAAAACATTGTTATGCTTGGCGAAACAGACGAGTACGAACCCTTAAGTCGTGCAGCATACTACAAAGCTTCGCTTAGAGAAAAAGTAAGAAAAATGCCTGTAGATAGCGAAACTATTTCTAACGAAACTAAAGATAACAATGCTTAAGTTTCGTGAAACCGTTTTAGAGATTGATTTAAATGCTGTAACACATAATTTTAGCACCATTAACTCTAAACTTCGCACTGAAACTGGAATAATGGCTGTTGTAAAAGCGTTTGGTTATGGTAGCGATGCGCAAGAAATTGCCAAACATTTAGAGACTTTAGACGTTAATTACTTTGCAGTTGCTTATGCTCACGAAGGTATTGCTTTACGTAAAGCAGGAATAAGCTCACCAATTTTAGTACTGCATCCGCAACCTATAAATTTCAAACTACTTATAGAACATTGTTTAGAACCTAGCATATATTCATTTCGTATTTTAAATGAATTCATTACCGTTGCAAAACAAGAACAACAAAACAATTATCCTGTTCACTTAAAATTTAATACAGGCTTAAATCGTTTAGGCTTTAATTTAGATGGTGTTAGCCAAATTATAACAACACTAAAAAAAGAATCATCGATAAAGGTCGCATCTATATTTTCGCATTTAGCGGCTAGTGAAGATGCTAACGAACGCGCCTTTACTTTACAACAAATTAGCAGTTTTAAAACCATTACAAATCAACTTTTAAACGATTTAGACTACAAACCATTCTTACACTTATGTAATACGTCTGGAACTTTAAATTATCCTGAAGCGCATTTTGATATGATTAGAACTGGTATTGGTTTATACGGCTTTGGAAACGATCCTAAATTTGATGCTAATTTCAAACCTATTTCGACTTTAAAAACCTGTATTTCTCAAATTCACCATTTAGAAAAAGGCGAAAGTTTAGGTTATAATCGTGCTTTTATTTGTACAAAAAACACTAAAACAGCCACTTTACCTATTGGCCATGCCGATGGCATTAACCGTCAATTAGGCTTAGGAAATGGTTTTGTGATTATTAACCAACAAAAAGCACCTATTATTGGTAATGTTTGTATGGATATGATTATGGTAGACATTACTAACATAAACTGTAACGAAGGTGACGAAGTTATTATTTTTGATGCACAACATACCGCACAAGATTTAGCACAAAAAGGGAACACCATTTCTTATGAATTAATTACAAGTGTATCTCAGCGAGTAAAAAGAACCTTTAAACGATAATTACTTATCGCCTATCCCCTTTTTTAACATTCTTATTTTTTTTACATAACTTGTAGTTAATTAACTAATTATAATTTTAAGTCATGTTAAAAGAATTTAAAGCATTTGCCATGAAAGGCAATTTAGTTGACATTGCAGTTGCATTTGTAATGGGTGCAGCATTTAACAATGTTGTTAAATCATTTACTGGAGGTATTGTATCGCCACTAATTGGTTTAGTATTTGACACTAACTTTAAGGATATGAAATATATCGCTAAAGAAGGTACATTAAATGAAGCTGGTGAAAAAGTTGGTGAAGTAGCAGTACTTTATGGTGACTTTATTACTAATGTTTTAGACTTTATTATTGTAGCATTTGTAATGTTTATGGTAATTAAAGGAATTGAAAAATCTAAAAAGAAAGAAGAGCCTGCTCCAGAAGCACCAAAAGGTCCAACTCAAGAAGAGTTATTAATGGAAATTAGAGATGCTTTAAAGAAGTAATTTTCTAAATATTTTATATTTAAAATCCCAATATCAAATAATATGATATTGGGATTTTTTTGTGTTTCATTTTAGTATAATCTAAATCTACTTCAACTCCCAAATAAAATATTTTAAGCTTAAAGTTATTGTTTATCAATAATTTTTATATATTTGTTATTGTTAAACGATAATAAATATGATTATGAAAAAATTAAATGTATTAAAAACTTTAGTGGATGTGTTTTGGTTGTTTGCCTTAATCACAACACCTATTATGTTACTTATAGTCGGCTACGGAACGCTTCAAAATTCATCTGATATTTCTACAAATAGTATGATAAGTCTTTTTTACAAAGACTTTAAACTAAGTACAAAACTAATTCTATTATCTACCGCCATTATTTATTTCATTATAGCCTACTCTATATTTCAATTTCGAAAAATATTAAAAGAGTTTCAAAAAACTGAAGTTTTTAGTGACTTGGTATTAAATGGATTTCACAAAATGGGATTAGCTTTAATTATAGCGTCTACCTTATCAGGATCAACTTCATTTTTATATGCTTTAATTGTAAAGCAAAAATTAGCTTTATCATTTAGCTTCAGTCCATTTATGTTAATGCTTTGCTTTGGGTTATTTTTTATGATTTTAAGTGAAGTCTTTAAAATTGCAAAACAAGCTAAAGAAGAAAATGAGTTAACTGTGTAAGTATGGCGATTAAAATAAACTTAACAAA
>DAISIZ010000182.1:0-2989 GCA_036821745.1 Aurantibacter sp. | reverse complement strand
GTTTCTAAAGTATTTAAGTGTAATTTAAATTGTGATATTGTCATAATATAATGTGTTTAACAACAGCTGGTGCTGTGTGAAGTTTGATTTAAAAATTGTAATAAAAGTGATTTTTTAGACGCCCATTTTTCAGCATTAATACAATAACAAATACTGGTGCCTTCAATAGTTCCTTGTATTAATCCACAGTTTTTTAATTCTTTTAAATGCTGAGAAATAGTGGGTTGCGCTAAGCCAATTTCATCGACTAAATCGCCACAAATACAGGTCTTACTTTTAAATAAATATTCTAAAATGGCTACTCTAGCCGGATGCGCAAAGGCTTTAGCTAAATTAGCAAGATCGTTTTGTTGCTCTGTAAACAACTCATTTTTAGATAATCCCATAGGTTGTATTTGTATATTGCAATATTACGATTAAAAGATGAAATAGACTTAACGAGTCATTAGTATTTTAAGGTTTTATTAACAGTCTTAGATATGCATATCGCTAATTTTACATCATAAAAATTTATACTATTATGAAAAAACTAATTGTTTTAGCTGTATTAGCAGTATGTTCTTGCGTTTCAGTAAGAGCTCAAATTGAAACACCACAACCAAGTCCATTTCAAAAAATCGAACAGAAAGTAGGTTTAACTGATGTGACTTTAGAATATTCAAGACCTTCTATGAAAGGCCGTAAAATATTTGGAAACCTTGTACCATTTGAAAAAATGTGGCGAACAGGTGCTAATAAAAACACGATAATTTCATTTTCTAATGATGTTGTAATTGCTGGTAAAGAATTAAAAGCTGGTGCTTATGCTATTTTTACTAAGCCTGGAAAATCATCTTGGGAAGTTGTATTTTATAATGACACAAACAATTGGGGAACACCTCAAAACTGGGACGCATCTAAAGCAGTTACAGTAAACGCGAAGCCAATGTCATTACCAATGAATATTGAAACGTATACAATGACATTCGATAACTTAACAAACAATTCTGCAGTATTAAGTTTACTATGGGAAAACACTATGGTAGATGTTAAGATTGAAGTACCAACTGATAAAGCAGTTTCTGAAGCGATTACTAAAGTAATGGCTGGTCCTGCTCCTGCAGATTATTATGCTTCTGCACGTTACTATTTAGAATCTGGAAAAGACATTAACAAAGCTAATGAGTGGATGGATAAAGCAGTAAATATGACTAAAGATCAACCTCGTTTTTGGTGGTTACGTCAGCAGTCATTAATTAAAGCTAAAGCTGGAGATAAAAAAGGTGCTATCAAAGCGGCTAAAGCCTCTTTAGCAGGTGCTGAAAAAGCTGGTAATGCTGATTATGTTAAAATGAATAAAGATTCATTAAAAGAATGGGGAGCAAAAATGTAAGTCATTTTTAACCTTTGTAAAAACGCCAAATTCTATATGAGTTTGGCGTTTTTGTTTTTATAAGTTTAGCTGAATTAAATCGTGGATAATTTCAGCTTAAAAGCTATAAACTGTATCTTCGTTTTTTATAAAATTAAAGGCAATGAAACTCTTCTCGAAAGAACAAATATATGCAGGTGATGCGTTTACAGCTAAAGCTCAAAAAATATCATCTACCGAATTAATGGAACGCGCAGGAATCCAAATTTTTAATTGGTTACACTTGCGTATGCAAGGTGCACAAGTGCCTATTCACGTATTTTGTGGTATTGGTAATAATGGTGGTGATGGTTTAGTGGTTGCCAGACATTTGATAACGCACGGTTATAATGTGAAAACTTGCATTATTAACTATAGTAAAACCAGAAGTAAAGACTTTTTAATTAATTATGAAGCTTTAAAGAACACAACTAAGGAGTGGCCAACAATGCTTAATGATGATTCTGTTTTACCAGAAATTCATCCTAATGACATTATTATTGATGCTGTTTTTGGAATTGGATTAAATCGTAAAGTAGATAATTGGGTGGTTTCATTTTTTAATCATTTTAGAGCAAGTCAAGCCTTTACTTTATCTGTAGATATTCCTTCTGGTTTAGAAACTGATAAAGCACCAACTAATCCTGAAGCTGTTGTAAACGCTGGTTATACCTTAAGTTTTCAAACACCTAAGTTAGTGTTCTTTTTACCAGAAACGGCGAAATATACCGTGCAATGGGAAGCTTTAGATATTGGTATTGACCAACAATTTATTGGCGAAACCGAAACAGAAGTAGAGCTTATTGGTAAGAATGAGATTTTACCATTATACAAACCAAGACAAAAATTCTCTCATAAAGGTGAATTTGGCCACGCATTAATTTTAGGTGGTAGTTTTGGTAAGATTGGTGCTGTGACTTTAGCAACTAAAGCGGTATTATTATCTGGTGCAGGAAAAGTAACCGCTTATATGCCAAAATGCGGTTATAACGTGTTGCAAACTGCTTTTCCGGAAGCTATGGTTGCTTGCGATAAAAACGAAGACTTTATTACAGATATAAATTTAGATTTTGAACCAACTGTTGTAGGCGTAGGTGTTGGATTAGGATCACACAAAGATACAGTTACAGCTTTTGAAGCCTTTTTAAAAGCTAATAAAGCACCATTAGTTATTGATGCTGATGGTTTAAATATTTTAGCAGAAAACAACGCGTTTTTAAAATATTTACCTGAATTATCAATTTTAACACCACATCCAAAAGAATTAGAACGTTTAGTTGGAAAATGGGATAACGATTTTGATAAGTTAGAAAAAACAAAAGCCTTTGCTTTAAAGCATAAAGTGATTGTTATTGTTAAAGGCGCAAATACCATTACGGTATTTAATAATAAGTTATTTGTAAACACCACAGGTAATCCAGGATTATCTACTGCTGGAACTGGCGATGTGTTAACTGGAATTATTACAGGATTAATAGCACAAGGTTTTGATGCCTTACAAGCGTCATTATTTGGTGTGTATTTACACGGTAAATCTGCCGATTTATTAATTGAAGATATTGGTTATCAAAGTCTAATTGCAAGTCACGTATTAGAAGG
>DAISIZ010000181.1:0-3112 GCA_036821745.1 Aurantibacter sp. | reverse complement strand
TGTTCTACAATAAGAACGCCTCCATTAGCTAATAAATTATTGGCAAATACTAATTCTGGTATTTTTGCAAAATTCTCTAAGCTAAAATCGTAAGGTGGATCGGCAAAAATTAAGTCCGACTCTTGTGTGTATTGTTCTAAAAACTTGTACACATCATTTTTAAAGACTTTTAAATTCATTTCAAATTCTTCCGAGGTTTGATTAATGAATTTTGTGCAACCAAAATTTTGGTCCACACAAGTCACATCTTCAGTACCACGAGAAGCAAATTCATAACTTATATTTCCTGTTCCGGAAAATAAGTCTAACACTTTAATATCATCAAAATAATAGTTGTTATTTATAATGTTGAATAAAGCCTCTTTCGCCATATCAGTTGTAGGACGAACGGGTAATTTTTTAGGCGCTTGTAAACGTCTTCCTTTAAATTCTCCTGAAATTATTCGCATGTTAAACTGTTTAAAAGATTAAAGTGATATTGTGATTGTAATGGGGTTTCCGAAAAACTAAATGTACGTTCCGCATTGTAAATGCATAAATGTCTTATATAAGTATAGGCCATTTTGTATAAAGCATCTTGCTCCGTAACGCGTCCAGTTAGATAGGTTGTAACCGTTTCTGGATTTAGTAGTAACTGCTCGAACGTAAATAAAATGTAGTAAATAAAATCTTGGTCGTTGCTATATTCAAAACTATTAAACAGATGTAAAACGCCGTTTTTAAAAACGGTGATATCGAAACTTAAGGTTTCAATATTAATGTAAACTGAGTTATTTGTGCTGTTTTTTTCGGCTTTAGCCAAATGTTCTAACAATAAAGTAGCCGAGTGTTTGTAGACAAAACTTCCAAATTGCTCGAAAATGTAGTTGTTTACATTTGTAAAAGGGACATAAACGGTATTGGCTTCAATAAGCGGTATGCTATCAAAATCGACAAAATCGCCCGCTAATATTTTAGTGTTGAATTTTAGATAATCGGTAATGTGTTCTTTATTAAATAAGGCTTTTGGCACTAAAGTTTGCCATAAATTCTGATGAACAACTGTAATGTTTTTAAACGAATCGTCTAAAGCAGAATTGGTATTAAAAATGGTTTTTACAGCATCTAGAAGTGTTTCAGGATTTTTAGTATGGCCAAAGTTTACGGTTTCTAAATGCAAAATTGTATTTGTGTCGCAATTAAGCACACAAAAAGAAAGTCCACTCAAATTAATTTGAATGGACAATGCTTTTGAAATTGTATTTGTAGTATGATTACTCGTTGCTACCATATGTTTTTGGCCAGTTACCTATGGTTTTAACCTCTTGCATAGAACCTACTCTTAAGGTATTACCATTTACACCTTCAACAGAAATAACTTGATTCTCTTTTAAGATTAAATCTCTTGGTTGGTCTGCTAAAATTTCTTTTTTCTTAACCGAAGCTTCAAAAACTGCTAATTTGTTATCGTTACTATCTGTAATAAAACCAGCATCTAACTTGAACGTTGTACCTTCTTTAGCAAAAGGAACATTCATCATTTTCTTATAACGTGTAGAAGTTTTAAATAAAGAATCCTTAATTGGTACGAATCCTAGTGTATCAATTATTATACTATCTTTTGTAGTTTCAACACCACCATATCGCTTTGTTAATTCTTTGTCTATAACAGAAGTATCACGTCTTTGTGTAATAGTGAATTTTTCAGTTTCAATGAATTTAATTAAAGAATCGTAATTGTTAGTGTATTTTCCATTTACTTCATTAAAAGCTAATTGAGAATCTCTAATGTCAATTAATTTTTCAATTGAAGCTGCATAACGCGCTTTCTTAATATCGTTAAATTCTATTTCTTGATAAACAGACATAAATGTCATGTATCCTAAAGCAGCAATAACTACCCATAAAACAATGTGTACTACTGGTCTTAATTTGTTAGGGATAAACTTATCAATTAACCAAACTAAAGCTACTGTTAAAACAATAGCAAGAATAATGTATAGAATCATTTTTTTTTATTTATGTTTCCAACAAATCTACAATTTTTTTTTATTCGTAAAAATGTTATAACCGTTAATTTCAATTTATATTTACAAAAAACCTGTAAATAACACTTTTAATGACCAGCACAGAATTTTATTCTTTAATAAAAGCGCAATTTCCATTTACTCCAACGCAAGAGCAAGGGGAATTATTATTACACTTGTCGCAATTTATTTTTGATGATAATTCTAACCGTTTATTTTTACTAAAAGGTTATGCTGGTACTGGTAAAACAACAATTGTTGGTACAATTGTAACGCATTTGTGGAAAGCAAAAAAAAGTGCTGTACTAATGGCGCCAACTGGTCGAGCGGCTAAAGTGATTTCTAATTATTCTAAAAAAGAAGCCTTTACCATTCATAAACGCATTTACTTTCCTAAAAAAGAAAAAGGTGGAGGCGTAAAATTTGTGTTGCAACCTAATAAAAGTAAAAACACCATTTTTATTGTTGATGAAGCTTCAATGATTCCAGATACGCCTGGAGATTCTAAATTATTTGAAAACGGTTCTTTATTAGACGATTTAATTCAATATGTATATCAAGGTCAGAATTGTAAATTGTTACTTATAGGTGATACTGCACAATTGCCACCTGTAAAATTAGATTTAAGTCCTGCTTTAAATGAAGATACGCTAAGTTTAAACTATAATAAAGATGTGTCTAAGTTGGAATTAAATGAAGTGGTGCGTCAAGGTTTTGAGTCTGGTATTTTATTTAATGCTACCGAAATTAGAGAAACCATAGCTTCAAAGTTTTACGAGAGTTTTCAATTTAATTTAAAAAGTTACAAAGATATTGTGCGTTTGGTTGACGGTTATGAGATTATGGATGCCATTAACGATGCGTATAGTAATTTAGGCTACGAGGAAACTACAATTATTGTAAGAAGTAACAAGCGCGCCAATTTGTATAATCAGCAAATACGTAGTCGCGTTTTATTTAATGAAAATGAAATTTCTGCAGGTGATTATTTAATGGTTGTAAAAAATAATTATTTCTGGGTAAAGCCAACTAGTGAAGCTGGATTTATTGCCAATGGCGATATTATTGAAATATTAGAAATATTTAGCATTAAAGAATTATACGAT
>DAISIZ010000180.1:1871-3172 GCA_036821745.1 Aurantibacter sp. | reverse complement strand
TCAAGTCCTAAAAACACGACCTTATACTTTGGTTTATTATTAGAAACTAAAGATCTATTAACAGCAACTATGAATCTTTTAGAAGAGTATCACAACTCTCACGATAGTTCAGTTGAAAGAGCAACAATATCTGACACAGATAGGTAATAAAGCTATTTATAGATTACTAAAAAGCCACCATAAAGTTATGGTGGCTTTTTTATTTTTATAAGCTGAATTGAGCTTGTTTTAGATTATAATTGGCATTACAAAAAACGCACTAATAGAAAACCAATAACTGCACCTAAAACAATAATCCAAATAGGACTAACCTTCGTTTTAAATACTAAATAAGCCGAACCTAAAGCGATTACAATAGCTTTCCAGTCCAATAAAGTCTCTTTAGTCATAATGATTAAAACTGCTAACATAACCGCAACAGCAGCGACATTAACCGCGTCTAAGAAATAACGTAATAATTTAGAGTTACGCATTTTTGGAATAAACGGATTTAGCAATAACACAAATAAGAATGACGGTAAAAAGATACCAGCCGTCGCTACAATAGCACCAAAAACTCCCGACAACTGATAACCAATAAATGTCGAGGTTGATAAAACTGGTCCAGGCGTAAACTGTCCCATCGCAATGGCATCAATTAATTCTGGTCGTGTTAATAAACCACGAGTAACTAATTCAGCATCTAAATAGGCAAATAACACATAACCACTTCCATATAAAATAGCACCGACTTTAAGGAATATTAAAAAGACTTTTAATATTGAAGCTTTCGCGATAGCAGTTTGAATTCCTATACCTAAAACCAAAGGAGAAAAACTATTTACATTATTAAAGGCTTTCTCTTTCACATAAAAAAATAGCATCCCTAAAACACCAGCACTTAATAAAGCCAATATTTCATTTACACCTAATAAACTTGCCGTTAACACTAAAAGACCAATCGCAATTAAAACTTTACTCTTAATGGCTTTTTTTCCCAACTTTAAAACTGCGCCTGCAATAATAGCTAATACAGCTGGTTTTATACCATAAATAAAAGGTTCTACTTCTGGTAATTGTCCGTATTCCACATACAAATAAGCTAAAATTCCAGTGATAATTGTTGCTGGAAAAATAAAGCAAATTCCAGCTACAAAAAGCCCTATTTTTCCCGCGCGTTCGTAACCGCAATGCATCGTCATTTCGGTAGAGTTTGGCCCAGGAATTAAATTCGTAGTTCCTATTAAATCCAAAAAATAATCTCTGGTCATCCATTGGCGCTTTTCTATGATTTCACTTTCCATCATAGCGATATGAGCGGC
>DAISIZ010000180.1:0-1861 GCA_036821745.1 Aurantibacter sp. | reverse complement strand
TTGTAAAAATATAAATTTTAAAACAGTTTATTTCCGCAGAAAACACCTCATCTTTTAAACACAAAAAACGCCTCTAAAAGAGACGTTTTTATGTTATGAAATTGAAAGAAATTACAACTTGTTACCCTTCACAACTTGTACATTCTTTCTTTTGCTTAAACTTTTGTGCTGCATTCATACTATGTTGGTAATACATAGATTTTACGCCCATTTGCCAAGCCGTCATATATATGTTATTCACATCTTTTGTTGGCATATCTGGATGAACCATTACGTTAATAGACTGCCCCTGATCAATAAAGTTTTGTCTACTTGCTGCTTGATAAACCACATCTAACTGATCGATTTCAGGATACGTTTTAAATACATTTTTTTCGTGCTCTGATAAGAACTCTAAATGTTGTACAGAACCATCCATATCACGAATACCTCTCCAAACATCAGTTGTATTTTTTCCTTTTTCTTCTAAAAGTGCTTCTAAAAATTTATTTTTAATAGTCGTTTTAATCTTCGCAATATCTTTCACATAAATGTTAGACCAGATTGGCTCAATTCCCTGAGATACTTGTCCTAAAATAAATGCCGAAGATGTTGTTGGTGCAATAGCGTTTAAGGTTGTATTTCTACGACCGTAACCTTTTAACACTTCTGGCTCGCCATATCTTACTGCAAGCTCTTCCGAAGCTTTGTAAGATTTCTCTTTTATAGTTTTAAAGATTTCGTAGTTTAAATCGAAAGCTTGTTTGCTATCAAACGATAACATTTTAGATTGTAATAACGAATGCCATCCTAAAGCACCTAAACCTAATGCTCTGTTTTCTTTAGCAAAGTTATAAGCTTTCTCCATGAACTTAAACGTTAACACGTCATCTCTATCACTTGACTCTTTAAACACTTCTAACTTAGTAATAAACTCTTCCATTACCGCATCTAAGAAGTAAGTTAGTGTTTCTACTGCATCCGTATCTTTCCACTTATCGTAGTGTAATAAATTAATAGATGATAAACAGCACACAAAAGACCAGTCGTCATTAGATGGCAACATAATTTCAGTACACAAGTTACTTGCGTAAATCTCCATATTTTTATCTTTATAAACGTCTGCTGCGTTATTGTTCGCATTATCTCTAAATAAAATATAAGGGTATCCTATTTCAGAACGCGACTGCAAAACTTTAGCCCATATTTCACGCTTTGCAACATCACCATCACGCATTTCTTCCATCCATTTGTTACTTACAGTAACACCATGGGTTAATTCTTGAATTGGATTCCCTTCGGTTCCAATTTCTAAAAACTCGTGAATATCTTGGTGATCTATTGGTAAATATGGAGAAAAACGACCTCTACGCACAGAACCTTGACTTACCACATCAACCATTTTTTCAAATAATTGCATAATATGTACAGATCCAGAAGACTTTCCGTTGTTTTTAACTGGCGCACCACGATGACGTAACTTTCCGAAATATCCAGAAGTACCACCACCTAATTTAGACATCATTCCTACTTCAGACTGCGCATATAAAATATCACCCATATCATCGGCAACGTGCGATCCAAAACAAGAAATAGGTAAACCTCTTTTCTTTCCAAAGTTAGACCAAACTGGAGATGCTAAAGAATAGTATCCAGCAGCCATATATTTGTAAAACTTATCAGCATAACCATCTATTTTTAAGATGCTTTCTGCGTGTTCTGCAATTTCTCTAATACGAAACTCTGGTGTAACACCATCAGTTAAATATCCAGACTCTAAAAACTTACGACTATTTTCTGTCAACCATTCTATTTCCGGTTGGTCATTTAACGCTTTTCCAGCTTGCAAGGTTTTTTTTCTTGCATCAACTAAATCGTTCCC
>DAISIZ010000179.1:2420-3242 GCA_036821745.1 Aurantibacter sp. | reverse complement strand
TTTTAAGTCGTTTTATGTATTTTTAAAGTATGAAAAAACATATTGTGGTATTAACAGGTGCTGGAATTAGTGCCGAAAGTGGGATTAAAACCTTTAGAAATTCTAATGGACTATGGGAAGGACACGATGTTATGGAAGTGGCTTCTCCTGAAGGTTTTGCTAAAAACCCTGCTTCGGTATTGGATTTTTACAACCAACGTAGACAGCAATTATTGTCTGTTAAACCTAATCAAGCGCATTATGATTTAGCAGAATTAGAGCATCAACACAACGTGACTATTATTACTCAAAATGTAGACGATTTACACGAGCGCTCTGGAAGTAGCAACGTAATTCATTTACACGGCGAATTACTTAAATCCAGAAATGTAAATACAGATGGCATAACTTACGATTGCAAAACCGATATTAATTTAGGTGATACAGATAAAAATGGCGTTCAACTTAGACCACATATTGTTTGGTTTGGCGAAGCGGTGCCACTTATAGATAAAGCTGTTAGTATTTGCGAAACTGCCGATGTTTTAGTTATTATAGGAACTTCTTTACAAGTCTATCCTGCAGCAAGTTTAATGGATTTCGTTCCTAAATCGATTCCTAAGTTTTATATTGATAAAAACCCAGCTTCAACCAATGACAAATCCATAAAAGTGATTGACAAACCGGCAAGTATTGGTGTTAAAGAAGTGATTGAAGAACTAAAAAACAATACGTTTTAAATTTCAATTTATAGACAAAAACAGAGACGTTTCACCTCAACTATCTCATCCTTAAACGAAAGACTCAAAAAGTGAATTAAACACCTACTAAATTGTATTTTTT
>DAISIZ010000179.1:0-2410 GCA_036821745.1 Aurantibacter sp. | reverse complement strand
AATAGAAAAAAAAGGAAATCCATTTTATGAAAACTTATCATCTTTGTAGAAAATTAAGACGCAGTGAATTTTAAAGACAAAGAACTTATTATTTTCGACTTTGACGGAACACTTATAAACAGTATTCCTGATTTAACTTTGGCTGTAAATAAAATGTTAGCGCATTATAATTTACCTCAATTAACTATTGAACAAGTCACGCCTTTTATAGGAAATGGCGCAAAACCATTAGTTAAAAGAGCTTTAGAAGCCACGATGACTTCTGAAATAACAGAGACTTTTATGGAAGATGCTTTTAACACTTACTTATTAGCCTATAAAGAAGTCACTTGTATTGATACATTTATGTATCCAGGTGTTTTAGATACTTTAAATTACTTAAATAACAAAGGTTATAAAATGGTGATTTGCACCAATAAACCTTTTTATTTTATCGCTCCAATTTTAGAAAAATTAGAAATTAAAGACTTCTTTACCACTTGGATTGGCGAAGATTCTTTAGCTAAAAAAAAACCAAACGCTTTACCACTATTACATTTAGCAAAAACAGCTAATGTTAGTATAGATAAATGCGTAATGGTTGGCGATTCTAAAAATGATATTCTTGCTGCACAAAACGCAACTATGGATAATATAGGTGTGAGCTACGGTTATAATTACAACGAAAATATACAAGACTACAATCCAACAATAGTTGTAGACACTTTTAATACATTACAAGAGTTGTTTTAATTATGGATAAAGTTTACAATGTTGGTGTCATTGGCGGTGGTGTTTCTGGTGTAACTATAGCTTTAGAATTGTCAAAATATGGCATAGACAACGTTCTTTTTGAAAAAAAAGATAGTGTGGTTAATCAATCGCCTTTTTGTCATTTACACGCTGGTGGAAATTTATATCCAGACATTTCTATTGAGCAATGTAAAACGCTTATGAAACAATCTATAGCTATGGCGCGCTTGTTTCCGCAGTCTATAGATAAGAGACCAACATTTATAAGCATTCCAAAAACCGAAAGCTATAACGTTAACGATATATTAAACAGATTAACAGTTTTAGTCGATTACTACAAGGAATTAATTAAAGAAGATTCTGAAAATGAAATTCTTGGTAAGCCAGAAGATTATTTCAAAGTTTATAATCAAGAGGATTTAGATGAATTAGTTAATCAGTCTGAAATAAAACAACCACAATCGGCTGACGAATGGATGACAAATGCCATTAAAATAGTTGATTATAAAAAATTAAAAACACCAGTAATTCTTGTACAAGAATATGGTTGGAACTTGTTTCGATTAGGTGCACAAGCTCAATTAGCCTTGACTGAAACGGAGCATTGCAACCTACAACTAAACACAAATGTGATTAAAGTTGAAGATGTAAGATTAGAAAACTTAGACCATAACTGGAAAATACACACTATAAACAAAACCTACAAAGTGAACTACTTAGTGAATTCTTGTGGGTTTTTAACTGGTAAAATTGATACCGCTTTAAACTTAAAAGTAAAACGCTTAATAGAATTTAAAGCAGCCTATGTTTCTAAATGGCAACCAACAAATGGTTTAATTCCTGAACTTATTTTTCACGGTGAACGTGGCACTCCAAATGGTATGGTACAACTCACACCTTATTGCGACGATTATTACCAAATTCACGGAATGACCAAGGATACCACCTTATTTGACAATGGTTTAGTGCAATCTAAAACCAACCAAGCACAACCTGAATTTAACGACGCTATTAATCAAAAACTAAATAGCGGTTGGAATAGTAATGAAACTGAACAACGCACTGAAAATGCGATAAACCTTGTCACTAAATTTATACCTACGTTTAAAACTGCCACGGTTGGAAGCGCACCACTTTTTGGTGCACAGCAAATTCCAGGAGACGATCCTATTTTAAGAGTTGGCGAAGTTAGTTTTCCTGAAAAATTTTATGCGCGAAGTGAAATTATAAAAGCCTCATCGGCATTAACAGTTGCTAACCAGGTCTTGGATAAAATTCAAGAAGAAGGTATTATTTCATCTATTGAAAGCACAACATTTAAAAACGAATTATTAGACGCTATTTCTAAAAACGACATAGACATATTAGCTTCTAAATTAGCAACAAGTCGTGGTTACCCAATTGCTTTAACAAAGCTGATTATTGAGTAGAAAAACAAGAAAACACTCAATACATTTTTAGTATCTTTAACTGCTTATAAAAAGCAAATAAGTATATTAAAAACGTATGACACAACATAGAAGTAGAAATAAAAACTTAGGACTTACCGAATTAATAGCTATTGCTTTAGGCGGTATGGTTGGCGGAGGTATTTTCACTATTCTTGGCATATCGGTTTCCTTAATTGGTAATCTAACACCTATAGCGATTATTATTGGTGGGATAATTGCATCCTTAG
>DAISIZ010000178.1:0-3324 GCA_036821745.1 Aurantibacter sp. | reverse complement strand
ACGTTTTCAATTCCTAAGTATAAACTTTCGGCAACTAAAGCGTGACCAATAGAAACTTCTAACAGGCCAGGCATATTGTCTTTAAAGAATTTTATGTTGTCTAAACTTAAATCGTGACCAGCATTAACGCCTAAACCAATACTATTGGCTAATTCTGCACAAGCCGTGTATGGTTTTATGCCACTTTCGTCACCAGATTTGTAGGCATCGGCAAAAGCTTCGGTGTATAATTCAATGCGGTCGGTTCCGGTAAGTTTTGCACCTTCAATTTGTTCTAAAACTGGATCTACAAAAATAGATGTTCTAATGTTATTGCGATTAAATTCGGCAATCACTTCAACTAAAAAATCTTTATTTTTAATCGTGTCCCAACCAGCATTACTGGTTAAAGTATCAATACTGTCAGGAACCAAAGTTACTTGCGTCGGTTTTATATCTAAAACCATTTTCATAAACTTTTCTATAGGATTACCTTCAATGTTATATTCGGTATAAACCACAGGTTTTAAGTCGTATGCATCTTGATAGCGAATGTGTCTTTCGTCTGGTCTTGGGTGAATGGTTACACCTTCGGCACCAAAACGTTGTACATCTTTTCCAAATTGTACCACATTTGGTGTGTCGCCACCGCGCGAATTTCTTAGAGTTGCTATTTTATTTATGTTTACGCTTAACTTTGTCATAATTATTGTATTAATAATTACAAAAATACAAAGTACAAGTCCGTTTTTGACTTAAAAAATGATTAATTTGCAAATAAGAAACCTATAATTTATGCCTTTAAGTAATTATATTATAAATGATGTGAAACCACTTTTGTTAAGTGGTAAAGTAGCTGATTTACAACTGTTGTTTAATCAGCTAACCTATTCGCATATTCCTGTAAAAAATGATGATGGCGTGTATTTAGGTTGTATTTCGGAAAACGATGCGCATTGTTTTGAAAGCGATAAATCTTTAGCCGATTGCGCCTATGCGACCGAAGGTTTTTTTGTGCGTCATACCGCAACTTGGTTAAATGTATTGGAGGTTTTTGCTGAAAATAACGCCAATATTATGCCTGTTTTGGATGCTCATAATAATTATTTAGGTTACTACGAATTAAACGATATTATTAATCTATTTAATGAAACGCCATTTTTCTCGGAAGCTGGTGGAATCTTAATTGTGGAAAAAGGGTTGCAAGATTATTCAATGTCTGAAATTGCCCAGATTGTAGAAACAAATAACGGAAAAGTGTTAGGTGCTTTTGTGTCTAAAATAGAACGCGATTTAGCTCAGATTACCGTTAAAATTGGGAATGCTAGTTTAAATGAAGTGATACAAAGTTTTAGACGTTATAGTTATAATATTATTTCGGAAACCGAAGATGATGTCTTTATGGAAAACCTTAAAGAGCGTTCGGATTATTTGAATAAATACTTAAATATGTAGTTATGAAAATTGCAATTTACAGTCGTTTTGCGATAAACAAATCCTTAGATTCTTTTATTAAGCTTATTGAAGTTTTAAGTAAAAAAGAGTTTAAAGTCGTTGTTGAAGAGTCTTTTTATAAAGCCATAAACCGAAACTCTTTCTTGGAGTTAGACACGTTTACTGCTTTAGATGATTCTTACGATTTACTAATTAGCGTTGGTGGCGATGGTACTATTTTAAGAGCAGTAACCTTTTTAAAAGATTTAGATATTCCTTTAATAGGCGTTAATACTGGACGATTAGGGTTTTTAGCGACCATTCAAGCGAATGAAATTCAAAATGCCATTGAATCTATATTAAATAAGGATTACGATATCTCAGAACGAACGGTTCTTGAAATTAGTAGTAAAGATGAACCTGATGTTTTTGGTGATTTAAACTTTGCAATTAATGAGATTGCGGTTAGTAGAAAAGATACCACATCTATGGTAACGGTTGAAACTGCTTTGAATGGCGAGTTTCTGACCTATTATTGGAGCGATGGATTAATTGTTTCAACACCAACAGGTTCTACAGGGTATTCGTTAAGTTGTGGCGGACCAATTATTACGCCAAATACCTCAAGTTTAATTCTAACACCAATAGCGCCACATAATTTAAATTCCAGACCATTAGTGATTCAAGATGATATGGAGATTACTTTAAAAACCAGTGGTAGAGAGCCAAATTACTTAGTGTCTTTAGATTCTAGAATAGCAACTTTAAAGAATGATTCTACAGTAACTATTAAAAAAGCAGGTTTTACCATTAAAATGATAGAACTTAAACACGAAAGCTTTTTACAAACCCTTCGAAATAAATTACTTTGGGGTCAAGACAAGCGTAATTAAACAATAATTCACTTATAATAGAGTTAAAAGTATAACTATTTAAAACCTATTGTTATAGGCAATTCTTATTTATTATATTTGCAACCCTTAAAAAGATATGAAACACAGTATTGTAATTATAGCCTTGCTTTTTTGCACGCATTTAACTTTCGCTCAAATTCACGAATTTGGTGTGGTTTTAGGCGGTAGTAATTTTATTGGTGATGTTGGTTCTACACAGTACATCGCACCAAAAAACTTAGCTATTGGTGGGATTTATAAATGGAATAGAAGCCCAAGGCATTCATTTCGTTTTTCGGCATTATTTACTCAGTTAGAAGGGAAAGATGGAGATTCAGATGATATTAGCAGAAAGCTAAGAGGTTATGAGTTTACCAATGATATTATTGAATTATCATTAGGAATGGAGTTTACTTTTTTTGATTTCGACTTACATAGACCAGGACCAAAATCTACACCTTATTTATACACAGGTGCTACGGTTGCTTTTCACGATAATTTCTTTTTTAATCCTAGTAACGGACAATTAACTGATGAGAAAACATCTAGTCAGGCTTGGGGAATTCCTGCGGTAATAGGTTATAAAACAACCATTACTGATAATATTATTCTAGCTTTTGAAATTGGTGCACGTTACACGTTTAGCGATGAATTAGATGGAAGTGTGCCAGATACTAAAGAGAATATTGAAGACTTTAGTTTTGGGAATATTAATAATAACGATTGGTATATGTTTACAGGAATAACTTTAACATACACATTTGGTCGTAATCCGTGCTATTGTAATTTGTAAAATGAATTTATTAGATACTTTACATAAGGACCGATTGCCAAAACACCTTGCCATTATAATGGATGGTAATGGTCGTTGGGCAAAACAAAAAGGCTTTATTCGCGCTATTGGTCATGAAAATGGAACAAAATCGGTACGTGAAACCGTAGAATCTTGCGCCAAGTTAGGTGTAGAAAACTTAACACTTTATGCGTTTTCTACCGAGAATTGGAAACGCCCTAAATT
>DAISIZ010000177.1:0-3376 GCA_036821745.1 Aurantibacter sp. | reverse complement strand
ATCTTAAGAGCTTTCACGCGCTTCACGTTTAAATTACACGAAAATCACGTTAATTTTCTAGACCATTCGCCTGGAAATACCTTAATAGATATTAGTACAGAAGATTATAAATTTTATTTGGTGGATTTAAACCGAATGAACTTCGAACCTATGTCTTTTGAAGAACGTATTAAAAACTTTTCTAAATTGACCATACATAAAAATATGGTAGAAGTGATGAGTGATGAGTATGCCAAATGTATTAATGAAGATTATGACAAAGTCTTTAATTTAATGTGGCAGTACACCAATGAGTTTCAAGAAAAATACCACAGAAAACGTCGTTTAAAAAAGAAAATTAAGTTCTGGAAAACCTACGATTAACGCCTGTTTTTTCTAAGTAACCACAATTTTACATAACGCATAAATACGACATAGGCTTGAATAAATCCTATGGTGAAACCCACAAAGCCATCTCTAAACCCACTTTGTACAACATAGTGCTTAAAAAAGCCCCAAAACGGTTTTATAATAAAATGATAAGGCGTAATAGCGCCCATTTTTTTATCGTAATCTTTAGCTTGTTGTGTGGCATAACGATTCATTTTACTTAAATAAGCATCCATTCCTCGATATGTAAAGTGTTCTAGCTTTTGTTTTAATTCGCCAATATTACCAGTAGATATAATTTCTTCGTGAACAAACTTGTCTTTGTATTTACAAGTGTCACGTTTAAAAAAACGAATCACACTATCATTACGCCAACCACTATAATTAACGCGTTGTCCCATAAAATGGTTTATACGCTTAATCCAATAACCGTCAAATTTAGAATTTGGTTGTTTTAAAAGTTGTAAAATTTCATCTTTTAGTTCTGGAGTCACACGTTCATCGGCATCAACTAATAAAATCCATTCGTGTTTGGCTTGTGGAATAGTCCAATTTTTTTGGGATGCATGATAATCAAATTCACGCTGTAAAACTTTGGTAGCTAGTTTGGTAGCAACCTCAAAAGTGCCATCTGTACTGTAACTATCTACCACAATAATTTCATCAGCAAAACTTACCGAAGCTATGACAGCTTCAAGATGTTCAATTTCATTTTTGGTAGGAATTATTACAGTTAGTTTTTGCACAAGCGATTCACTTTATAATAATGTAAAAATAACTATTTTTGTGAGATAAAGTAACCTGAATTAAATCTTATGACAACGCCAGATATTTCAATAATTATAAGCACTTACAATGCCGAAGTTTGGTTAGAAAAAGTATTGTGGAGTTATGAGGCGCAAAGTTTTAAAAATTTCGAGATTGTTATTGCCGACGACGGTTCTAAACAACCAACATTCGATTTAATTTCTAAGATGAAAACTTTAGTTAGTTTCCCTATTCAGCACGTATGGCACGAAGATAATGGTTTTCAGAAATGTATAATCTTAAATAAAGCTATTTCGGTTTGTAAAGCCAATTATATTTTAATGAGTGATGGCGATTGTATGGCACGTAAAGATTTTGTGCAAGTACATATAGACAATCGCGAGGAAGGTTATTTCTTGTCTGGTGGTTATTTTAAGTTACCAATGTCAATTTCTAATACCATTACTAAAGAAGATATTTTAAGTCAGCAATGTTTTGACTTAGATTGGTTACTATCAAACGGATTAAAATCATCTTTTAAAAATAATAAGTTAACAGCAAAAGGATTAAAACAAAAGCTATTAAACAAGTTTACACCAAGTAATGCCAGTTGGAATGGGCATAATGCTTCAGGTTGGAAAAACGATATTTTAAATGCGAATGGTTTTGACGAGCGTATGCAATATGGAGGCGAAGACCGCGAACTTGGCGAACGTTTAATGAATAAAGGTATTAAGCCTAAGCAAATTCGTTATAGTGCTATATGTTTACACTTAGATCACGCACGTGGTTATGTAAAGCCGGAAATGATAGAGAAAAACAAAAAAATTAGAGCGGAAACAAAAGCTAATAAAAGCACGCATACACCTCACGGAATTGTAAAGGCATAATTAGTTTAAAAAACGCTTTAGTTTTTCTGTGTAAAATGTTGATTTAAATTCTAAGTACAGTTGCTCGTAATCTTTTTTAGGAGAAGCAGACGCTTTAATCACTTCTGGATTATAATCTTTTAAATGAACCGATACATTTGTAATATCATCTTCAAATAAACTCCAAACTTCTTTTTTAATCCAAGGTGAGAAAATAGTAAAGGTCTTTACATTTAAGGCTTTTGCCATATTAATAGCGCCACCTTCATTACCAATTAAGGCATCACAAAAATGAGTGATACACATAAAATCTCTTAAGCTTTTACCAAAAACGTCTAACTTAATTTGAGCTTGAGTTTCTGGTAAACATAAATTAAAAATAGCCTTAGCGTCTTCTAATTGTTTTGGGATATAATTAAATAGTAATTGCGCGTTAGGCTTAGTGTTTACAATAGTATCTAACACATTAGCCATATATTTAAACGGATAAGTTTTAGTTTCATCACTACCTAAAACACCAATCATACATAAAGGTTGTTCAACATCTATATCACTTTGCTTTAAAAACAAAGCAGTGTCTTTAATTTCTTTTTCTGTTAAATAGATTTGTGGTTTTAACGCATTAGGTTTAATCCCTAAAGGCTTAATATATAGTAACCTATTTTCTATGGCTAAACCTGCCGAAATTGTAGGTTGTTTAAGTTCTTTAATTAAATCACTGTAAATAAATTGCGTGTACCATTTACGTTTGGAAATTTTACGTTTAGCACCACAAAATAAACTAATTATATTACTACAGTATAATCCATAAATATCTACAACCGCATCATAGTGCTCTTTGCGTAGTGATTTTGCAAAAGCAATGGTTTTAAATATAGAACTTTCAACCTCAGGTGTTACAATTTTTAGAGCATCAATATGCGGATTATTCTGAATAACAGGAACCGTATGTTGATTTACAACATAGTGTAAAATGGCATCAGGGAATTGTTGTTTTATGACCTCAAACAGACTGCTTGTGGTCAACACATCTCCAATCATTTTCTGCTGAATAATTAATAATTTCATACTCTAAAATTTAATCAACTATAAAAACCAAATTCCAAATAATGACTATTTGGAATTTGAGGTTTTTCATTTTAATATTTTATAATAAAATAAGCTTAAACCGCTACATTATGCTCACGTAAGGCATCGTTAAGTGATGTTTTCTTGTTGGTGCTTTCCTTTCGCTTACCAATAATTAAAGCACAAGGTACGTTAAATTCGCCAGCAGGGAATTTCTTAGTATAACTACCAGGAATCACTACCGATCGTGCAGGGACAATACCTTTCATTTCAACAGGTTCGTCACCAGTAACATCAATAATTTTAGTACTCATTGTTAACAC
>DAISIZ010000176.1:0-3394 GCA_036821745.1 Aurantibacter sp. | reverse complement strand
ATTAAATAAGTTATCAGTTTTAAATTCTAAAACTGATAACTTATTAAGTATACTGAAATTATTTTAAAAGATAGATTTTAGATGTTTTCTAAACTATTAAATAATTCTTTTAATTTTGGACTTGAAGGTCTTGGTGCATCTGCATTTACAACATTACCAGCTGGATCAATTAAGATAAAACGCGGTATGCTGTTAATTTTAAATCCTTGTACGAACTCAGATTTCCAACCTTTATCGGCTAAAATTTGAACACCACCTAATTCTTTTGTTTTTACCATTTCTAACCAACCAACTCTAGCAGCGGCTGCATCACCTTTAAAACCACGACCATCATCAACTGAAAGGCTTACAAATTCAATGTTTTTGCCATGGAATTCTTTTTCTACTTCTTTTAAAGAAGGGATTTCTCTTAAACATGGTCCACACCAAGTAGCCCATACGTCTACATAAACATATTTACCTTTTAAATCACTTAAAGAAGTTTTTCCTCCTTTTGCATTTTCGTAATTAGCAAAGTTTGCCGATGGTTTTCCAATATAGCTTGCAAACATTGAAGCTCTTTGTTTTTGTTGTTGGTAAGCACGAGTAATACCTGGTCTAAATTGAGCTATTTCTTTACGTTCTGCTTCTATTAGGGTAGAGTCTAAGTTTTTACTGTTATCTTTAAGAAATTTAGTTAAAGAACCTTCTAATTCTTTTACTTTCTCATTAAATTGCTCAACTTCTAAATCAAAAAGGCTAGCCTGCATTAACTCTTCTTGCATTAAAGCTTTTTTAGCTAAATAGTTGTTAGATTCAGATCCCATACCTTTAAATGAAATACTTTCGTCAAATTCTTTTGTGTCTAAAGCCATTTCTAACTCCATACCATTTTTTAAGAAAATATTACTAGATTCATTACCGTCGTATAAACCATACATACCAGTAACAACTTTAAGTGTATCCTTAAATGAACCATCAGCTTCAACTTTTATATTTTTTGAGAATTGACGTCCTTGGTATAAAAATAATGAGTCCGAACTTTTGTTTTCTATTTTTCCAGAAAATGTAACGTAATCATTTAGTGGTTTTGGCTCTTCTTTACAGCTAAATATAGCTGCAACGCACAAGCAGGTAATTAATTTTTTCATGAGTTGTTTGTTTATATGGTCTTCAAATTTAAGTTTTTTATTTTAGAAAGAATAATAAAAGATTATTATTAATAAAATGTTGGAAAAATCGTTAAGTATTCTCATTTTTGGGCACTTTATAGAATAAATTATGGCAAAAAATCATATCATCAGTAATAATTTTTTATCAATTACTCAGGTTTCTGACATTGTAGGTTTAAACAAACGCATTTCTTTATCTCCAAAGTCTATTGGTTTAATTAAAAAATGTCGTCAATACTTGGATGATAAAATAACCCAAAACATAAAACCTATCTATGGTATAAATACTGGGTTTGGTTCGTTGTATAATATTTCTATAAAACAAGACGATTTAAGTAAGTTGCAAGAAAACTTAGTGATGTCTCACGCTTGTGGTACAGGAAATAAAGTGCCAACCGCAATTGTGAAACTAATGTTGTTACTTAAAGTACAAGCATTAGGTTACGGACATTCAGGTGTACAATTGGAAACCGTAAATCGTTTAATCGATTTTTATAACAATGATATTACTCCAATAATTTATACACAAGGTTCTTTAGGTGCTTCGGGTGATTTAAGTCCGTTAGCGCATTTAGCATTGCCATTAATTGGTAAAGGAACTGTATTATATAATGGTGAAGAGTTTACGGGTGAAGCCATATTAAAAAAGTTTAATTGGAAACCCATAGCATTGCAAGCAAAAGAAGGTTTAGCTTTATTGAATGGGACACAGTTTATGAGTGCTTATGGTGTTTATAATTTAATTGAAGCGCATAAATTATCTTATTTAGCTGATTTAGTTGGAAGTACCTCTTTAGATGCTTTTGATGGTCGTATAGAGCCATTTAATGACTTAATACATCAAATACGTCCACATAAAGGACAAATTGATACCGCTAAACAGATTTCCAATTTCCTAAATGGTAGCGAAATTATTAAGCAAGAAAAACAACATGTACAAGATCCGTATTCATTTAGATGTATGCCACAAGTTCATGGAGCTACTAAGGATACTATAGATTTTGTGACTAAAACTTTTGAAACTGAAATTAACTCGGTAACGGATAATCCTAATGTGTTTGTTGATGAAGATGAAATTATTTCTGGTGGAAATTTTCATGGTCAAACCTTAGCTTTAGCTTTAGATTATTTAAAGATTGCTATGGCTGAATTAGGAAATATTTCCGAACGTCGTATTTTTAAATTGATTTCAGGACAACGTCAATTACCAAATTTTTTAGTTAAAAATCCAGGTTTAAATTCAGGATTAATGATTCCTCAATATACGGCTGCAAGTATTGTAAGCGCTAATAAGCAACTAGCAAGCCCAGCAAGTATAGATAGTATTGTATCCAGTAATGGGCAAGAAGACCACGTGTCTATGGGAGCAAACGCGGCAACGCAAGCTCAAGATGTATTAGAAAATGTAAGACGTGTTTTAGCGATTGAATTATTAAACGCATCGCAAGCATTAGCGTTTAGAGCGCCGTTAAAATCATCTCAAATTATTGAAGATTTTGTTGCTCAATTTAGAGCTAAAGTTTCTTTAATTGAAGAAGATCGCGTATTGCATAACGACGTTCAAAATTCAGTAGCGTTTTTAAAGAATTACAACGTGTAATTTAGTTGTGGTTTTCTGCGAAAGTTTTGAATTGTAACATCCATTTTTCGCTTTGTGCTTTGAATTTTTTTGGAAATAATTTTGCTATTACTTTAATAAATAAGCCATTAAATTTAGTGTATTCTACTTCTGAAATATATTGTGTTTTGTAAGTGTCTATTGCTATAAAACGTGTTGTTTGCGTATTGGCCATGTGTTTATGTTCGTAAAGCGCTGTTTTCTCATGTGGTAAGTTGGAAACCAATATAGTTTCTAAAAGCTCTATTTTTTGATTGCTATTTAAGATTATTTTAGAAGTTGCACCTACTGTATTAGTAGAACCATTAAGATGCTTTATACTTTTAAAGCCATCTTGCCAATGTTTAAAATTGTTTTCGTCTTCCCAAAGTTTTACGGTTTTTTCAAGCGGTAAATCAATGTCTATTGAACAAGTGTATTTCATAAGATTAAAACTCTACGGAAAGATATAGATTTTATTTTTTAAACTATATAAAGTTATCGCTTATGAAATGTAGAGCTAAGTCTTTTTGTGATTTAGAAAAATTAATAATGAATTCTTTAGACTTGATATTTTTTAAAACTTTGTCAAAGTAAATAATTGCATTTTCAAAATCTGAAGTTCTTCTGTATAATTCAGCGACAA
>DAISIZ010000175.1:0-3395 GCA_036821745.1 Aurantibacter sp. | reverse complement strand
ATCTCCTTGACGACCAGCACGACCACGTAACTGTCTATCTACACGACGCGAATCGTGACGTTCTGTACCAATAATGGCTAAACCTCCAGCTTTTTTAACTTCGTCGCTTAATTTAATATCGGTACCACGACCAGCCATATTGGTTGCAATGGTTACTTGTCCTGGTTTACCAGCTTCGGCAACAATATCTGCTTCACGTTGGTGTAATTTCGCATTCAGTACGTTGTGTGGTACTTTACGAATAGATAACATTTTACCTAAAAGTTCCGAAATTTCAACATTAGTTGTACCAATTAATACTGGTCTTCCTGCTTGTGATAATTTGGTGACTTCTTCAATAACTGCGTTATATTTTTCACGCTTTGTTTTGTAAACTAAATCTTCTCTATCAAAACGAGCGATAGGTCTGTTGGTTGGAATTTCAACAACATCTAATTCGTATATTTCCCATAATTCACCAGCTTCAGTTACCGCAGTACCTGTCATACCAGAAAGTTTACGGTACATTCTAAAGTAATTTTGAAGTGTTACTGTTGCAAAAGTTTGCGTAGCATCTTCAATTTTACAGTTTTCTTTCGCTTCGATTGCTTGGTGTAATCCATCGCTATAACGACGACCATCCATAATACGACCTGTTTGCTCGTCTACAATCATTACTTTATTGTCCATAACCACATATTGGTTATCTTTTTCAAATAAAGCGTAAGCTTTTAATAATTGACTTAACGTATGAATACGTTCAGATTTTACGTTGAAATCTTTAAAAAGAACTTCTTTTTGTTCTGCTTCATCTTCAGTTGATAAGCCTGCTTTTTCAATTTTAGCAATCTCTAAACCAATTTCTGGTAAGATGAAAAAATCTGGATTATCAGCACCAGAAATATATTCAACACCTTTATCGGTTAATTCAACTTGATTATTTTTTTCTTCAATCACGTAGTATAATTCCGCATCTACCTTTGGCATTTCACGGTTATTATCTTGCATGTAGAAGTTTTCTGTTTTTTGAAGTAATTGTTTGTTTCCTTCTTCAGATAAAAACTTAATTAAAGCTTTGTTTTTAGGAATACCACGATACACACGTAATAATAAAAGGCTACCATCTTTAGTGTTTCCTTCGTTAATTAGTTTTTTAGCTTCAACTAAAACACCAGTTAAATATTTACGTTGTACCGAAACAATATCGTCTACTTTTGGTTTTAATTCTGTAAACTCGTGTCGGTCTCCTTGTGGAATAGGACCAGAGATGATTAATGGGGTACGCGCATCATCAACTAAAACTGAATCGACCTCATCTACAATTGCAAAATGGTGTGGACGTTGTACTAAATCGTTTGGTGAGTGCGACATGTTATCACGTAAATAATCGAAACCAAATTCGTTATTTGTACCGTAAGTAATATCTGCATTATACGCTTTACGTCTTGCATCACTGTTTGGTTGGTGATAATCAATACAGTCAACACTTAATCCGTGGAACTCAAATAAAGGTGCCATCCAAGCGCTATCACGTTTTGCTAAGTAATCATTTACCGTTACTAAGTGAACACCTTTTCCAGCAATACCGTTAAGGTACATAGGTAGAGTTCCTACTAAGGTTTTACCTTCACCCGTTTGCATCTCTGCAATTTTACCTTGGTGCATGGCAATACCACCAATTATTTGTACATCGTAATGTACCATATCCCAAGTGACTTCTTTTCCTGCAGCATCCCAAGAATTTGCCCAAAGTGCTTGGTCGTCTTCTAAAGTTACGTTTTCTTTAAGTCCAGAAATATGACGGTCAAATTCGTTAGCTGTTACTGAAATTTGTGTGTTATTAGCGAAACGTTTAGCTGTTTCTTTAACCACAGCAAAAGCTTCAGGTAAAATATCTAATAATACTTTTTCTGTTGCTTCGTAAGACTCGTCTCCAATTTTATCAATTTCTTGATAAATATCTTCACGGCGATCAATATCCTCAGTATTATCTGCTTCAGTTTTTAAAGCATCAATACGATCGTTAAATGGTTTACGCGCTTCGGCAATAATTGCTTTAAAGTCGGCTGTTTTTCCACGTAATTCATCGTGAGATATGTTACTAAGTGAAGCCTCAAAAGACTTTACTTTTTCCACTAAAGGCATAATGGCCTTAACGTCTTGTTTGGACTTATCGCCAACAAACACTTTTAATACTGAATCTAAAAAACCCATGTGATATATTATTAATTTCTAAACTTAACGGGTAAGTTTAGTATATGATTTACTGTTACTAATTTTTAAGTTGCTAAAGATACGTAGAGTAGCTGATAACAAGGCTTAAAAACACAAAAAAAGTCCCTAAAAAATAGAGACTTTTATTTAAAAAATTATCCGAATTAATATTCGTCTTCGTTCCAAAGATAATCCTCTTCTGTAGGATAATCTGGCCAAATTTCTTCAATTGAATCGTAGGCATCATCTTCATCTTCTATAGATTGAAGGTTCTCAACAACTTCTAAAGGCGCTCCGGTACGTATTGCGTAATCGATTAATTCGTCTTTTGTTGCTGGCCAAGGTGCATCACTTAAATAAGATGCTAATTCTAAAGTCCAATACATTTATTTATATATTTTAATTTCTGCAAAAATAATTTTTTAGCTGATATATGCAAGTTAATTGCCAATTAATTAGATGTTATAATTTTGTTAATGGGATTAAAAGCAAATATCTACTATGAAATTATTAATTTATATGAACGTTTTCCGATTATGGTTTAATGTTTCTCTGGGATCCATTTTACTTCATCAGCTTGTAAGTCAAAGGACAATTTTCGTGCCAGCACAAATAAGTAGTCAGAAAGTCTATTTAAGTACTTTAAAGCTTCTGGTAAAAATGGTTCTAATTCGTAAAGCGCTGATGCTAAGCGTTCCGAGCGACGGCAAACACAACGTGCAATGTGACAATATGACACAGTTGTATGTCCGCCAGGTAGCACAAAATGCGTCATTGGTGGCAAGTCTTGTTCCATAGTATCAATTTCATTTTCTAATAACGCGATGTCATCTTCAGAAATTTTTGGAATGTTTAATCGTTCTTTTCCGTTTTTTAAAGTTGCCTTTTCAGGATCGGTTGCTAAGATTGCACCAACTGTAAATAATTTATCTTGAATAAGTATAAGCGTCTTTTTGTATTGCTCATTCATGTCTTGATCACGAATTAATCCTATATGCGAGTTTAATTCGTCTACGGTTCCGTAACTATCAATTCTTATATGATGCTTAGGAACACGTGTACCACCAAATAAGGCAGTGGTTCCTTTATCTCCGGTTTTAGTATATACTTTCATTGTTGTGAGTCTTTATTTCGAAGTTCTTAGTTTGTAGTCTTTAGACGTTAGTTTTATTTACGAAGTTATTGGTTTTTGGAATGTCTTT
>DAISIZ010000174.1:0-3421 GCA_036821745.1 Aurantibacter sp. | reverse complement strand
ATCCAATACTTGAAAACAACCTACCTAACCTTACTCCTATTACTAAGCTTAACACTTAGTTGCGCTCAAATCAGTTTAAAAGATACGGAGTTATCTAAATGCGCCATAGAATTAGTAGATAGTAGCATTACTTACGACCCAACGTATTTTAGTATTCCGTATCCTAATGGCGATGTTCCAAGCGATAAAGGCGTTTGTACCGATGTGGTCATTCGTGCGTACCGAAAAGTAGGTATTGATTTACAAAAGGAAGTGCATTTAGATATGAAAGCTAACTTTAGTAAATACCAAAAAATATGGGGTTTAAAAACCACCGATAAAAACATAGACCACAGACGTGTTCCAAACTTAATGACGTTTTTTAAACGAAAAGGCGCACTAATAAAGCATACACAAAAAGCTAAAGATTACTCACCTGGCGATGTGGTATGTTGGAGTTTAGGTGGCGGATTAACACATACCGGAATTGTAGTCAATAAATTATCACGTGACGGCAAACGTCCGTTAATTATTCATAATATTGGTGGCGGACAAGTATTAGAAGATATTCTATTTTCTTATAAAATTATTGGACAGTATCGTTACAAAGTCAACAAGAAATCTAATTAAAAAGTATTTAACTGCGCTACAATAGTTTCAAATAAAGGACGTTTACTTACGTCTATATTTTTACAATCGTTAATTAACGTTTGCCATTTTTGGTAATCTTCATCTTTAATAGATAGGTTTTTAGTTAAGGCAAATACATCTTCAACTAAACAACCAAACGCACGAATTTCAAGACGTTCAACATGTTGTGCTAATGGCGAATTTGTATCATAAAACGAAGACGCGCCAAAATCACCTAAAAAAGACGCTTTAGTTTCATTGACTAAAATATTATGTGCGTAAAAATCGCCGTGATTGATACCTTTTTCGTGTAAATGCTTTCCTACCGAAGCTATATCGGTTACAAGCTTCAATAACTCTTGAGGATTAAAAACGGTGTTGTCTTTAAAAACATCGCGCGTACAGGTGTCTAAAGTTGGTGGCAAGCCTAAATTAATGTAGTTAGCAGTAATTAATTGCATTATTAAACCTTCTTTGTTTTCGGCGTTGGATTTTAATTGTCCTAAAACAGGAATTAAGTTACTATGCGTTCCAACTGCTACCGAAATTTGCAATTCATCTTCCGGCAAACCATCGCTGGTCACAGCGCCTTTAAATACTTTTACAGCAACTTCTTTATTCTTAGAATGCCATTGTGCTTTAGAAATCACACCAGAAGCGCCTTCTCCTAAAGTTTCGCTAATCGTAATATCATCTAATGAGACTAATTCTAACTGCGGTTTATTTTGTGGTTGGTATGTAGCTGGATTTCCGCTAAAGGCTAACCAAGATAATTTAGGCAATTTAAAAAGCCATTCTGGCAATACTTTTAGTTTGTTGGCTGAAATTCTTAGCAACTCCAAATTAATACACTTAGAAAGCTCTTGTGGTAAAGTTTCTAAGTCATTTCCAGCTAACATACATTTTTGTAAATGTTTGGCTTCACCAATACTTTTAGGTAAAACTTTTATCTTATTATCAGTTAAAATTAACCATTTTAATAATGGTGGAAACGACTGCTCTGGAACAATTTCTATGCGATTGGATTTAAAACCAATCATTGTTAAATCAGGACATTTCGCTAATACTTTAGGAAAAACACTAAAGTTATTTTGAGAAACAAATACAATCTTTAAACGCTTTAACTGCGCAAACGACTCTGGTAATTCACTTAACTGATTATCCGATAAATCTAACACTTCTAACGTTTCAGATAGCGTTAAAATGACTTCAGGAAAAGCCGTTAATCCACAAGGTAGTTTTAAGCGTTTTATGCCTTTTAACTGACCTGATTTTAAATCGTGTAAAGAATGTATCATAGTGTTTTAATAGACCGTAAAACTAACTATTATAATTAAAACCAGCCTTGAAGCTTTCGGAATAATTCGTAAAACAATTAAAGCCTAAAAAAACAAAGTTAAGGTCAACCGATTTGCGTATTTTTATGGCATCAAGACACAAACTCACATAGCAATAGCTCAAGAATCACGAATTAGACTTCAAGACTATAGCGTTGGTGTGTTTGATATTCTCACAACGAAATCAGCCTTAAAAAAAGCTCTAAAAAAAGGCTTAATCACGGTTAATGATGTTGTGGCGAGTTCGGCTACGTTTATTTCTGGTGGCGAAACTATTGTGTTTACAAAACCTGTGGTTAAAACGCCTAAAAAAATATTCAATCAAGAATTACATATTGTTTTTGAAGATGATTTTTTAGCTATAATTAGAAAACCGCCAGGTTTATTAGTTAATGGAAATAGTTTTAAAACCGTTGCCAATGCTTTAGAACAAAACCTAAAGCCAAGCACGCAAAAAGACGCGACAAAACCTCAACCCGTTCACCGCTTAGATTACGCCACAACAGGTTTATTATTAATAGGAAAAACGGCGCAAAGCATTATTGCGTTAAATCTTTTGTTTAGACATAAAACCATACAAAAGCAATATTATGCGATTAGTATGGGGAAAATGACACAACAAAAGGGCACGATTAGTTCTCTTGTCGATGATAAAGTTTCTATTTCGCATTACAAGGTTTTAGCAAGCGTAGATTCTACACGTTTTACACAACTTAATCTAGTGGACTTAGCCCCAGAAACCGGACGCAGACACCAATTACGAAAACACTTAGCCAGTTTAGGAAATCCAATTCTTGGCGATAAAGATTACAACTCGGAAGACTTAACTCTATACAAAAAAGGAATGTATTTACACGCTTACAGTTTGGAATTCGAGCATCCGTTTACCAAAGAGAAACTGTTTATCAAAGATGATTTCCCTAAGCGTTTTAAGAAGATCTTTAGAGGGTGATTTTTAGGTTTATAATAAGATTAAAAAAAGCGTTTAGATACAAATACCTAACAATAAAACAACGATAATAACATATGCCACATTTTGTAATTGATTGTTCAGAAAACATCATAAAATTAAAATCTACAAAAGAAATTATTCAAAAAGTATATGATACTGCAGAATCTACAAAACTTTTTGACAAAGGAGATATTAAAGTAAGAATCAATCCTTTTCAATATTATAACATTGGAAATACAGATGACGATTTCATTCACATTTTCGCTAATATTATGGAAGGACGAACAACATCTCAAAAAAAGAATTTATCGGAACAAATTATTACCGAATTGACAGCGATGTTCTCTGAGGTTCCTATTATTTCAATTAACATTAGAGATTTTGAAAAAGCAACCTATTGTAATAAATCAATGGTTTAAAATTTAGTGGTTAGGTTTTAGTCATTTCGACGATAGGAGAAATCGCATTATTACTCGTGACGGAAAAGTGTTATGTGATATCTCAATACTTCGATATGACTAAA
>DAISIZ010000173.1:353-3452 GCA_036821745.1 Aurantibacter sp. | reverse complement strand
AATATCCATTTTAGCTAAAAGTTGAAACATTTTAGGTTTAATAGAAATGTAAGTTACTTTACTATTATCACTGTACTTACTAAACACATCTTGCGCCATAGCTGTAGAAGTTAATAATAAGGTTAAGGTAAAAAGTGTTATTACTTTTTTCAAATTCGATGTTATATTTATTAAATTTTTCATAATCTTAAATTTTAATGTTGTTATTGTTTTAGTTTAATAATGCGCCCAATTGGGTTTTGCATTTCGTTTAAATAGGCCACTTGATTTGTCCCGTTACTTAGTTGTTGTAAATAATTTACGCTTGATGTGCCTTTATTAAAGTTTTTAGACACCATTTCTAAAGAAGTTACAAACTGATTATAAGCCAACTGGGTTTCATCTTGTGTAAAAGATCCTAAATCTTGCTGTGAAGTATATACATTAAAACACATACCTGCCGAAATAGCTACAACTGCAGCAACAGTAAACCATTTGTACCATTCTCTTTTCTTAGTGTTTAATGGCAAAGGTTTAGTAAATGTGTCTTCGGCTTTAGCCTGAGAAAAATAACCAAATAAAGGCTTGTACTCTTCTAAATGACTTGGCACAGTTTCTTGCGAAAAAAAGTATTTTAACTGTTGCTCTTCCTTTAGTGAAGTTTCGGCGTTTAGGTATTTTTCTAAAAGGGCTTCTATATTATTTAATTCCATAATTATGGGCTTTCATTAATGCTTCTCGTATGGTTTTTCTGGCTCTGGATAATGCTACACGAATCGTGGTGGCTTTAACACCTAAAATTTCCTCTATTTCATGAAACTCATACTGTTCTATATCTCGTAATTGTATCACCATGCGTTGTTGTTCTGGCAAAGTTTCTATTAATTTAGAAACGTAATCTAAACTATCGTTAGTTTCTACTTGCTTTTGCAAAGCCACATTATGGTCTTTATAATTACTGTGTACTATTTTTAAATTCTGCGCTTGCTTAGATTTTAATTTATCCAAACAAAAATTTTTGGTCATCGTCATAGAAAAAGCTTCAACATTTTTATAACTTTCTATTTTAGACTTATTATTCCAAAGCTTTATCAATACTTCTTGAGTGGCATCTTCGGCTTCTTCTCGCGACACTAATAAACGTTTTGCTAAACGAAACACTTTATCTTTAAATGGCAATACAATATGTAAAAACTCAGTTTGTGTCATTTTGGTTTCGTTTAACGCTGGTTAAGGTCGCTTATGTTATTACGACGATACAATTACACTTTTGTTACATCACATCTTAAAAAAAGATGTATTTTTATATTAAGAAGAAAAATATATAGCTATGAAACAATATAAATTAATCATACTAACAAGCCTTTTAATCACGCTTCTAGGTAGTTGTGCTAAAGATTTAGATGATTCGCCTATTTCTAATAACGACATTAACGATTTTATTTATCGCGGACTAAACAGAAATTATCTATACGTAAATAATGTGCCTGCTTTAGTTGAAAATAAACAAAACACAGCAAATTATCAAGCTTTTTTAAACTCAAACACACCAGAAAACTTCTTTGAAAGTTTACTTTTTGATCGTCAAAACACCGATCGTTTTAGTTGGATCACTAGTGACTATTTAGCCTTAGAGCAACAATTTCAAGGTATAAGTATGGTAAACGGTATGGAGTTTGGATTAAAACGAATTACACTTAATAGTGATACTGTTTTTGGTTATGTAAAATACGTACTTCCTAACACCAGTGCAGCATTAAATAATATAACACGTGGCATGTTATTTACAAGTATTAATAATGAAACATTAACAGTTTCAAATTTCAGAAGACTTATTGATAATGATTTTTATAGCATACAATTAGCTAATTACAATAGTACAACTAATGAAATCACTCCAAATGGAACTTCGGTAACTTTAACCAAACAAGTCTATACTGAAAATCCAGTCTTTTTATCTTCTACATATACTGTAGATACTGAAACTGTGGGCTATTTAGTATATAACAGTTTTACTCCAGAATTTAATTCGCAATTAAATGCAGTTTTTGCAAACTTTAATGCAAGCGGTATTGACCAATTAGTTTTAGATTTAAGATACAATCCTGGCGGCTCTGTTAACACAGCAACATTGTTAGCTAGTATGATTACCGGTCAGTTTAACGGACAAATTGCCTCTAAACTGAACTATAATTTTAATTTGAGCAGTAACAATAGAACTTATAATTTCACGAATAGTTTTAACGGACAAACGGTAAATAGTCTAAACTTATCTAAAATCTATGTTTTAACCACAAGTAACACTGCTTCTGCTAGTGAAATGATAATTAACAGTTTAAAACCTTATATTGATGTGGTTCAAATTGGAACCAACAGTACAGGAAAATCACAAGCCTCAATTACCTTATATGATTCGCCTAATTTTAGAAGAGCTAACGTAAATCCGTCGCACTTATATGCGATGCAACCATTAGTTGCCAATACTGCAAATGTAAACGATGAAGTTGTTCCGGGAACTGGTATTGTACCACAAACCGTTTTAGCAGAGGACATTTTTAATTTAGGTGTTTTAGGTGATCAAACCGAACCACTTTTAGCAGAAGCTATTGCACAAATTGACGCTTTAAATAGACCAACAAACACATCAACTAGAATTTTAAAACCAGCCGTTAATGTCATTCATTCGTCAAGTATAAAACCTTTTTCAAATAGTATGTATTTAGATTAAAATGAACAAACCCTATAAAACCTACTTTAATTGGAGTTCTGGTAAAGACTCTGCTTTTGCATTGTTTTTAATGTTGAAGGATGCCAACTACAACATAGAGCTATTACTAACCACAGTAAATAGTTATTATAATAGAGTTTCTATGCATGGCTTACACCGAAATGTTTTAGAAGCACAAACCGAAGCTATTGGGATACCATTAAAAACCATAGAACTACCAGAAATGCCAAGTATGGAAGATTACGAAGCCATTATGACTAAGGCTATGGACAACTTAACTCAAAACAACTATACACATTGTGGATTTGGGGATATTTTTCTAGAAGACTTAAAAGCTTATCGCGAAAAGCAACTTAAAGCTTTAAATATTACGCCAATTTTTCCGCTATGGA
>DAISIZ010000173.1:0-343 GCA_036821745.1 Aurantibacter sp. | reverse complement strand
GTTTTAAAACCGTTATTGTTTGTGCTAAAGCAGAACACTTTAATGAAGACTTTGTAGGTAAAACTATCACTAAAGAATTGCTAGAAGAAATCCCTAAAGAGGTTGACTTATGTGGCGAAAATGGTGAATTTCATACCTTTTGCTATGATGGCCCCATTTTTAAACAACCTGTAAAATATAATCTTGGCGAAAAAGTATATAGAGAATACGACACACCAAATACCAAAACGGGTAAAAGCGGTTATTGGTATTGTGATATAGTCTTAAACTAAAGAAGCAGCTCATAAAGAGCTGCTACTAACTAAATTCAAAAAAGAAAATTATCTCTTAGTTGAAATAAAAA
>DAISIZ010000172.1:0-3488 GCA_036821745.1 Aurantibacter sp. | reverse complement strand
AATCTTAACCAATTCGGCTAAAGGATCTTGTAAACGTCGCCCAATAGACACAGAACCACGAACCGTTACATCATAATCTGGAAACTCGTCACGTGCAATTTTACTTGCCGAATAAATACTGGCGCCAGATTCACTGACTACAAAAACTTGTAAATCGTGTTTAAATTTAATTTTACGCACCAAAGCTTCCGTTTCTCTTGAAGCAGTTCCGTTTCCAATTGCAATGGCTTCAATTTTATGCGCTTCACATAAGGCGCTAATTTTTTTCATCGCGCCAATACTGTCATTTTTTGGTGCGTGCGGATAAATGGTTTCGTTGTATTTTAAATCCCCTTTTTCATCTAAACACACCAATTTACAACCGGTACGAAAACCTGGATCTAAAGCTAAAACACGCTTCTCTCCTAACGGCGAACCTAACAGTAATTGTTTTAAGTTTTTAGAGAAAATAGTAATCGCAGACGCATCGGCTTTTTCTTTTGCTTTGTGTAAGGCTTCATTATTTAACGACGGATACAATAAGCGTTTAAAAGCATCTTTACTAGCTAACTCAATTTGTTCCGCGCAAGCGTTATTAGATTTTATAACACGTTGTTCAATCTTACTCACAGCAAAATCGCTATCCACTTCGGTTTTCAGCTTAATAAAACCTTCTTTTTCGGCTCTTAAAACAGCTAACAAACGGTGTGATGGCATACGTTGCAACGACTCATTCCAATCGAAATAATCACGGAATTTCTGGGCTTTTTCGTCATCCTTTTTAGCCTTTACGACTTTAGTACCAATTTGTGCGTGACGCTCAATTTGGGTACGTAATCCATTTCTAATATCGGTGCGTTCGTTAATCCACTCGGCTATAATATGCCTTGCGCCTTCTAAAGCTTTCTCACCCGATACTACATCGCCTTTTGCGTAATTATAAGCGATGCTATCAATATCGTTAGCATTCTGACTCATTATGATTTTCGCCAAAGGTTCTAAACCATTTTTACGTGCGGTTTCAGCTTTTGTTTTACGACTTTTCTTGTAAGGCAAATAGATATCTTCAAGTGTAATTAAATCTTTACACGCGTTTATCTTTTGTTGCAATTCTGTGGTTAAAACCTCTTGTTCATCTAAAGCTTTTAAAATGGCTTTCTTACGCTTTTCAATGGCTTCAAATTGGGTTTTATATTTAACAATCTCACCAATTTGAACCTCATCTAAATTCCCTGTAGCTTCTTTACGATAACGTGATATAAATGGAATCGTGCAGTCTTCATCTAACAATTTAAGCGTGTTTTTTACTGAAGTCTCGTTGATGTTCGTAAATAAAATGATGTATTTAAGCATAGTATATATAAATAAAAAAGTCCCTCTAATATTAAAATTAAAGAGACATAAATATATTGTTTTTTTTAAAGGATTAACTAATAGTCAAACCGTTTTTAACACCTGTTTTATCTGGGTTAACAAAGACTAAATCACCTTCGGCATTTTCAGTCATTAAAATCATTCCTTCACTTTCTACACCACGTAAAGCTCTTGGTGCTAAGTTGACTAAAACAGTCACTTGTTTACCAATAATATCTTCTGGCTTAAAACTTTCGGCAATACCAGAAACAATTGTTCTAATATCAATACCAGTATCTACTTTTAAAACTAAAAGCTTCTTTGCTTTCGGCATTTTTTCAGCTTCAATAATTGTCCCAACACGTAAATCTAATTTAGTAAAATCGTCAAACGCAATCGTGTCTTTTTGAGGTTCTACTTTTTTATTAGCGGCTTCGTTAGCTTTTTTACTGGCTTCTAATTTATCTAATTGCTTTTGTACTTCGGCATCTTCAATTTTAGCAAATAACAATTCACCTTTACCAATTTTATGATTGGCTGGTAATAAAACATCTTGTGTTGAAATACTACTCCAAGACGATTGTAAATCAAGATCAGAATGACAAAGTATACTTTTTAATTTAGTCGATGTAAACGGTAAAAATGGTTCACATAAAGTCGCTAAACCAGATGCAATTTGTAAAGCCGCATACATAATGGTTTTAGTTCTTACTTCATCAGTTTTTATTAATTTCCAAGGTTCTTCATCGGCTAAATACTTATTACCTAATCGCGCTAAGTTCATTAACTCTTGGCTGGCTTCTCTAAAACGGTAACGTTCTATAGAACTTTCTATAACCGCTGGATAGGCTTTTAAAGTCGCTAAAGTTTCTAAATCAACTTCAAAAAAATCGCTTGGTTCTGGCACAATACCATCGTAATATTTATTGGTTAAAACCACCACACGATTAATAAAGTTTCCAAAAATGGCAACTAACTCACTGTTATTTCTTGTTTGGAAATCTTTCCAAGTAAAATCGTTATCCTTTGTTTCTGGTGCATTAGCGGTTAACGCATAACGTAACACATCTTGTTTACCTGGGAAATCTTGTAAATAATCTGGTAACCAAACGGCCCAATTTTTAGACGTCGATAATTTTTGACCTTCTAAATTTAAAAACTCATTAGCAGGCACATTATCTGGTAAAATATAAGAACCTTCGGCCTTTAACATCGCAGGGAAAATAATACAGTGAAATACAATATTATCTTTACCAATAAAGTGTACTAATTTGGTATCGTCTTTTTTCCAGTAATCTTCCCAATTTTTTCCTTCGCGTTCAGCCCATTCTTTGGTTGCCGATATATAACCAATTGGCGCATCAAACCAAACGTAAAGTACTTTTCCTTCGCCACCTCCGGCAGGAACAGGAATTCCCCAATCTAAATCTCTGGTTACGGCTCTTGGACGTAAACCGTCGTCAATCCACGATTTAACTTGTCCGTAAACATTAGGTTTCCAGTCTTTTTTATGACCTTTTAAAATCCATTCTTTTAAAAAGGCTTCGTGCTTGTCTAAAGGTAAAAACCAGTGTTTTGTTTGTTTTAAACTTGGTACATTACCTGTAATTGCCGATTTAGGATTAATTAAATCGGTTGCATTATGACTTGTTCCACACTTTTCACATTGGTCACCATAACTTTCTTCGTTACCACATTTTGGACACGTACCAATGACGAAACGATCGGCTAAAAACTGATTCGCTTCAGCATCGTATAATTGCTCAGTTGTTTCTTCAATAAATTCGCCTTTTGCATTTAAAGTCTTGAAAAATTCCGAAGCGGTATCGTGATGAATTTTAGATGATGTTCTTGAGTAGTTATCTAAAGAAATTCCAAATTCTTCAAACGAATCTTTAATAATAGCGTGATATTTATCTACAATATCTTGAGGCGAAACACCTTCATTTTTAGCTTTTATAGTAATTGGCACACCATGCTCGTCACTACCACAAATAAATGCAACATCGTTTCCTCTTAAACGTTTGAAACGTGCGTAAATATCGGCTGGCACATAAACACCTGCTAAATGTCCAATATGAATTGGTCCATTTGTATATGGTAATGCGGCTGTAATAGTATATCTTTTTGGTGTACTCATAATTTTGTAAGCTATG
>DAISIZ010000171.1:0-3520 GCA_036821745.1 Aurantibacter sp. | reverse complement strand
CAATTATTTTTAACGCATGGTCATCAAGCGGATTGGTGGAACTATATTTTTTGGAAATGGAGTCGTTTTATGGTTCGTGTTTTATGGAAACCTTTAAATGTTATGGGTATTGCAGATCCAACAAGTCCTGCAAAAAACTACAAGGAGCTTATTAAAGTAGAAAAACTTACCAAAAAATGGATTGCCGAAAACAATAATTTAATGACAATTGTAGGCCACACTCATAGACCACGATTTCCAGAACCAGGCGACATTGCCTTTTTTAACGATGGCAGTTGCGTTCACCCAAGAAGTATTACCGGTATTGAAATTGAAAACGGTTGTATTGCTTTAATTAAATGGCAAATTAATACTAACGATGATGGTGTTTTACAAATAACCCGTATTGTGTTAGAAGGCCCAACAAAATTAAGTGAGTATAAAACTTAGAGATTAAGGTTGTTGGGTTAGAAGTTTAAAGGTTTAGAAGCGGTTTCGTTTTAAAACTCTAACTTCCATTAAGAATGGATTCTGCTATTCAGCAGAATGACAAAATACTTCTAACCCAATAACCGTTATAAACTTCTAAACCTAATTATAAACTCCACTACAAGTCTAAATCTTTAATCGTTTCAATTTTGTTGCGCTCTAAAAAGGCATCAACAGTTTCAAAATGTTCTATAACGCGTTGATCTTTAAATTCAAATACTTTATTAGCTAAACCTTGTAAAAAGTCACGATCGTGAGATACTAATATTAAAGTCCCATCAAATTCTAATAAGGCTTCTTTTAAAACATCTTTAGATTTTAAATCTAAGTGATTAGTAGGTTCATCTAAAATTAACAAGTTTACGGGCTCCAATAATAACTTCACCATTGCTAAACGTGTTTTTTCTCCTCCAGAAAGTACACCAACTTTTTTATCGATATCGTCACCTTTAAACATAAAACGACCTAACACATTTTTAACTTGTGTTCTTACATCACCTTTTGCAACTTCGTCTATCGTTTGAAAAACCGTTAAATCATTATCTAATAAAGCCGCTTGGTTTTGTGCAAAGTAACCGACTTGTGTATTATGACCTAAAGCACATTCACCTTGAACTTCAATTTCTCCTAATATGGCTTTTATCATCGTCGATTTCCCTTCACCATTACGACCAATAAAACTCACATTTTCACCTCTTGCAATAGACATACTCGCGTCTTTAAACACAACATGTTCACCATAAGATTTAGAAACGTCCTTTACTGTTACTGGATAATCACCAGAACGTTGGGCAGGCGGGAATTTTAATTTTAATGCAGAATTATCGACTTCATCAATTTCAATAATCTCCAACTTTTCTAACATACGTTCTCGCGAACTCACCTGATTGGTTTTAGAATACGTTCCTTTAAAACGTTCAATAAATGCCATATTATCGGCAATCATTTTTTGTTGTTCTTGGTAGGCTTTTATTTGATGTACACGTCGGTCTTCACGCAATTGTAAATAATGACTATAATTTGCTTTGTAATCGTAAATACGTCCCATAGTGACTTCTATGGTTCTGTTTGTAATATTATCAATAAATGCTCTATCGTGAGAAATTACCACAACTGCATTCGCTTTATTCACTAAAAAGTCTTCTAACCATATTACCGATTCTATATCAATATGATTGGTTGGCTCATCTAATAATATAAGATCTGGCTTTTGCAATAAAATTTTAGCCAGTTCTATTCGCATACGCCATCCACCAGAAAACTCACTGGTTGGTCTTTTAAAATCGGCTTGTTTAAAACCTAATCCTTTTAATGCTTTTTCAACTTCAGCATCATAATTAACATCTTCTAAAGCATAAAAGGTTTCACCTAAATCAGACACACGTTCAATCAATTTCATATAATCATCCGATTCATAATCGGTACGCGTTTCTAATTGCTTATTAAGGTCATCCATTTCAGCCTTCATAGTAAACACATGACTAAATGCTTTAGAGGCTTCATCAAAAACAGTAGCATCGTCTTCAGTTAATAAATGCTGTGGCAAATAGGCAATAACCGTTTCTTTAGGACAGCTAACGCCACCACGCGTTGCTTTTTGCACACCTGCAATAATTTTCATCATGGTAGACTTTCCAGCACCATTTTTACCCATAAGGGCAATTTTATCGTTCTCATTTATGGTAAAAGACACGTCTTTAAACAATGTTTGTCCACTAAATTCTACTGCTAAAGCATCAACTGAAATCATATTACTGTAATTATTCGGGCGAAATTAACAAATAACTATCATTATAAACATAGAGAATGGATTTTTTAGAGTTAATAAACAGCTAACTAAAAGATATTAACACAGTTATTAAAAATAAGAAGTCATACGGTTTGGTTATCAAATATATAATCGTAAATTTGCAAACTCTTTCAAAAGAGAGGAATGTTTAATTATTTAAAATAAAAAGTGTGGACACATTAAGCTACAAAACGATTTCAGCCAACAAGGCTACTGTAGATAAGCAGTGGGTTTTAGTTGATGCTGAAGGACAGACATTAGGTCGTTTAGCTTCTAAAGTTGCAAAACTATTAAGAGGTAAACACAAACCTAGCTTTACACCGCATGTTGATTGTGGAGATAACGTAATTGTTATCAATTCAGAAAAAATCAACTTAACTGGAAACAAGTGGAATGACAAAACGTACATTCGTCACACAGGTTACCCAGGTGGACAAAGAAGCCTTACCGCTACAGAAATGTTTGGAAAAGATCCAGCAAGACTAGTGGAAAAATCAGTAAAAGGAATGTTACCTAAAAACAAATTAGGAGCTACAATATTCCGTAATTTAAACGTTGTTGTTGGTTCAGAGCATACTCACGAAGCTCAAAAACCAAAGACAATTAACTTAAACGAATTCAAGTAATGGAGGTAATTCACAAAATTGGTCGTCGTAAAACGGCAGTTGCTCGTGTATATGTTTCAGAAGGAAAAGGAAACATCACAGTAAACAAGAAAGAATTAAATACTTACTTCCCAACAGGAACTTTACAGTACAAAGTAAACCAACCGTTAGCTATTACTAACAACGAAGGTAACTTTGATATTAAAGTGAATGTTTATGGTGGTGGTATTACTGGTCAAGCAGAAGCTATCCGTTTAGCAATTTCTCGCGCAATGTGTGAGTTAAATGACGAAAACAGAGGTTTATTAAAGCCAGAAGGTTTATTAACTAGAGATCCTAGAATGGTTGAACGTAAGAAATTCGGTCAGAAGAAAGCACGTAAGAAATTCCAATTCTCGAAACGTTAATATTTATGCTGGACTTGTTTCAGTATCTGTTTATCAGTTACTCGAAATTTGTTTCGCTACAAAAAAAATTAAATATCCTGAAATAAATTCAGGATTAAACAGTTATTGTTGTCCTTGCGAAAGCAGGATTAGTTTAGCATCTAAATGAAGCCAAAAGCGAAAGCCAATGGAACATTGCTAATTCAACAGAACGTAAACTATTACAAAATGGCAGTAGAAGTAAAAGAATTACTTGAAGCAGGTGTACACTT
>DAISIZ010000170.1:0-3599 GCA_036821745.1 Aurantibacter sp. | reverse complement strand
TTTAATTCAAAATTCATCACATAACCATCTGGGTTCGTTGTATAATCGGCATAAATCATTAAAGCAGAAATACTTCCCCAAAATATAAATGCAAAACTGATACGTTTCCAATCTAATCGTTCTCTCGCTGTCGAAATAATACGCATTGACTGTTGGTGTAAAAACTTAACCGCAAGCCACAATCCTATAAAACCAAAGGCAAAAGACAATAACAGCAAGAAGAAATTTAAATTAGGTTCTAAATATGATAGCATATTAGATTCGTCAATTCCCATTAGGTTTTCGCCGTCTTTATGCGCCTTAGCAAAAACAGCAATCGTAAATGGTACTTGACCTATCATCGCAAAAGCAAAAATGATTAGCGAACCAATTAGATAGCGCCAAAATTCATTTTTTCCGTTATAAGCTTGTTCTATAAATTTCATAATTAAAAGTTATGTTCCCAATTTAATTGAGTGTTGTATGTTATTTCACCATTAACAATTTCTAAAGGTGAATTTATATTATTTGTATACAAACCGCCAGTTCCCAAACCTTGAGGCATTGTTACATTTTTAGTATACGTGTATTGTGTAATAGCATTTAAACCAATATTACTTTCTAAAGCACTGGTAATCCACCAACCAATATTTTGCTGTTCAGCTATACGAATCCATTGGTCGCTACCTTTAAATCCGCCCACAAAACTTGGTTTTAAAATAATGTATTGCGGTTGTATGGTTTGTAGCATTTTTTGCTGATTTGTTACACCAAACACACCTATTAATTCTTCGTCTAAAGCAATTGGCAATGGTGTTTTTTCACACAACTGCGCCATAGCTTCGTACTGTCCTTGTTTTATAGGTTGCTCAATACTATGCAAATCGAAATCTGAGAGTTGCTTTAATTGTTCTAACGCGTTTTTAGGTTGAAACGCGCCGTTAGCATCGACTCTAAGTTCTATATCTTTTTGGCTGAAGTTTTTACGAATAGACTTTAATAAGCCTAATTCCCTTTGAAAATCTATAGCACCAATTTTTAACTTTATACAACTGAAGCCTGCCTTGATTTTGTCTTCAATTTGTTGTTTCATAAAAGCTTCGCTTCCCATCCAAATTAAACCATTAATTGGCATTGTTGCTTCGCCTTTAGAGAATTTTGAAGAAAATATTTCAAACTTATCTTGACTTTCTAAAGACTTAAAAGCGATTTCTAAACCAATTTGAATACTTGGGAAAGCTTCATTTTCTTCATATAAAGCGTCAAAACCTTTAGAAATGTTTTCACAGGTATATTTTAACTGTTGCTCATAATCTGGTCTATCGTCAATACTTAAACCTCTTAAAATACCACATTCGCCAATCCCTTTTTTACCATCTTGTTCTAAGATAATAAACCAAGTTTCTTTGGTTTTTAGAATACCTCGCGATGTGCCACTGGCTTGCTTAAATTCTAAAATGTGTTTTTTGTATAATGCTTTAATCATTTACTAAATATTAGATATCAAATACTGCTACTTCTGCTCTGCTACCAAAACGAATAGGTAATATACTTGTTCCTATGCCTTTTGACACATACATTTTTAATTTATTACCATAAAAACCCTTTAAATATTTACCACTTCCTTGAGGTTTAAAAGGTACATAACCAAAGAACGCTATTTGTCCGCCGTGCGTATGACCTGACAAAACTAACTTCGCTTTTACTTTATTTTTTAGGCTTAAAATGTGCTCAAAATACTGAGGACAATGGTTTAATATTAAACTTTCGTTAGTGGTAGAAATTCCTTTTGTAGCTGTTTCAAAATGAGCAGTTCCACCAACGTAATCGTCAACACCAATAATATACAATGTTCTGTTTTTAGTAGTAAATAAGCTATTTTCATTAACTAAAAGCGTTGCATTATACGTTTCATAAATAGCTTTTAATTGATTTAAATCAATATTTCCCCAATATTCCCAATTACCTAAGATAGCATACTTTTTAATTGAAATATCTATCAGTTTCAAAAATGCCTCTAAGTGTTCTAAATTATTATTTTCATCAATTGCATCACCAGTAATACAAACCAAATCTGGTTGCATTTCGTTAATTTTAGTCGCTATAGATTTATGGAAACTTTTTACCGTTTGTAAATGCAAATCGGATAACTGAACGATTTTAATTTTATCATCATTTTCGGATAAATCGAAATAATTCCAATCAATAATATAACGTTCAAACCAAAATGCATCAATGGCTAAAAGACTTACCATTGCAAAGCTTAATCGTTTTAAAAATGTACGTCTTGATTGTTTTTTCATTTACAATAAATAACCTATTCCTAAAAGAATCGCTAATAAAACAGTGGATAACGCCAACTTTTTTAATTCTGGATCAAAATCTTTAGGCACCGAAATGTTAGAGATACGTTTTATATGCAACAACAGTGGAATAAATGCCAAAGCACCTAAAAATCTGAAGACATTGGTGTAGCTTATAAGCATAAAAATTAATGCGGTTTTAAGCGCAATGCTCACTAAGGCATAATGATAAACTTTGGCCTTTTTTGCGCCTAATTTTAGTGCTAAAGTGTTTTTATTCGTAGCAGCGTCTGTTTCTATATCTCGCATATTATTGAGATTTAAAACCGCTGTGCTTAATAAACCAATTGAAATGGCAGGCAAAACAATTAAAAAATTAAGTTGTTTTGTATATAAGAAGTACGTTCCTAAAACACTCATTAATCCAAAAAACAAGAATACAAACACATCGCCAAAACCAGAATAGCCGTAAGCATTTTTACCAACCGTATATTTTATTGCGGCAACAATTGCCAAAATAAGTAACACTAAAAACAGTGCAGAAAACAGAAAATTTTCGGCGCCAAAAGACACATAAATTAAAGCTAAGGCTAAGATTAAACTAATAACGCTTGTTATAATAACTGCGCGTTTCATATCCGATGATGTTATGATACCACTAGCAACCATACGTTGTTCTCCTACTCTGTTGTCATCGGTTCCTTTAACACCATCGCCATAATCGTTAGCGAAATTAGATAAGACTTGTAAAGCAATCGTGGTTAAAAATGCTAATGCGAAGATGATGTAGTTTTTTTCGCCATTAGACATAAAAAAAGCCAAACAACTTCCTAAAATAATTCCAGAAACTGATAATGGTAATGTTCTTAATCGTGCGGCTTTAATGTAAGCTTGGATTTTGGTCATTTATTTTGATGTATTTTAACTATTCTTTTAAATAATTTCTCGATAAACTCTTTGGTTTATTTTCTTTTCACCCTTTGGGTTAACTATGTATTTAAAAAGTCCAATCCAATTTCCTTTTTCATCATATTCATATTCTATTTCATGAATATATGGATCATCTTTATTTGTTAGAATCCAATACATTTTAGTAATATATCCATTCTCATTTTTATCAATTATAAAATTAGAATTTATATTTCCTTTGAGCTCTTCAATTAATTGACCATTATAATTAAAGTCTATCAATGTAAATTTACTTTTATCATAATCGTAATTTACACTTTGAAATTTGACTTTTTCAGAATGAATAATCGAGTGCTCAATATAAATTGGGTTTCTTAAACTATCATATCTTATAGTATATTTTAAATA
>DAISIZ010000169.1:0-3631 GCA_036821745.1 Aurantibacter sp. | reverse complement strand
ACCGTTCTTTAAATATTTCAAGTTGTTTTCTATTTCTAATCTTACCGTAGATTGATTATTTACACCAGTGTTTTTTAGTTCTTTGTTTTTATCATTTGAATAATTTTTATTATTACAACTAAACAAAATCATTATTAAGATAGTATATATTAAATAAAAAAAACATCCTTGTTTTCATATGATACTTTATTCTAATTATTGTTAATGACTTTAAATTTAACAAAAGGTAACTAACTCGTCAACTCTCTAAACATACTTTCTAAACTCGCATTTTTCTGATTTAACTGAAGAATTTTTAAATCGTTATCATGAGCGAAATCAAAGACATGACTTCGCATATCTTCTTTGGTGTTAAACGTAATTTCGTAAATAAATTCGTGTGTGTTTTTAACTTTAGTGACGTTTGGTAATCGGTTTAAAAATGAATCTTCTACACGGTAATCAAACTCTACAATAACCACTTGCTCTTGTCCGTCACGTAAAGCGTTTAAACTTTTGTTGGCAACAATTTCACCTTTATTTATTATAATAACACGATCGCACATCGCTTCAACCTCTTGCATAATATGTGTGCTTAAAAAAACCGTTTTCTCTTTACCAATTGTTTTTATTAGGTTTCTAATATCAATAAGTTGATTTGGGTCTAAACCTGTAGTCGGTTCGTCTAAAATAAGTACGTCTGGATTATGCAATAACGCATTTGCTAATCCAACACGTTGGCGATAACCTTTAGAAAGTTGTCCAATCTTTTTATGAGATTCTGGTGTTAATCCAGTTAATTCAATCACTTCATCTATACGGTTATTGTCTATATTGTAGATAGAAGCGTTGTAAGCTAAATATTCACGGACAAATAATTCTAATGGTAACGGATTGTGTTCTGGTAAATAGCCTATGCTTTTCTGTACGTTTTTTTCATCTTTAACCACATCAAAATTATTCACTTTAGCTTCACCAGATGAAGCCGGAATATAAGTGGTTAAAATTTTCATCATCGTTGATTTTCCTGCACCATTAGGACCAAGAAATCCTACAATTTCTGGTTTTTTGACTTCAAAAGACACTTGGTTTAATGCTTTTTGAGAACCATATAGTTTACTAATGTTTTCAACGATTATAGACATATTGCAGTTTTTATCAAAATTAAGTAATTAATCAAACGTAAAAAATTAAAATAAATGATTTGAATAACATTTTTTTATTACTTTAGCCTAACATTATGAAAAGAAACACATTTTTTTATACATCTAACTTTTATTTCTTTTTTACAAAGAGATGAGGCGATGTGTATAAAAAACTAAAAGAAAAAATTAATATTCAAGCCTCGTTATAACGAGGCTTTTTTTATGGAAAAAAAAATTGCAATACAAGGTGTAGCTTGTTCTTATCATCACATAGTAAGTAGAAATTACTTTGGAAAAGATACCGGTATAAAGCCTTGCTTAACTTTTGACGCTGTAGCGGACGAGTTATTAAACGATTCATGTAAAACAGCTATTATGGCAATAGAAAATTCTATTGCTGGCTCAATTATCCCAAACTATGCTATTATAGATCATAATGACTTTCATGTGATTGGCGAGTACTATTTAGATATTCAGCATCAGCTTATGGTGTTGCCTGGTCAAGATATGTCGCAAATTAAAGAAGTGCATTCTCATCCTATGGCATTGTTACAATGTAAAGTCTTTTTAAAACAGTTTCCATACATTAAATTGGTTGAAGCTGAAGACACTGCATTAATGGCTAAAAAAATCAGACAAGAAAATTTAACTGGAATTGCCGCTATTGCCAGTGAATTGGCTGCTGAAACTTACGGTTTAGATATTTTACATAAAAGTGTGCAAACGATTAAAGATAACGAAACACGTTTCGTTATTGTTAGTAAAACACCAAATGATGAAAACGGAAAGTATAATAAAGCGTCTTTAAAGTTTGAGTTAGATCACAAGCGTGGTAGTTTGGCTACTGTGCTAAATGTAATGAGTGATTGTAATCTGAACTTAACTAAAATTCAATCGATGCCTAAAATAGAATCGCCTTGGAGTTATTCATTTTTTGTTGATGTGACTTTTAATGAACTAAAAGATTTTATAAAAGCAGAACAATTATTGCAATTGATAGCTAAGGAATACAAGTTGTTAGGAATCTATAATAAAGCGAAGTAATGATAGCGATTTCAGATAAATTACAGCACGTAGAAGAATACTACTTTTCTAAAAAGCTAAAAGAAGTTAGGCAATTAAAAGCTAATGGAAAACCTATAATTAATTTAGGAATTGGTAGTCCAGATTTACCGCCAAATCCATTGGTTGTGGAGTCGTTATTATATGCTATGAACGACGATAATGCACACCAATACCAAAGTTATGTTGGTTTACCAAAATTACGAGAAGCATTGGCTAAGTTTTATGAAACACATTTTAATGTGCGTCTAAATCCAGAAAACCAAGTGTTGCCACTTATGGGAAGTAAGGAAGGTATTATGCATATAAGTATGGCATTTTTAAATAAAGGCGATGCGGTTTTAATTCCAAATCCTGGCTATCCAACATATGAGTCGATTACTAAATTGGTAGAGGCAAAGCCTGTATATTATAATCTAACTGAAGCTAAAGGTTGGTTTCCAGATTTAGAAGCTTTGGAGCAACAAGATTTATCAAAGGTAAAACTAATGTGGATTAATTATCCAAATATGCCAACGGGACAACAAGCTACAGTAGCGCAGTTAGAACAATTGGTTCAGTTTGCTTTAAAACATAATATTTTATTGGTTAATGATAATCCGTATAGTTTTATCCTTAACGATAATAAGCAAAGTATTTTAAGTATTAAAGGATCAGAAAGCTGTTGCTTGGAATTAAACTCATTAAGTAAAACCTTTAATATGTCGGGTTGGCGTATTGGTTTTGTTTTAGGAAATGAGCAATTAATAAAAGCGGTTTTACAAGTGAAATCTAATATGGATTCTGGAATGTTTTATGGAATTCAAAAAGGGGCAATCACAGCTTTAAGTATGCCGACAGATTGGTTAGATGTACTTAATGAAATTTATAAAAAACGTCGTGAATTAGTTTGGCAAATAGCCGATAAATTAAAATGTACGTATCAAAAAAATACGTCTGGACTATTTGTTTGGGCAAAATTACTAGAAGGAACAACAAGCGAGCGTTTTACAGATAATTTACTTTATGATAAAGATATATTTATCGCTCCGGGAACTGTATTTGGAACTAATGGTGAAGGTTACGTGCGTTTTTCATTATGTGCCAAAGAAAAAGATTTAAAAACAATTTTAACGAGATTATAAAAAAATGAAAGTAGCCGTTGTAGGTTTAGGTTTAATTGGTGGAAGTTTAGTTTTAGACATTAAAAGTGCTTATCCTAATAGTATCATTTATGGTTTAGATATAAATGATTTTCATATAAATAAAGCTTTGGAATTAGGAATAATTTCAGAAGAAGCAACCTATTCTGATTTGTCTAAAATGGATGTGGTTATTTTGGCTATTCCTGTAAATTATTCGGTTACAGAATTACCTAAAATTTTAGATGAAGTTAACGAAACGGCTTTGGTTTTAGATGTAGGATCAACAAAACAACCTGTTTGTAAAAGTGTTGAGGATCATAG
>DAISIZ010000168.1:0-3659 GCA_036821745.1 Aurantibacter sp. | reverse complement strand
GCCATTTTACGAAAGTTTTCGGCACCACCTTTATTCCAACGGAATTGTTGCGAACGTGCAGCACTAATTACTACTGGTAATTCTGCAGGCGTTGTCACGTCTTCTAAATACTTAAATTTCCAGTTTTTAAGTTGCGCTCGGTAACTTAAATCTAAATCTTCGGTAAGAGTGTCGCCTTCCCAGTTTCCGGCATCTATAATACAGGTTTTACGCCATAAACCAGCGGTTCCATTAAAGTTAATGAAATGCCCTTTTGAGTTACGACCAACTTGTTCTAAACTAAAATGTGCGTCTAAAGCAAAGGCTTGTATTTTTGTAAGTACAGAATAGTCACGGTTTATATGTGACCAACGTGTTTGTACGACACCAATTTTATCATCTTTAAAAAATGGAACGGTACGTTTTAACCAGTCTGGAGTTGGTAAGAAATCGGCATCAAAAATGGCAATAAATTCTCCTTTTGCAACTTCTAAACCTTCTTTTAAAGCACCAGCTTTAAAACCTTGACGATTGGTTCTAGTAATGTGTTTTATGTCTATACCTTCTAAGACTAATTTGTCTACGTGTGCTTTGGTAGAAATCACGGTATCGTCGGTAGAGTCATCTAAAACCTGAATCTCGTATTTGTCTTTTGGGTAATCTATAAGTTTTATGTTTTCTAGTAACCTATCCATTACATAAGCTTCGTTAAAAACTGGTAATTGAATGGTTACGAAAGGAATTTCGGCAGGATTAGTTAAATCAAACTGTGGTGAATTATCTTTTTTCTTTTGTGCAGACAAGTAATTGAACAACAGGTTTAACTGTGCCAACGCATACATAAAAATTAAAATAAGAGCTATTGAATATATAATGATGCATACAAATGCATAGTTATAAATAACATCGTTTGGGTCTACTAAAATCACTTCTTAAAACTGTATTTAAAAATCCAACCTAGGATTTTAATTCCTGCAAATATAGTACCTTTTACCGTACCTGAAACTTTTGAAACACCTATTCTGTTTTTATAACGTAACGGTACTTCGGTATAACTTAGTTTTTGCTTTAAAGCCTTTAATTGCATCTCTACGGTCCAACCATAAGTTTGGTCTTGCATGTTTAGTTGCAGTAGTTTTTGATATTTAATGGCACGAAACGGACCTAAGTCGGTAAACTTTGCACCAAAAAACAGTTTCATTAAAAAAGTTGCTAGCCAATTACCAAACACTTGTTGTGGTGTCATAGAGCCAGCTTCTCTTAATTCTTTAATTCTAGAACCTATTACAAAATCGATATCATCATTTAAAATAGGTGCAACGACTTTAGTTAATTCTTCTGGGTAATCACTATAATCACCATCTAAGAATACGACAATGTCTGGTTTATTATCTTGGTTTGAAATGTATTCAAGACCTTTTAAACAAGCAAAACCGTAACCGCGATTGTTTTCGGTTAAAACGGTTGCACCAGCATTTTTTGCGTTGTTAACTGTTTGGTCCGATGAGTTGTTGTTAACGACAATAATTTCTTTAACATTTTTAGGGATTTCAGCAATGACCTTAGCAATAGAATCTTGCTCGTTATAGGCTGGAATGATTACTTTAATATGGGTCATTTAAGATCGCTTAATTTGTTTTCTTTTTTGAATGACGCCAAATCGGTCCATTCCTTAATGTTTTTTCCTGCTGAAAATTTAGCGGCAGACGTTAACTTTTTGTTTTTATACATTAAGCAGTAACCGCTTTTAATATTGTTTTTTAATTGACATTTATGATTGATTTGTTCCTTACTATCATAAAATAGCCACCAATTTATTTTTTCACCTTCTATATAATGTCCTTCTTTTTGAAGTAATCCTTCCATAGAATAGTAGTGCCAATAATTGGTTTCTTTATCATTTAAAAAGCTGCCAAATTTACTTCTTTTTCCATTAGTATGAAAGTAGGTCCAAAAGTCAGTTTTTTGTCCATTCTTATAATGTCCTTTACTACTAATTTTGCCATTGTCATAATAGTTAGTTACGTAACCTGTTTGTAGGTTGTTAGCGAATTTTTCTATGGAAGTTAAATGACCGTTCTTATTATAATTTTTCCAAAAGCCTTCTTTTTTGTTATTCAGATAATTGCCTTTGCTTTCTACTTTACCGTTGTTGTGAAAGGTTTTCCAATAGCCTTCTTTTTTATTTTGATTAAACTCTCCTTCACTTTTAATAGATTGATTTGCGTAGAATGTTTTCCAAAAGCCATTTTTAAGATTGTTCTTGTAAGTTCCTTTTTCTTTTACAAGGCTGTCTTGGTAATAGTAAACCCAATGTGCTTCCTTTTTCTTGTTGTCTATCCATCCATGTGATTTAACGTTACCAGAGTGAAACCTGTTTATTGCATATTCTTTTTGTGCATTTGTAGTCAATACAGTTAGAAAGAGTATGATGGTAATAAGTGGTTTCATTTATTTTCTTTGAGGTTATTTGTTTCTTTAAGGTTATAGGGGTAAAAGGTTATGAGTTTAGTTTGCTTTTGGGTATTGTTTGATATTTGAGTCAATTAATGTCTTCGACTTTAGCTTGTCTTGAGTTTATCGAAAGGCTCAGACTGACATTTTTAATTAATTATAAATGGATTCTGCTATGCAGTAGACTGACAAGATTTGTTGTTTTTGTCTTACTAATTGGAATGTAGTGTTTGATTTATGAGTTTTCACACTTCACACTTCACACTTCACACTTCATGCTTATTTCTTATTTAATAAATCCATTAAGTTTACATCGTTTCCTAATAATACTTCAGTCGGGTTAATACGTCCTTCCATACTATCGTTTTCTAATTTTAAAACACCTCTTGGACAAACAGCGCTACAAACACCACAACCAACACAACTAGATCTTACAATGTTTTCACCTTTTTGGGCGTATGAGCGTACATCTATTCCCATTTCACAATACGTTGAACAGTTTCCACAAGAAATACATTGTCCACCATTAGTAGTAATTCTAAATTTTGAAAATAAACGTTGTTGGAAACCTAATATCGCTGCCATTGGACATCCAAAACGACACCAAGCGCGGTTTCCTAAAATAGGGTAGAACCCAGTTCCAATAACTCCAGAAAATATTGAACCTATATATATACCGTAAGCCGAACGTAAAGCGCCACCTTTAATAAAAAAGATATGCTCTGTTGTGCTTGTAAAATGCATAATTAATAAAGCTGCGATAACTACAAAGTAACCAATAGCACCATATTTTGCGTCTTTAGCTAATTCTTTGCCTTTAAGAAATAATACTAATCCAAAAACTAAAGTTAAAAATGCGATTACAAAACCAATAAACATAGGTTTTGTTAACCAGAAATCATTTCTGCCTAAATATGAATAGACTACTGCAACGGTCATAACGACTGAAAAGACTAAAACCGTATGGATTAACCATCGTTCTATTTTCCAAGCACCTTTACTTTTATCACTTAGTTGTCTAAAAGAATCCCCAGCAGTTTCTGCTAATCCACCACAACCGCAAACCCAAGAACAATACCAACGTTTACCGAATTTGTAGGTTAAAATAGGTGTAATGACAAAAATAGATACAATCCCGAATATGATTAGTCCAACACCAATAGTTCCTGCATTTACAAAAGCCTTCATAGACCATTCGTCAAAAATGTAATAGTTAAGAGGCCACA
>DAISIZ010000167.1:0-3674 GCA_036821745.1 Aurantibacter sp. | reverse complement strand
TTTTTATTTATAAAGGATTTGAAAAAATATTAACGTATACAAAATCAACACCTTACATATTATTATTTAACATTTAAAAAGGTGTAAACATATAAAAAGGGAGAAAAAACAGCTATTTAATGGTAGTAATTGAAAATTTTAGAGGCTTCATTATAAGCACTTTCAAAAGGCATTGCATTAAGGTTATTTACATTTTGTTGGGTTAAATAACTTAAGACTTTTTCAGTTGGCATATTACCTGTAAGTTCATCTTTTGCCATTGGACAACCACCAAAACCTTGTATCGCACCATCATAACGGTTACAACCTGCTTTGTATGCGGCATCAATTTTTTCGTGCCACGTACTTGGTGTGGTATGTAAGTGTGCGCCAAATTCAATTTTTGGGTATGCAGGAATCAAATTAGAGAATAAATAAGAAATACTTTCTGGATCAGAACTTCCAATCGTATCACTTAAGGATAGGATTTTAATACCCATTTGACTTAAACGTTCGGTCCACTCACCTACTATATCTACATTCCAAGGATCACCATAAGGATTACCAAAGCCCATAGAAATATAAACCACTAACTCTTTACCATGTTTATTGGCTAAGTCTAAAATTTCCTGAAGTGTAATTAAAGATTGTGCAATGGTTTTATGCGTATTACGCATTTGAAAGTTTTCTGAAATAGAAAACGGAAAACCTAAATATTTAATTTCTGGATGCTCGCAAGCAGCTATCGCACCTCTTGTATTAGCTATAATGGCTAATAACTTACTTTTAGTTTGCGATAAATCTAATTGAGATAACACTTCGGCTGTATCTACCATTTGCGGGATCGCTTTAGGCGAAACAAAACTACCAAAATCGATAGTATCAAAACCAACACGAAGTAAAGACTGTATATATTGCACTTTTTGTACCGTTGGTATAAACTGTTTTATGCCTTGCATTGCATCGCGAGGACATTCAATAACCTTTACTTCTCTTTGTGTCATGTCTCAAAGATAATAATTAGTGAGACTTCTTAAAATGTTTCATCTTAAAATTAATTATGCAAAAATTAAATATAGTGCAATGGCAATAAACACAACTATTTGTAACCATTTAAGCACTAATCCAGTATGTTTGTGTTGCATTAAATAAGCTGAAATTTGCCCAGATAACAACGCTAACCCAGAAAAAATAATAAAAGACGTCGCCATAAACAACAAGCCCAACACATAAAACTGAATCACAGAACTTAAAGTTTGACTAAACAGAAACGCAGGAAAAAACGATAAGAAAAATAACGACACTTTAGGGTTCAGGACATTCATAATAAATCCTTGTCTAAATAATTGTCCTAAAGTTTTTTTTGGAATCGAAGTTTCATCATCTAAACTAATAGCTCCAGAACTATTAAACACTTTATAAGCTAAAAACAACAAGTATAAAGCGCCTAACCATTTAATACTTAAAAAGAGCCATTCATTTTCTTTTGTAATTATAGATACACCAAAAGCAACAATTGTAGTATGAACCAAACATCCCGAAATTAAACCGCAAACCGTAGCTATACCATACTTTTTACCATGGACTATACTTTGCAGGACTACATAAATATTATCTGGTCCAGGAGAAATGGCTAATGCCATAGTAGCAAATACAAATGAAATTAAAAGCTCGAAATTCATATAGAGTTTAAAGTTACTAATATAAAATATATTTATAAGTGCCTATTAACTTCTTAACCTTTTTAAAATCCAAAGAGTTTTAGGCATTTTCAATTTTGGCTTATTTTTTGTAAATAATATACAAATCTGTCGACATAATAATAAACCAAACCCAACGATTATGAACCCAATTACATTTCTATTTATATATTGCTTTAGTTTTTTTTGCTTTGGGCAAAATACGGCAACTTATGATATAACATTTACAAGCACATGGAATGCAGGTGAACATAGTTCTATTCCTTCTGGCGCACACTGGAGCCGTTTAGTTGGTACAACGCACAAAATCGAAAACACTTTTTTAGAATTAGGACAAAATGCAACTACAGGAATTAAAAATGTTGCTGAATTAGGCAGTAACGGAGCTTTTATGAATGAGGTAAATAATTCCGCAAATACAAACACTTGGTACAATGAACCTTTAGTACCTTATGGAGCAGTTGGAAGTGTAACTTTAACTGATGTTGAATTTACTTTGGAACACCATTTAATTACTTTAGTATCTATGGTTGCGCCAAGTCCAGATTGGTTTATGGCTGTTAATAGTTTAGATTTACGAAATAGTACAAATACCGCTTGGAAAGATAGTTTTACAATGGATGTCTTTGTTTACGATGCAGGGACCGATGATGGTGTAAATTATAACTCAGCAAACAGCCCAAATACGCCAATGCCAATAACAATGATTACAGGATTTCCTTTTAATGGAAATAAAATTGGAACCTTAACTGTAACTCAAAAATCTTTAGGAACAACAAGCTTCACACCTACAAATAAAACATTGCAATTGTTACCTAACCCGGTTACAAGTGGAAGAATTACAATTAAAAACGCTAATGATTTTAATTTAGAATCTATAGAGATTTACAACATCCTTGGCGCAAAAGTTTATGCTACAAAAACACCAAATCAAAATATTTTTAGTTTAAATGTAAACCAATTACAAAATGGCGTTTATGTTGTAAAACTGATTAGCAACAGTACAGTAATCTCTAAAAAACTATTGGTTAAGTAATGCTTTATTAATACGCTTTATTAATGCTGGACCTTCATAAATAAATCCGGTATAAATTTGAACAAGGTCTGCTCCTGCTTCAATTTTTTCTAAGGCATCTTGTTCGCTATGAATACCACCAACACCAATTATAGGAAATGCTTTGTTGCTTTTATCAGCTAAATACTTAATAACCGAAGTACTTTTATCTTTTATGGGTTGTCCACTTAAACCACCATTACCAATCTCTGTTAAGCGTGCTTCAGCAGCTTTTAAACCACTTCTGTCCATAGACGTATTACTTGCAATGACACCATCTAAATTGGTTTCGGCAACTAATTCTATAATTTCGTCTAACTGATTATTATTTAAATCCGGAGCGATTTTTAATACGATTGGTTTCTGAGTTTCAAAATTTTTATTGGCTTGTTGTACAGCTCCAATTAATTCTAATAAGTAATCTTTGTCGTTTAATTTGGCGTGAGAACCAACATTTGGGCAACTTACATTTAATACAAAATAACCCACATAAGGATGCAATGCATTAAAACACTCTAAATAATCTTTAGTGTAATCCTCTGGCTTAGTTTGCGTATTTTTCCCAATGTTACCACCAATAATTAATTTGCCCTTATTTTTTTTAAGTTGAACAATAGCCTGCTCTAAACCTTCATTATTAAAGCCCATTCGGTTAATAATCCCTTTGTCGCTTTTTAAACGAAACAAACGTTGTTTTGGATTTCCTTCTTGAGCTTTTGGTGTCACTGTTCCAATTTCAATAAAACCGAAACCAAAGTTAGCTAACTCATTATAAAGCACTGCATTCTTATCAAATCCAGCAGCTAAACCAACTGGGTTTTTAAATTTTAATCCAAATAATTCACGTTCTAAACGCGTATCATTAACTTGATATAAACTTCTAAAAATAGCAGGGACACCAGGTATTTTGCTAAAATTTTTAATTAATGAAAATGTAAAAT
>DAISIZ010000166.1:0-3692 GCA_036821745.1 Aurantibacter sp. | reverse complement strand
GCAATTATTTGGCAAAAGTAATTAAATAGAGTAAATAATTATAAATATTAATAAGGGATTTTGTTACAATGACTGAACTTAATATTAAACGGGCAGTTTATTCCTGCATATTGTGATATACGTTTTGTACATCATCGTCTTCTTCTAAACGTTCTAATAGTTTTTCAACATCTGCTTTTTGGTCGTCGTTAAGTGTTGTTAATACTTGTGGAATACGTTCAAAACCAGAAGACAAAATTTCTATTTCACTTGTTTCAAGTTCAGCTTGAATAGCTCCAAAACTTTCAAAAGGTGCATAGATTAAAATACCATCTTCGTCAGCAAAAACTTCTTCTGCACCAAAGTCAATAAATTCTAGTTCTAATTCTTCAGCGTCTAAACCTTCAGCATTAACTCTAAAGTTACAGGTATGGTCAAACATAAATACAACCGATCCTGAAGTTCCCATATTTCCATCGCACTTATTAAAACAAGCTCTCACATTGGCAACAGTTCTGGTGTTGTTATCCGTAGCAGTTTCAACTAAAATAGCAATTCCGTGAGGTGCATAACCTTCAAAAATAACTTCTTTATAATCACCTTGTCCTTTTTCACTGGCTTTCTTAATAGCACGTTCTACATTATCCTTTGGCATATTTACGGCCTTAGCATTTTGTATAACGGCTCTTAAACGTGAGTTAGAATCTGGGTCTGGTCCGCCTTCTTTTACAGCCATTACAATATCTTTACCGATACGTGTAAATGCCTTACTCATTGCAGACCAACGTTTCATTTTACGTGCTTTACGGAACTCAAAAGCTCTTCCCATAGTGTTATATATTTTAGTTATCCTTTGTAAAGGATGATGTATTATAATTAAGTTTCAAAACTATTAAAATTCTTAATGAATTAAAAATGTATTGAAGGTGGTTTTTATTTGATTTTTCTTGGGTGATTTAGAACAACTAAAGTCTTAATCTTCTTCCTCTACAATAGCTTCAATAGCGTGCGCTAAGTCGAAATCTTTTTGAGTTACGCCACCAGCATCGTGTGTGCTTAATGAAATACGTAAAACATTGTAAGTGTTAGACCAATCTGGATGATGGTTTAATGCTTCACACTCAAAAGCCATACGGCTCATTGCACTAAAGCAATCTTTAAAGTTATCAAATTCAATCTCGCAGTAAATAGTATCTTCAACAGATTCCCATTCTGGTAAATCGTTTAATTTTTTATCTATTTCGGCTTGTGTTAGCTTCATCATAATCAGTCTTTTTTAAGTTCGTCAAGTATGAGTTGACTGGTAAATTGTAAATGTTTAGGTAAGGTATTATCTTTTGGTAAAACCGCCAAATACCTATCGTTATTTGTAGTATAAACGTTTTTAAAAGTAATTTTTTTTAGTTGAAGTGTTTTTGCAATTTCCTTGATATAATCGTCGTGATGTACTAAGTCATTACTTCCTACGTGATAAATACCAGATTTATTACGATTAATCATATAATGAATTTGCTGTGTTAATTTACTATCCGTAGCAACATTCATAATAAGATTTGGGAAAATCTCTACAGGTAAGTTCTCTTTTACAAAGGTTTTAATTTCTTTAATTCGTGGTGAATTTTTTCCAAACACCATTGGTAACCTTAATAATAGATATTTGCTTTTTGGTAAACGTAACAGCTGATTTTCAATTTTAATCTTAAAGTAACCGTATTTACTTAAACTAAGCGTTTTATCGTTTTCGTGACTTGGGAATTGGCTATAAGCATCAAATACATTGGCAGAAGACAAAAAGATAAGCTTACAGTTGTTTTGCTTCACATAGTCTATCATATGTAAATGAGCGACAATTTGCGCGCCAAATTCACCTCGAATAGCCGATATAATGATACTTGGTTTTACGGCTTCAATAATTTCTAAAGCATCATCTTCTTCAACCACATAATGAAACATATGTTGGTTTCGGCTTAAAGCCAAAGTTTCTATGCGGTACGTTCCATAGGTATCAAAATAGGCATTAAGTTCTTTGTAAATGGCTTCACCTAAAAAACCGGGAGCGCCAAAAATTAAGACTTTATGTTTCTTGTTTTTATCTTGCATTACCAACTAAACGCTTAAAATATAGATAAATTGGTTTGCGTAGTAAATTGCTCTAAAGTCAATAGTCCTAATTGCGAATTCCCTTTTGGGTTTAAGCCAGGTGACCAAACCGATATGACATATTTATTTGGTAATAAGGCAACAATACCGCCACCAACGCCACTTTTTCCTGGTAAACCTACTTTAAATGCAAATTCGCCAGCTTCGTCATAAAAACCACAACTAAGCATAATCGCATTTATACGTTTGGCTTGACTAACACTAAGATGTGTTTTTTGTAATTGGCATTTGCCTTGGTTTGCAAACACATAAAACGCATTTGTAATTTGCTGGCAAGTCATAGCAATAGCACATTGGTGGAAATAGAAATCTAAAACCTCATCAACATCATTGTGTAAATTCCCAAAGGATTTTAAAAGATTAGCAGTTGCAAAGTTTCTAAAACCGGTTTCTTTTTCAGATTGTGCTACTTTTTCGTCATAATGAATGTCATCATCGTTAGCGAGTTGGCGCACAAAATTTAAAAAGTCTGTTTTAGGATTTTTTAGTGCACTCACTAAAATATCGGCAACAACAATAGCACCAGCATTTATAAGCGGATTTCTTGGTATACCGTTTTCGACTTCTAAAAGCGATAAATAGTTAAAAGGATTTCCCGACGGTTCTACATCAATACGTTTCCAAACCTTGGTAGGGTTGAGGCTAAGTGCTTTGGTTAAGCTTAACACTTTAGAGATACTTTGTATAGAAAATTTGGTTTGGTAGTCACCAATGCCAAAATTATCGTCCTCTAAAACGTTTAAATAAATACCAAAAGCGTTTTGGTCCACATGCATCAATTCTGGTATATAGTCTGCGACTTTTCCCTTATTCGTTTCTTGCGAAACGTCTTGATGTATATGTTTTAAAACGCTTTTGAAATCTATCATAAATGTAAAGGCTTAGTTTATTAAGTCGAAAAGCTTTTGTTTAGCTTTATCAAGAGGTAATTCTTCTATCTCTTCAGAGTAAATAACAAAAATTCCATTTACACGTTCACAAGATTCAATAATGGTTCTTTTTTCAACTTCTGAAATTTTAGGATTATTTCGTTCTAACTGCTGTACAATAATTTGTAAAGAAGAGGCAAAATAACCTTTGGTTTCAGGTACTAATTCACTTAATAATTTATTTAAAAGTAATTCAAACGCTTCAAAATTAGCAACTATTATTCTGGAATCTGAAAAATTAGATGTTCCGTTTAAAGATTTGCTATTATCAAGTCGGTGAATTACTATGCTATTCTCATAGATTTTAATATAAACAGGAATACGTTTAAAAATATTCATGTTTAAAAACTACTTCTTATAAAAAGGTAATTTCACTACGGTTGCAGGAATTGCTTTTTTACGAATTTGAATGTTAATTTTACTGTCTGCTTTAGCGAAAACAGTTGGTACATAACCTAAACCAATTCCTTTTCCTAAGCTAGGAGACATAGTTCCAGACGTTACAACACCAATTTTGTTTCCGTTTCCGTCAACAATATCGTAATCGTGACGTGGAATTCCACGTTCGTCAAGTTCAAAAGCAACTAACTTACGTTCTACACCTTTTTCTTTTTGAGCTTTAAA
>DAISIZ010000165.1:2081-3756 GCA_036821745.1 Aurantibacter sp. | reverse complement strand
GTAATATTCTTGCAGGACAAATAGAAAAAGAAACCGGATTAACGACTTATAACTTGTCTTATTTAGGATCAGATATTCAGTTTCATTTGTATCTTTTACAAACGCTATTAAAATATAATAAAGCACCTAAAAAAATAGTGTTAGCTTCTGATGGCGCTTTTCAGTTTACCGATGAGCATTCTTTAGGATTTAGATATGAAAGTTTATATCCATTGATACAGTATCAACCAATACTACAAAAGCTACAAGATGATGGTAAGAAATCTAAAATGGCCAATTGGTTTTATAGTCTTCAAGTACAGTTATCGCATTTCAACTTTAAAACTGAAATAGCACCAAAAATGAACCCAATAGATGCGTTTGGCTCAAAACCATATATTGCTAAAAGTGAAAAAACTTTAAAAAAGCAATTAGAATATAAAACGGATATAGAACCTTATCGTATTGAACAAGAAAATATTGACAAGGTAAAAGCCTTTAAGGAACTTCAGGAGTTATGTAAACAACACCATATTGAGTTAACCGTAGTGTTTCCCCCTAATTTTTTCCCTCTTAATATTGATGCAGTCAACAGAACTAAGTCTTTATTAATTTCAGAAACACAGTTTTACACTTATAATACTGAGAACCCTGTTTGCAAAGACGCGTCTTATTTTTATGATCTATCTCATTTATATGAAAATGGAGCAGAAGTGTTTACCTCTGAAATTATCGATTTTCTAAAGAAATAATTTTCAGGGATAATTTTAGATTTTTTTCATTTAGAATTAGTTCAAAAGCTTTGAAATCCCATATTTTCATTACTTTAGCAGTTATCACTTATAATTTTTAATATGAAGAAAATAGGCTTTATTCCACTTAGAAAAGGTTCCAAAGGAATTCCAGGAAAAAACAAACGTAAAATGGTGGGAAGACCATTGTTTACTTGGGTTTTAGGTTCGGCTTATTTTTCTAATTTAGATGAGGTTATTGTATATACAGATGATGAAGATATCATCAATTTCATCAATAAAGAATATCATTATACGTCAAAAATTAAAGTGGTAACACGTCCAGGAAATACGGCGACTGATACAGCTTCCACAGAAACTGCTATGTTGGCTTACGCCGAAAGTATAAATTACGATTTTGATGTCTTTTGTTTATTACAAGCAACATCACCATTTACAACTCCAGAAGCTATTAACGAGAGTTTAGAGAAATTAAACCAAGGTTTTGACTCTACGGTTTCTGTGGTAAATACACATCGTTTTTTATGGAATGAAAACGGAACACCAATAAATTACGATTATAACAATAGACCAAGACGTCAAGATTTTGATGGTTTGTTAGTCGAAAATGGTGCAGTTTATACCTGTACTAAATCGGTTTTAAAAGACAAACAGAATCGATTAGGTGATAAAGTTGGTATTGTTAAAATGCCAGATGATAGCTTCTTAGAAATAGATAGCGAACAAGATTGGATTGCTATAGAGCAATTATTAATAGAGCGCCAACAACGCCACAAACGTGCATCAAAAATATCACATATTGTATTAGATGTAGATGGTGTTTTTACCGACGGAAGTATAACTTACACTAAAGATGGCGAACATACCAAGCGTTTTGATATGCGCGATGGAATGGGCTTAGAGATTTTACGTCAGTTTGGAATTACGGTTATTGTAATGACTTC
>DAISIZ010000165.1:0-1981 GCA_036821745.1 Aurantibacter sp. | reverse complement strand
GCAGATGTGACTTTATCAAAAGACTCAGCAAACGGAGCGATTCGTGAAGCTTGCGAGTTTATTTCAATTTATAACAAAAGATTTTAGAATTTAATGGAAATTAAGAAACCATATATTATTGCAGAAATAGGATGCAACCATAAAGGTAGTATGGAAACGGCTAAAGAATTAATTAAAGTCGCTAAGATTTTTTGTAATGTTGATGCTGTAAAGTTTCAAAAACGTCACAATATTGAATTATTAACTGAAGAGCAATACAATGCACCGCATCCAAATGCCTCTAATTCTTATGGTGATACTTATGGAGCACATAGAGAATTTTTAGAATTTGATGTAAAGCAACACCAAGAATTAAAAGATTTTTGTGAGGATTTAGGCGTGACATATTCAACGTCGGTTTGGGATGTAACTTCTGCTAAAGAAATGGCATCTTTAAATCCAGAATTTCTTAAAATTCCTTCAGCTTGTAATAACAACGTAGCTATGTTAGAGTGGTTATGCGAGAATTATAAAGGTGAAATTCATATTTCTACAGGAATGACCACTAAAGATGAAATTGATGATTTAGTTGGTTTATTCACAAAACATAATCGTAATAAAGACTTAGTGCTTTACAACTGTACATCGGGTTATCCAGTACCGTTTAAAGACGTTTGTTTATTAGATATTAACTTTTTAAAGCAAAAATATGGAGATAAAGTAAAACACATTGGTTTTTCTGGTCACCATTTAGGAATTGCTGTAGATGTTGCTGCTTATACTTTAGGCGCAAACATTATAGAACGTCATTATACGTTAGATAGAACTTGGAAAGGAACTGATCATTCAGCGTCTTTAGAACCAATGGGATTACGTAAGTTATCTCGTGATGTTTCCGCGGTTTATGATGCTTTAAGCTTTAAGCCAACAGATATTTTACCTATTGAGCAAGTACAACGCGATAAGTTAAAGAACCAAAAAGGTTAAAACGATTTACGATTTTTGGAATTTTGATTTACGATTTATAGTTAACTAAACTCAGTTTTTTTTAAATCGAAATCCAATTATAGTTAATGTTTTTATAATAGATGTCAGGTTGGGCGCAGTCGAAACCTATTTATATTCAATGAATTAGACGTTTTATAATGAAGCAAAAAAAAGTCTTTGTATTTTTTCCTGATGGGGTTGGTTTAAGAAACTTTGCATTTACCAATTTTAAAGATATTGGTGAGCAAATGGGGTTTGATATTACCTATTGGAACAATACTATTTTTTCTTTAAAAGATAACTTAGGATTTGATGAGGTTAAAATTGAAAACCATCAATTAAATCCATTAACACCTTTATATTCTCGTGCAAGAAAGCGCGTGGAATTAAACGTGTCTGAAAAAAAATTTAAAGATGCTGTTTATCCAACTTATAAATTCCCTTTTAACTATAACGGATTAAAAAACACCTTAAAAAGTTTATATACAAAGCTTTTAATTGCACAGTATAATTCTGAAAAAGGCGTAGAGAAAATTCGTAAAAAAATAAATGCTTTAGAGCGTAAAAATCCTAAATATGCTTATTGTAAATCACAATTAGAAGCACACAAGCCAGATATGGTATTTTGTACTACACAACGTGCAACACAATCAATTTCGGCATTATTGGCAGCTAAAGATTTAGGTATTCCAACGGTTGCATTTGTATATTCTTGGGATAATGTTCCCAAAGCCATGCAAGTGGTAGAAACCGACTATTATTTTGTTTGGAGTGAACATATGAAGCGTGAAGTCCTTCAATATTATCCATTTGTAAATGAAAATCAAGTTTTTGTAACAGGAACGCCTCAGTTTGAGCCTCATTTTAATGAAAGCTTAATAAAAGATAAAGCAACATTTTTTGCTGAACACGATTTATATATTAATAAAAAATACATCTGTTTTTCTGGTGATGACGAAACAACATCGCCTTTAGATCAGTATTATTTAGAAGATTTAGCAAAAGCCGTAAAAAG
>DAISIZ010000164.1:0-3780 GCA_036821745.1 Aurantibacter sp. | reverse complement strand
ACTTTACTAAGTATGTCGTAGGTTTCAAGCAACTCTGCTTGTGAGCTATTTGTGATTGAATTTAATTTCTCGGTAATAATAACAACATCATCTCCATTTTTTATGGATTGAATAATAGAATTTAAAACAAACGTTTCTGAAGCTTCAGGGAACGATTTCACTTTAAAAACAACTTTCATTTTACTGTATTTGTTGTTAATGTTTTAATCATTTTTATATTGGCTTTATAATCATGATTTCTTTGCATAACGCCTTTTAATTCACCTTTAGCTCTTACTAAAAGTAAAACTCTTAAATCACCTTCATTACTGCTTTTTAAAATACATTTTAATTGCAATAAACAGACCTTATAAAATGAACTAATTAAAGACGACAGCTTACTTGGATAAGCTTTCTTTGTAAAGAAATAATTATAAGGAGATATAACGTGATTTGCATAGCCAAATGCAAACCATAGTCGTTTTAAATAATCCCAATTAAGCCTATTTTTTGGCATGTAATGCTTAAACGTAAGCTTATCATTATAGTATAATTTTGCGCCAATAAGCTTAAGTGCATAAGTTAGCTCAGTATCTTCTCCAGCGACTAATGTGTTTTTAACGCGACCATCTAAGGTACTTTTAAAACCTAAATCATATAATTTTTTTAACCAATATAAATCAATTGTAGTACCAGCGGTATACAAACAACCCTTCTTATTTGTAATATCTCCACTTGTTCCGCTTTGCTGACCTGCACCATAACTGCCTTTAAACTCATCCATCCAAAATGGAAGTGTTACGTCTTCATCGCAAGTAATAATACCTTTACCACCAAGTGCAGAAATAGTCTCGTCTTTTGATATTAAATGGTATGAAATATTAAAATAGTTTGGGTTTAACCAATTATCATCATCACAATATAACATGTAGCGATAAGTACACTCTTCTATGCCGCGTCTACGCGCATTCATAGTACCTTGTTTCTCCTCTACAACAGGTCTTAATGTAAATGGATTTCCAAGACTTTGCCATAGTTCGTTACAAAATGTTACTGTACCATCTGTACTATTATTATCTATTAATAGTAACTCAACATTAAAATCTATATTTTGCTGTTTAGACAAATGGATAAGCGTTTCTCTTAACCTACTTTTCCCATTATAGGTTACAATAACGACTGAAAGGCCATCTTTATAAGATTCTAATTCCTTTATTTTTATCATATTAAAGAAATTTTTCTTTAAATTTTAAAACACTAAACAATGTATTAACAACACCTAAATATAGTGGTTTTAACAATTTACTACTTTTAATTCTTAGCTCTTTTTGCGAAGTACTATTTAGTGATGTAGCGTTATTTATATCCTGCATATAATCATTTAAAAATAATGGAAAGTAATCTTTATAAGTTTGCATACGTTCCTTACGCATGACCTCTTTGCTTGATTCTTGACTACTAATACCATCCATATCGTAATTAGAAATTACAATTGGTAAATGCTTATAACTTACATTTTCTTTACAAATGGCGTAGATTAAAAAATTCCAATCGGCTAAAATTTTGTAAGACTCGTCGTAATAAAAGAAACGTGTAAACAATTCTCTTTTTATAAATGTTGCTTGGTGTGCTAATGCAGAATCTACAAAAAACTTAAAACTTAACTGATTTGGATAACTTTTTCTTTGTTGAGTTCCGTTGGTATGCAAACGAATTACATCTCCATAAAACACATCACTATTTACTCCTAACTCTTCATTAACAGCTTCTAAAACTGTGTCACTATAAAAACTATCGCCACTATTTAAAAACAATAAGTAATCACCTTTTGCTGCTTTAATACCTTTGTTCATGGCATTATAAATACCTGCATCTGGCTCGCTTACCCAATAGTTAATGTGATTAGAATTTGCTTCAATGACTTGCTTACTTCCATCGGTAGAAGCGCCATCTATAACTATAAATTCAAAATCATTAAAGCTTTGTTTAATAACACTTTGAATGGTATTATTAAGTCCAACGCTATCGTTATAGTTTATAGTGATAATAGATATTTTCATAACCTATTTTAAAAATTTGTCTTGGTAGGTTGCTAATATACCTTCTTCAATAGCAATAGTATGTTTCCAACCTAAAGAATGAATTAAATCTACATTTAATAATTTTCTTGGCGTTCCGTCAGGTTTATCTGTATTCCAAACAATATCACCTTCAAAACCTACAGTCTCTTTAATTAATTCAGCTAAAGATTTTATTGAAATATCTTCTCCTGTACCCACATTTACAGAAACATTACCTTCATAGGTTTTCATTAAATGTATGCTGGCTTCAGCTAAATCATTAACATGTAAAAATTCTCTTTTTGGTGTTCCAGAACCCCAAACTTCTACAGTTTTACCATTTTGGCTTTTTGCATCATGAAACTTTCTTAATAATGCTGGTAATACGTGAGAGTTATTTAAATCGTAATTATCATTTGGGCCGTACAAGTTTGTTGGCATCACCGATATAAAATTACAACCATATTGGTTGTTATAATTCTCACACATTTTCACCCCAGCTATTTTTGCAATTGCATAAGGCTCGTTTGTTGGTTCTAAAGTATCGGTTAATAAATAGTCCTCTTTAATTGGTTGTTGTGCAAACTTTGGATAAATACACGAAGACGCTAAAAACAATAACTTTTTAACCCCATTTAAATAACTTTGATGAATAACGTTATTTTGAATCATTAGGTTTTCATACAAAAACTGAGCTCTGTATGTATTGTTTGCAACGATACCTCCAACTTTTGCTGCCGCTAAAAAAACATATTCTGGTTGTTCTTTTTTGAAAAAATCTTCAACCGCTTGTTGATTTGTTAAATCTAATTCGGATGACGTTTTTAATACAAAATTAGAATAACCTTTAGCTTCTAAAGCTCTTAAAATTGCAGAACCAACCATACCTCTGTGGCCAGCTATATAAATTTTAGCATTTAATTCCATTATTCTTCTCGTGAATTTATTATCCCTTCTTCAGCATCTTTAAGTAGTAATTCTTTTTTAAATAATTTGATATCAGATTGCATCATATCATTTACTAAAGCTTCTAAATCGTACTTAGGTTTCCAATTTAATTGGTTTTTACATTTTGAAGGATCTCCGATTAATAAATCCACTTCTGTTGGTCTGTAATATTCAGGATCGACTTGAATTACTGTCGCCCCAATTTCTAATTGATAGTTAGGGTTATTACAAGCCGTTACAATTCCTGTTTCCTTATCACCTTTACCTTTAAAATCTAAGGTTACACCAACATAACTAAATGCCATTTTAATGAAATCCCTAACCGTTGTGGTTACTCCTGTAGCAATAACATAATCGTCCGAAGTGTCTTGCTGAAGCATTAACCACATGGCTTCGACATAGTCTTTAGCATGCCCCCAATCTCTTTTGGCATCTAAATTACCTATGTAAAGTTTTTCTTGAAGACCTAAAACAATTTTAGATGTCGCTCTTGTAATTTTTCTGGTCACAAAAGTCTCTCCTCTTAAAGGCGATTCGTGATTAAATAGAATACCATTACAAGCAAACATATTGTAAGCTTCTCTGTAATTTACTGTAATCCAATAGGCATATAATTTTGCAACGCCATAAGGACTTCTTGGGTAAAATGGTGTTGTTTCACTTTGCGGTACAGCTTGAACCAACCCGTACAATTCACTTGTAGAGGCTTGGTATATTTTAGTTTTATTAGTTAAACCTAATAAACGAACGGCTTCCAATATTCTTAATGTTCCTAAACCATCAATATTTGCAG
>DAISIZ010000163.1:0-3876 GCA_036821745.1 Aurantibacter sp. | reverse complement strand
AAAGCCTTAAAACGTTGCGATGTTTTAATTGGTGCGGTTCGTGGTAAAAACCGCTCGCCTATTTTAGTGACTGAAGATATGGTCGAAAATATGAAAAGTGGCGCTGTTATTATTGACGTCAGTATTGATATGGGCGGATGTATTGAAACCAGTGAAATTACCAATCATAAGCAACCATTTTTTACAAAACACGGCGTAATTCATTATTGTGTGCCAAATATTCCAGCGCGTTATGCACGTACAGCATCATCTGCGATTAGTAATATTTTTACACCTTACTTACTTAAAATTGCCGAAGATGGCGGATTAGAACATTCTATGCGTATTGACCACGGTTTACGTAACGGTTTGTACACCTATCACGGTATTATTACTAATAAAACAGTTGGCGAATGGTTTGGCTTAAATTATAATGACATTAACCTTTTAATGTTTTAAATTTGCGTTCTTAAAACTTCTTTAAATGAACGTAGGATTAATTAAACGATTTGGATATTATTTTGGCGGATTTGCTATTGGATTAGTGCTTTTAGCTTTCTTTTTAAATGGAAAAAAAGCCTCTTGCGATTATCTTCCGGATGCCAGAATTATAAAAGATATAGGTCGAAAAGTGTTAGTGTATTCTGAAGATTCTCAACTTCAAATGAAGAAATTAGGCTTAGATTCTACTAAAGTAAAACAACTAATTAATCGCGCCGATGTTAATTTATCTAAAAGCACACAACGAAAAAAACCTTGTGGTATCATTCTTTTAGAATCGTCTTTAAACAGAAAAGACTACGAATTAACTATTGAAAAATGTAGTAAAAAAGCATTATTGATTAAGGTTGAAAGTGTTGAGTAGGTTTTTATCAGTTATTGATTATTTCCTAATTATTCATTTTTATTAAAAATAATTTGTAAGCTTTGAACAAAGGAATTTATCATACACTTATATATTACATTTTTGCATTAGTGGTATATCTTTTGTTATTACTAATATTCAGTATTAACGACTATGATTTACACGAATTGAGATTTTCATTTTGGTTAATAATATTCATTATCGCTGGAATAATGCTATTTATTAATAGCGTAGGAATCATCACCTTAAAATATATTAAATGGCACGAAGGCTCATTTTTCATACATTTTATGGTTGGATTAAGTGGTTATTTAAGGTATGGTTTCTAATTAAAATCCGTTACAATCCAATAAACCAGTATCTCAAAGTATAAAAAAAGCTCAAATTAGATCTAACTAATTTGCGCTTTTACTTTTTAGAGCACTTGTATACTATTTATTATACTTGGCTTTAATCTCTTCTAAATTTAAATTATGAATACTACCAATATGTGTATGTTCTTTAGACGTATCTGGTGTGTAGGTTCCGTTTTGAACTTGTTCTCCAATAGTTTTGTAGGCATCTCTAAATGAAGCGCCATCAACGACTAAATTATTAATGTTATCTACAGTAAATAAGTACTTGTATTTTTCATCATTAATATCAAAAGGTTTGATAACCACTTGTTTTATCACATAGTTTAAAATGTCTAAAACTGCGTTTAAATCAACAAAAGCATTAATCACAGACTCTTTTAATAATTGAAATTCTCTATGGTAACCACTTGGCAAGTTATTAGTGATTAATACCATTTCCTGAGATAATGATTGAATTTTATTACATTTCCCTCTAATTAATTCAAATACATCAGGATTCTTTTTGTGTGGCATAATACTACTTCCAGTTGTTAATTCGTCTGTAAACGTTAAAAAGTCAAAATTCTGACTCATATATAAACACACATCCATTGCAAAACGTGATAAGGTATTGGCAATTCCGCCTAAAGCAGATGCGATAGTTCTTTCGCTTTTACCACGACTTAATTGCGCAGCAACTACGTTATATTTTAAAGTTGAAAAGTTTAAAGCTTCAGTTGTAAATTCTCTATCAATAGGAAAAGAGCTACCATAACCTGCAGCGGAACCTAAAGGATTTTGATCTACTGTTTTTATAGACGCTTCTAATAAATAATTATCATCAATTAATAACTCTGCATAAGCAGAAAACCATAACCCAAACGATGATGGCATAGCGACTTGTAAATGAGTATAACAAGGTAATAAAACGTCTTTATGCGTTTCGCCTAGACTAATTAAAGTATCAAATAACGTTTTAGACTTTAATTGAATACCTTTTAATTCTTCCTTATAAAACAAATCCAAAGCGGTTAAAACTTGGTCGTTTCTTGAACGTGCTGTGTGTATTTTTTTACCTACATCACCATAAGTTTTAGTTAACTCATACTCTATTTTAGAATGTACATCTTCAAAATTAGCTTCAATAACGAAACTTCCATTTTCTATAGTTTTTAAAATAGCATGTAGACCTTCAGTTAATTGATTTAATTCCTCTTTAGTTATAATATTTATTTTAGCCAACATTTGTGCATGAGCTAAAGATGCTAACGCGTCACACTTAGCAATATAAATGTCTATTTCTCCGTCGTTACCAACGGTAAATTGTTCAATTTGTTGGTCTATTGTAAAGCCTTTATCCCAGAGTTTCATAATGCTATGTTTTTATAAAATGTTTTGTAAAATTGAAATGTAAAAAGCAACGCCTTCTTCTATTTCTTTAATGTAAATAAATTCGTCTGCCGAATGCGAACGTGTACTATCGCCAGGTCCTAATTTTAAAGACGGACAGCTTAAAACGGCTTGGTCTGATAAGGTTGGCGAACCATAAGTCACTTTTCCTAAAGCCACACCAGCTTTTATTAATGGATGTTCTTGTGAAATACTTGATGAGTTTAAGCGCAAACTTCGTGGTATAATTTCATCACAAGGCGATTCCTTTTTTAAGATATCGTAAATCTCTTGATTACTGTATTTATCATTCACACGAACATCGACTACTAAATCAATTTCTGCAGGAATAACATTATGCTGTTTTCCTCCATTTACTTGTGAAACCGTCATTTTAACTTCACCTAATACCGGCGATAGTTTTTCGAATTTAAAATCTCTAAACCAGCTTAAAACTTCAATTAATTTATAAACTGAATTATTAGAATTTGGATGTGCCACGTGACCTGGCGTTCCTTTCACTTTAGCATCAAAAACGACTAAACCTTTTTCGGCAATCGCCAAATCCATTAACGTTGGTTCTCCAACAATGGCAAAATCTATGTTAGGAATAATAGACAACATACTATTTAAGCCATTTGGACCACTACTTTCTTCCTCGACAGAACCTACAAAAACGATATTATAATTTAAGTTTGGTTGCTCATAAAAATAGATAAATGTTGCTAAAAGTAAGACTAAACAACCGCCAGCATCATTACTTCCTAATCCATAAAGCTTTCCGTTATTAACTTCAGCTTTAAATGGATCTTTTGTGTAAGCTTTATTGGGTTTTACCGTATCGTGATGCGAATTTAAAAGGATAGTTTCTTTCTTATCATCAAAATGTTTATTGGTTCCCCAAACGTTATTTAAAGTACGATTAAACGGAATATTATATTGGGTTAACCAGTGTTCTAAGATTAAGGCCGTGTTTTCCTCTTTTCCAGAAAATGATTGTGTTTCTATGAGTTTTTTAAGCGTTTCAATCGCTTCATTAGTTAAGTTTTGTATAGACATAATTAATGTAATGTTGTAAAGTTAGTTTCTGAAGTTTTAAGCATATTTGGTAAGCCAATACATACTTTTTTCACTATAGATTTAATCGCGTGAAAACAATTATCCAACTTAGGAATCATACCTTCAAAAATGATATTATTAGCTTTTAAATTTTGATAAGCTTCAAAATCAATAGAAGTAATAACACTTGAGTCATCATTTACGTCTTTTAAAACACCTGGCTTTTCAAAACAGTAATATAATTCAGTG
>DAISIZ010000162.1:0-3888 GCA_036821745.1 Aurantibacter sp. | reverse complement strand
TCCTGAAAATAGTGGCGCACCACTGGCTAAAGCAATACCTAAACATAAAGGTAAAGCCACAAAAAATACGACGATACTCGCTGGCACGTCTTGTTTTAATGTTTTAAACATACATAATGATTTGTGCGCAAATTTGATTTTAGTTTGCACATAAGTTGATAATTGCCGAATAAATTCAGCTTAAAAAAAGTAATTTTCGTAGAGACTAAATCGTGAAGTCTGGCGGAGGAGAAATAAGGTTTAAATGCGGTTTCGCGTAGGTTTTAAACCTGTAAGTCACTTCTGTTTGTTTTTTTTCAGTAAAGACAATAGTAATGTTTTGTTCTAATTCTGATTGAAATAACTCGAATTCGTTATTCTTCTCATTTCCTTTTTCTTCCTCTTCTTCAGAGAAATCGTTGTAAAAAGAAATTTCAGCAGAATCGTCTACCAAAGTAATAATGGTAGGCAATGCTATTGTAGTCACAAATAGCAAAACGAAACTTATTGAAGTTAATTTTTTTAACATTGAAAAATTTATTCAAAGCAAATATAAGTGATGGGCGAATTACTTTTGTTAAAATTTAACTAAAAATCATTCAATAATTTTAAATCGTCTTTTAAAACCCAAGCGGTTTTACCATCGCTAAGTTTTACTCTCAACCAATTTTTATCTTTTTCTAAGACTAAAACCTTGGTGCCTTCGTGCAAAGTTAAAGCATCTTCACTCTTAAAATTGGCTTCAGTTTTAAGCTGAGATTCTTTAGCAAAAACAATAGCATAGGTTTTATTATCTATGTTATTACTCTTATAATAAGCAATTCCCAAACAAGCGAAACCTAATAATAGTAAACTAAAACTGGTGATAAAATACACACGTTTAGGTCGTGTTACTGAAGTGAAAAAATACAAAATTGTAGAAACCACAAATAGCAAACTTGCTACAACACTTAGTATCGCCCAAGTATCCGTTTTAAAACATTTGGCAAATTTATTGAAGTATTTGCTATAACCAATTTTTGGTAAGACTTCAATAGCGTCAATTTTCATATTATTAGCGAATACCAAATTTTGCTTTATTGCCTTGTCTTTAGGATTAAGCTGAAGTGCTTTTTCGTAATTATATATGCTTTGCGCGGTATTGTTTAATTTGTAGTGTGCGTTACCTAAGTTAAAATATAATTCTGCTGAAATTTTTTTAGTCGAAACAATGTCATTATAAGCTTTTACAGCACCCGAATAATCGCCAGTAGCATACAAAGCATTAGCATTATTAAAAGCGTCGTTATCTTGAGCAAAACCAAACGTTAGGCATAACAACACTATGATATTTAAAAGGAATTTCATCTTACTTAATTTCTTTATCTATTGCGGTTATGGTCTCAGACGACTTATCAAAATCTTGTTGCATTTCTACATTTGTTATTGGCGAGTAACGCGCTTGCTCACAACTTTCTAACAAGCTTAAAAACGCATTAATGTTTTCAGTTGAAACTTGCTTGCTTGATAACAATTCTTTAATATTATCCTTGCTCATTTCGCTGGTTTCAATACGAAGCTTTGCTTTTAAATAATTGTGTAAGGCTTTTTCTAAAGCGATATAAAATGCCGTTTTATCGCCTAAACTACGTTTTGCCGTTCCTAAATATTTACGTGATAATCTATTGGCTGTTCTTGATTTATTCCCAATAACATCTGATAAATAATCTTCGCGTTTACGTCGTATCACTAAAGCCAACGGAATCGCTAATAAAGGCAATACTAAAGCACTCCAAAACCCTGTCGATTTAAAAAAGCGATTTTTCTGTGGCGTATTTAAAACCGTTTCTGTCTTTATATCCGTAAACTGTGCGTTTGTATTATCGTTAGGATTAATGGTATTAGTCGTTGCCGTTACTGGTTTTTCTTCTTCAGCAACTGGTCCATTAATAACGTCAATAGACATATCGCCAGACTCTAAAGTTTTATAGGTTTCTGTTTTTGGGTCGAAATACGAAAAGTTAATACTCGGTATTGGATATTTTCCTTTGTATTGTGGCACAATCGTATACGTATCGGTAATAAAACCTTGCATACCAGACACGTAGGTTTTTACTTTTTCATTATGTTCTGGTTCGTAAACCTCTAAAGAGTTTGGCAAGTTTACACTTGGTAAATTAAACAGTTTTAAGTTACCTTTCCCTTTTACTTTAACGGCTAATTCTAAAGACTGATTAGCGTCCAATTGTGCTTTAGACAATGCCGTATCAAACTTAAATTGTCCAACGGCTCCTGTAAAGAAATCTGGTTTTCCTTCTTCGGGTAACGGTTTTACATTAATAGTTTTTGTTCCTGTTGCAATGTTTTTAGAAATTGGTCTGGTTACAGGGTTTCCAAAGAAATCATAACGACCAGTTGGCACATCAATAGACACTTCTAATTTTAAAGGTTCTAACTTTAAATCACCTGTTTTCTGTGGATATAAAACTGCTCGCTTTAAAATCACATAGCGGTATTCTTCGCCTTTAAATTGTGTTTTATAAACATTACGATCATTTTTATTAATCACTTGATTCCAAAAACCATCGTAGGTTGGTGTTGTAATTTCTCGCCAATTACTCACACCAGTTCTTGGCGCAACGTATAAACGATATTCTACAGTAACAGCTTCATTTAAGTAAGGATTATTGTTTGATGTAACACCAACAACGTGTACCTTATTTTTGGCAATGTAATTTGGATCGTTAGGATCTTTTGGTAGCTCAACAGCTTTAGATACTTTTATTGCAATAGCTTTGGTTTTATAAATCTCGCCATCAATTTCTATAGATGCAGAACTAATCCTGAAATTTCCTTTTTGTTTTGGTGCTAAAAAGTAGCTGTAAGTTTTACTAAAGCTACGTTTTCCGTTCATCCAAGATTGACTTACGGATTGATTTGGACCACCAATAATTTGAAAATTTTTAAAATCTGGCGGTACAAAGTTGTCGCCATCTTTATTCATTTCGAAATCTACACGTAAACGCTCATTGGCTCCTAACTGCGTTTTACTCACTTTAGCTTCAAATTTAACTTGAGCCGAAGCTATACTGGTCATCAGTAAGACTAAGATTAATGAGATGTAGGTTTTTAATTTCAATGTTGTAAGGTATTGTTTTTAGGAACTTTAATTTAAGATTCGCAACTACGAAAATAACAAAAGGCTGTTACCAATCTTTATCGGTTTGCACTTTTACACCTTTAGCTTTTTGCGCATTGATTTTTTCTTGCACTTTTTGCTCTTCATTATTCATTGCTTCTAACAAATTTTTAATTTGCTGTGGCGATAATTGTCCTTTTTGTTGCTGTGGCTTTTGTTGTTCTTTGTCGCCATTTTCGCCAGCATCTTTCTTATCGTCTTTTTTCTCGCCTTTATCCTTTTGGTCTTCTTCCTTTTTATCGTCGCCTTCTTTTTTATCTTGATCTTGTTGGTCCTGTTCTTTTTTGTCTTCGTTATTATCCTTGTTTTCCTCGTCTTTATTTTCTTCTTTATCCTTTTTATTATCGCCGTCTTTATCGTCTTCTTGAGGCTTTTCGTCTTTTTGCTGTTGCTTTGCACAGTCTTGAGCTAAGGCTAAATTGTAACGAGTTTCGTTGTCTTTAGGATTATTACGTAAGGCATTTTTAAACGCTTCAACCGCTTGCTTACATTCTTTATTTTGCATTAAAATATTTCCAATATTATGAAATGCTCTATGCTTTTCATCTTTATCAGTCGCGTTTTTAACGGCTTGCTGATTTCTAAACAAAGCTTCTTTTAAGTTATTTTCTTTATAATAAGAATGTGCTAAATTATAGGTTCCAGCAACACTTGATGGCTTTGTAGAAATGGCTTTTCGGTAATCCATTTCAGCATCAATAAAATTATTCGCGCCAATTTTAGTATTCGCT
>DAISIZ010000161.1:0-3889 GCA_036821745.1 Aurantibacter sp. | reverse complement strand
TCTTGTACATCACCCATTAAACGTAGGGCAAATTCCGTAGAGAAAATACACGTGTTTTGTGCTTGATCTTCTTTTAGAATATCTGCTTGAACTGTACCACGAACTTGAGCGATGGTATTTGTTTTAATTTCAGCATAAATATTAGCATCTAAAACTTGATCTCCTGTTACTCCTAAAAGGAATAACCCTAAACCATCGTTTCCTGCTGGTAATTCACCGTTATAAACTGGTCTATCAATTCCTTTGTCTTTGTAGATTTTAGCAATTTTAGCTTCAACCTCTTTTTCTAAACCATTTTCTTTAATGTAAATCTCACATTGTTGGTCTATGGCCGCATTCATAAAGAATCCTAATAACATAGGTGCTGGACCATTAATGGTCATAGAAACCGAAGTTAATACGTGTGCTAAATTAAATCCTGAATACAGTTTCTTCGCATCGTCTAAACAACAAATACTAACTCCTGCATTACCAATTTTACCATAAATATCTGGTCTTAAATCTGGATCGTTACCGTATAAGGTTACACTATCAAAAGCTGTAGATAAACGTTTTGCTGGTAAACCTGCACTTACGTAATGGAAACGTCTGTTAGTACGTTCTGGTCCACCTTCACCCGCAAACATACGTGCTGGATCTTCACCGGTACGTTTAAACGGATATAACCCTGACGTGTAAGGGAATTCCCCTGGTACGTTTTCTTGTAAACACCAACGTAAAATATCACCCCAAGCTTGGTACTTTGGTAAGGCTACTTTTGGTACTTGTAAGTGAGATAATGACTCGGTATGTGTTTCTATTTTAATTTCCTTATCTCTTACTTTAAATGAATAGATAGGATTTTTATATTTATTTACTTTCTCGTCCCAACCCGTAATTACTTCCCAGTTATAAGGATCTAAGTTTAATTTTACACGGTCAAATTCTGAAACTAATAGTTTAGCGAAATCTTTATTATCTTCAGTGACATTAGCTAATGATTCTGAAGCAATTCCTGATTTGTCTAAAGTTGGTACCGTTTCTAAAACAGATTCTAATGTTTTATAAATACCATATAATTTCTGAGAAACTTCAACTTGCTTATTTGCTGTATTATCGTAAGCTCTATTGTTTTCAGCAATTTCAGATAAATAACGTGTACGACTTGGAGGAATAACGAAAATCTTTTCGCTCATCACTTTAGAAATCTCAAAAGCAGATTTTAATTCTGAATCTGTTTTCTCAACAATCTTATCCATAATCGCTTTGTAAAGCGTATTCATTCCTGGATCGTTAAATTGAGAAGCAATTGTTCCGTATACAGGTAATTGATCTTGTGGAATATCCCAAAGATTATTATTACGCATATATTGTTTCTTTACATCACGTAAGGCATCTAAAGAACCACGTTTATCGAATTTGTTAATTGCTACTAAATCAGCAAAATCTAACATATCGATTTTTTCTAATTGCGTTGCCGCACCAAATTCAGGTGTCATTACATATAAAGCTACATCACTGTGCTCCATAATTTCGGTATCCGATTGTCCAATACCTGATGTCTCTAATATAATAAGGTCAAACTCGGCTGCTTTTAAAACTTGAACCGCTTCGTTTACGTATTTAGATAAGGCTAAGTTAGATTGACGTGTTGCCAAACTACGCATATACACGCGATTATTATTGATAGCATTCATACGAATACGATCTCCTAATAAAGCACCTCCAGTTTTACGTTTAGAAGGATCTACAGAAACTAAACCAATGGTTTTCTCTGGAAAATCGATTAAAAAACGTCTAACTAATTCATCAACTAAAGAAGACTTACCTGCTCCACCAGTTCCAGTAATACCTAGAACAGGAGTTTTAGAAGTTTCGTTTTTAGTATGAATTTCATCTAAAGCATTTTTAGCAACCTCTGGAAAGTTTTCTGCAGAAGAAATCACACGAGCAATAGATCTTGGATTTTTATCGGCTAAATGTTTTACTTCATCATTTAATGTATCACCAATTGCAAAGTCTGAAGTTTGAACCAAATCATTAATCATACCTTGTAATCCCATCGCACGACCATCATCTGGAGAATAGATACGTGTAATACCGTGATCCATTAAATCCTTAATTTCTGAAGGCAAAATAACGCCTCCTCCTCCACCGAAGATTTTAATATGTTCTGCACCTTTTTCTTTAAGTAAATCAAACATATACTTAAAGTATTCATTGTGTCCACCTTGATAAGATGTTAAACAAATAGCATTAACATCTTCTTGAATAGCCGTATTGACCACTTCTTCTACACTTCTATCGTGTCCTAAATGAACCACCTCTACACCAGTAGACTGAATTATACGTCGCATAATATTAATTGATGCATCGTGACCGTCAAAAAGAGCGGCAGCGGTTACAATTCTTACTTTGTGTTTTGGTTTATATGGGGCAACTTGTTCCATCGTAATTATTGATCTAAAATTTGATTTGCAATTTAAGGATTTTGTAAAAAAGAATCATCAATAAAATCACTTTTTACCCTTAAACGAATTTTATAGCATTTTAACGATTAAAAAGAAAAAACATCTTTTGTATCGTTGAAATTGGAGTACAATATTGATTTTTGTAACATAGTGTGAAAAATTTTCATAACCACTTGAAAATCATCAACTTTAACAAAAGAACTAATTAAAATCAACCCGTATGAAACAAAGAATTTTAACAAGTTTGTTCATTTTAACAGCAATGTTATTTGCAAACGCGCAAGACTTACCAGCAAATCCAACACCAGGAAAATGCTATGTAAAATGTATTACTAAAGACACATTTAAAAATGTGACTGAAACTATCCAGGCTTATCCTGCATACACTAAACTAAAAGTAATTCCGGCAACTTACAGAACAGTTACTGAAGAGGTTTTAGTAAAAGAAGCAACTAAAAAGTTTTCTTACATTCCTGCAACTTATGAAACAGTAAGCGTAGATTATGTAAAGAAAGAAGGACGTAATGTATTAAAAGTTATCCCTGCATCTTTTGGGTCTAGCTCAAGTACTTTTGAAACATATCCTGCTACTTCTGGTTGGGAATATAGAGTTTTAGAAGATTGTCCAAACGTAGACAAAGAAGCTTGTGTTGCTGCATGTTTCGTTGAATATCCTGCACAATTTAGAGATGTACCATTTACAACTTTAGCAAGTGATGCTTCAACAACATCATCTCCAGTGCCTTCTCAAGGAGGAACTTACACTAAAAAAGTAATTAAAACTCCTGCTAGAATGGAAGAGACTCCAATTCCTGCACAATACAAAACAATTTCTAGATAAGTTATTGCATCTCCAGCTTCTACTACAAGTGAAACTGTACCTGCAAGACAAGAAACAGTAACACGTACGATGTTAGACCAAAAAGGAGGGATTTCTTCTTGGGCTGAAGTTGAATGTTCTTTATTAGATCCAACGGTATTACCTGTCTTTTATGAAACTGCTAGTGCACGTTTAACGCCAGCATCTAAAAGCGTAATCGATTCTACTTTATTACCTATCTTAAATGAGCAACCAGTAGATATCGAAATTCGTTCTCATACTGACTCAAGAGGAAATGACGGATACAACAAAACATTATCACAACAACGTGCTAACTCTGTAGTAAACTACTTAGTATCTAAAGGTATTTCTAGAAATCGTTTAACTGCAAAAGGTTATGGAGAGTCTAAATTAACCAACAGATGTTATAATGGTGTTGCTTGTTCTGATGGTGAGCACAGAAAAAACAGAAGAACTGAATTTAGAATTTTAAGTAAATAGTATTACAAACAAAAAAAACGAAATAAATTAGTTTTAAAGTTAATTTTTAAAAGCCAAAGCTTAGTTGCTTTGGCTTTTTTTTATGCTCTAACCTTTATTATCATAGACTATTATAATT
>DAISIZ010000160.1:0-4037 GCA_036821745.1 Aurantibacter sp. | reverse complement strand
CAATTTGGCTTCCATAAATTTGTCTTTTTCCAGTTCTTAAAGCAATACGGTCTTCTAATAATGCTAAACTACTTGGCTGTGCGTTGTTTTTCTTCACAGCTTCTCTCATCATTGGTAAATATTTTTCTTGTATTTCAATTGGCGCATGCTGAATCACTAAAAACAAGGTCATGTTTCCACGTCCTCCAATAACATCTTGTCCTAACCAACCTTTTTCATCAAGTATTTTCTGAATTTTTATTAGGTTTCTGGCGTCTTTTTCGTTTATGGTTTCCCAATGTGCTTTCATTTCATCCGATTCTCTACCGTATTTGTCTTCTACACTTTTTATTTCTTTTCTTAGTCCTTGGTCTTCTTTATATATGGTGTCTAAAACAGCGACTAAGGTCTTGTCTAAATTAGCTTCTTTTTGTGCCTTGTTTTTACTAATAATTTCAAGTAATTCATTCCACCTTTTGTCAGGGTATAAATTGGATAAGTCTGTATCTGTAGTTATGTGACTGTAATTTGAATACGAGCCTTTTTTAGCTGCTCGAAATAACTGAATAAAAGAAGAGTCTATTTCATTTGCTAATGCCCAAGAACATGCTGCATTATATCTGTCTGTTGTATTACTTCGGTTATCGGTAGCTTTAAATGCTTCGGAATATTTTTGAGCAGATTTTAAATAGTCTTTTGTTTCTTAGAGTTTCCAGGCTTCATTTTTTAAATCTGTGTATTTAGATTTTTGCTCAGGAGTCAGTTCTTTTAAAATTTCTTCTTTTTGCTCTTCGTTTTTACAAGAAGTAAAGACTATTAGTAATGCTAAAATTAAAATATTTTTCATGTGTTATTTGGTTTGTTTTAATGATTGGTAACTTGTTATATCTTAAGTTTTATTATTTATGATAACGTAATAGATTAAGATATATGATAGTGTTAATTATTTAAATTTGTGAATCTCTTTATTAGCAATAAGATAATTCAATTATACCACAAATAAGAACAAAAAAAAACGTCAATTCTATAAAGAATTGACGCTTGACTATTTTGGTGTAAAACTATTAATTATTCAGCTTTGTCGACTACAAGGCGTTCTGCACGGTTAGCAATTTCCCAAGCGGTGTAAAAGATTAAACGCGTACGGTCTTGTAATAAGTCGTACTGTATTTTATCTGGTGTATCACTTGGTTGGTGATAATCGTCGTGGGTTCCGTTGAAATAGAAAATTACAGGAATGTTGTTTTTAGCAAAGTTGTAATGGTCACTACGGTAGTAAAAACGGTTTGGATCGTTATCGTCATTAAAAGTATAATCTAAATCAATGTTCATATACTTTTTATTCGCTTCTTCAGAGATGTTGTGTAACTCAGTACTTAATTTATCGCTTCCAATTAAATACACATAATCACGGTTTCTTTTCTCACGTTTAGGATCGGTACGACCAATCATATCGATGTTTAAGTTAGCTACTGTGTTTGCTAATGGGAAAATTGGATCTACATCGGTATAATAAGCTGAGCCTAATAATCCTTTTTCTTCACCTGTAACGTTTAAGAATAGGATAGAACGTTTTGGTCCGTTTCCATCTTTTTTAGCTTTAGCAAATGCTTCAGCAATTTCTAAAACGGCAACAGTTCCAGAACCATCATCGTCAGCACCATTGTAAATTTCACCATCTTTAACACCTTCATGATCTAAGTGTGCAGAAATCACTAAAATTTCGTCTGGCTTTTCACTTCCTTTAATAAAAGCGGCTACGTTTTCAGTATCTACTGGTTTTGCATTGTTAGTGTATTTTAAAGATAAACCTACATTTACTTTAGCTGATGTTTCGTTAGTTGTAATATCGCTCACTAAAGCTTCAGCTAATTTTGTATTAATTAAAAAGTAATACATATCATCTGACTTTCCGGCTAAAGACATACGGTGACTTGACTTACCAAAACGGTTAGCAGCCATAGCATATACTTCTGGGTAATAAAACAACACCGCTTTTGCACCTTTGTCTAATGCAGCTTCACGTTTAGCAGAAAACTCTTGTCTAAAGTTAGACCATTTCGAGCCTTCTTTAGTTCCTGTTATAGTATAAGTACCATCGGCTTTTTTAGGTTCTCCAGATTTAATTAAAACTACTTTGCCTTTTACATCTATATTGCTATAGTTGTTATAAGCATCGTCTTCAATTCCAAATCCTGCAAAGACTATTTCGTTAGTATCAAAAGCTCCAGATTTAGAACTCGTCACTGATACATAATCGTCAATGTTAGTAAATGATTCACCATTAACCATCATTGCAACCGTAGGTACATCAGTAACTTCTATAGCTACTTTTTGAAAGTAATCACCATCAGCTTTTGCTGCAGGAACCCCAAAACTTTCATAATATTCTTTTAAGAAATTTACGGCTTTTTTTTGTCCTGGCGCACCAGTTAAACGACCTTCAAAAGCGTCGCCAGCATAGGTGTATAAAGAGGCTTTTAATTCTTCTTTTGTAATAGTGTTGGCGTAAGTTGTAACGCTGGTAACAGTTTGATTGTCTTTTTTAGAAGACGCTGTAGCATCAGTTGTTTTTTGCGATCCGCCACAAGCGCAAAGCATCGTTGAGGCAACAGCAATAGTAAATAAATTTTTCATAGGTAAAATTGGCGTTATCAATAAAGTCCTAAATTTAAGGTAAATTTAGGACTCCATAAGGATTTGAGATTATTTTTTGTAAATGTTTAAGGTATTTTATTCTGTGATTTCTATATCTAAAAGCTCTTCTTGAGCCTCTTCAACTTTTTGCTCCTCACGTTGTTCTAAAGCGTCTGTATTTCCAACTTCGGCGGTAGTGAAAATTGATTTGTAAACTGTTAACAATAAGGCTAATATGACGATAAGTAATGCCAATTGAATGACTTGTGTGCTACTTTTTTCTTTATTAGCTTTTATTAAAGCTATAATACCACAAATTAAAGCTAGAATTCCTGGGAAAATAGCTAATTTAAAAACGGGAAGCGTTGCTAATACAGCACTTAAAATGGCCGAAATTAATCCAATAACTATAAGTGTTTTTTTCATTTATTTAATGTTTTAAGCCTTTAGCTTGTTTTATTTTTAATTCACCATTACCCACAGCGATTTTAAATTTCGCATAAACGGGTACTTTATTGTCATCGGCAGTAAGCCAAATTAAATTAGAGTTATTGCCTTTTAGTACATTGTTTCCTACCACGCTAATGGCTAATTTGTAGCATTCTTTTTTACCAATGGCTGTATTAATAGTTTCTTTAGCTAATAGTTTAAAGCGACATTTTGTTTCCTTGTTGTCAAATAAAACCGTGAAGGTATCACTAGCACCAATGGGGGCCTTTTTAATATCTAAGGTTCTTAAATAATAAATAGTAGAGACTAAATCTCTAGTTTTAGAGCCAAAAGGCGTATTGAATTTCCTATCCCAAAATCCGCTAGGGAAATTTGGTGAACGTTTACGTAAAAAGGCTTTTACTTTACGTGTTTTATAGTTGAAATTATATTTCACATATTTATAATGTCCACCTTCATCAATCTCACGATTGTATAAATAAGGTTTTACTGTTTTTGGGTTGACGTAACTTTCGTATAAATCTCTAATTTTAAAATAACTATCAAAACTCTTGTAAGTTGAAGCGGTACATTTTAAACGCATTAACTCACCAGACTTGGTTTTTAACTTGCTGGTTTGCATTTTTACTTGTGCCACATTAGTTAATAAGCCAGACATATTGTACGATGCCGAATAGGTTAAATCTTCACCATAAGTAAACGCATTGTTAGTTTGCGCCGAAGTAATATGAAGTCCTAAGCATAGGAGTAGGGCTATAAAAATATATTTCATAATTATAGGTTTAAATAAGTTAATTCACATTTTGTGCCTAACTAGTTTTCTTCGTCATTTTTTTCGAAAAAACTAAACGAATTACCGCCATAACTCTTTCCATAGCTGTAATGTGGTAATTGATCTAATTTGGTGTATTTGCTGTGTTCTACAATAAGAACGCCTCCATTAGCTAATAAATTATTGGCAAATACTAATT
>DAISIZ010000159.1:0-4057 GCA_036821745.1 Aurantibacter sp. | reverse complement strand
AAGCTAATGATTAAAATGGCAATAAGTATATAGAATAAGGTTTGCGGGTTCATTGTTTAAGGTTATGAGTTTATGGGGTTATTGGTTTAGAAGTTGTGACTATAGAAGTGAGTTTATAGTTTTATTAGCACTTCGACTTTAGCTTGTCTTGAGCGCAGTCGAAAGGCTCAGTGTGACATTAGTTTTGTTATTGTGCGCTAATTTTCGATTCCAAACTACCGACTAAAAACTAAAAACTAACCTCTAACGACTATCTAAAGTCCTCTCTGTCTAATCGCTTCAAAAATTAATATCCCACCAGCAACCGAAACATTCATAGAATCTATTTTTCCTTGCATAGGAATACTAATGTTATTTTTACTCGCATCGCGCCATTCTTGAGTTAAACCTGTGGCTTCTGTACCAACTACAATTGCACTGGCTTTAGTGTAATCTTGTGTGGTGTAAGTCACCGATTCTTGTAAAATAGCACTGTAAATATTAATGTTGTTTACGTTTAGAAAGTCAATGACTTCTTGTGTTGTTCCAGTGGCAATGGTGTTGCTAAACACACAACCAACGCTGGAACGCACAATATTTGGATTGTATAAATCGGTTTTAGGATTGGCAATAATTACGGCATCAATATTTCCGGCATCGGCAGTACGTAGTAAAGCGCCAATATTTCCAGGTTTTTCTGGAGCTTCGGCCACTAAAATTAAAGGGGTTTTTGTATCGAGTTTTAAAGAGTCTAAACTATGTGTTTTTCTTTTTAATATGGCAACAACACCTTCAGTGGTATCACGATACGCAATTTTGGTATAAACCTCTTTAGAGACTTCAATATATTTATACGAATCTATGTTAAGCGTTTCAAGTTGTTCTACCGAACATAATTCAGGATAAAAAAGCACAGAAACGACCTCGTAATTACATTGTAACGCAATTTGTAATTCGCGAAAACCTTCGGCTACGAACTCGCCTTTTTTCTTACGATTACGTGATTTTTCCTTTAAATTAACCACGTGTTTTACTAAGTCATTCTGCGGACTTGAAATACTCTTATAACTCATAGTGCAAAAATAACCTAATTGATGTAATTATGTTAATTATCTTACGACCTAAATATCTTAAAACAAAAACCAATATTAAAATGAAGAAAATCGTTGTTGTAGCCTTAGCACTAAGTTTATTTAATTGTAAACAAGAACCTAAAAAAGACGTTGTAGAAATTACCGATTATAAAACGGAAAACTTAGATGTCACTACAAGTGTATATCCAGAAAACATCACTAATGTTTTATTTCTATGCGATGCCATTCGTTTTAGCTGACGATGGAATTACTTACACCAATGTAGATGCTTTAGAATTTGAAGGAAAATCATATCCTGGAATTAAAATTTCTTATGGCGCAGATGCTGGAGCATCACCAGACGATGAATACATTTTATATTACGATACTGAAACTAATAAAATGGCTTGGTTAGCCTATACATTTACTTATGGTTCAAATGAAAAAAACAGCAATTGGAGCTTTATCCGTTATACGGATTGGCAAAATGTTGATGGTTTAGTATTACCAAAAACCTTGTCTTGGTTTAAAGCCGAAGGATTTAAAATAGGAGAGAAACGTAACGATTTAGAGTTTGCAGATATTAAATTATCTAAAGAGTCAGAAGCAGATGCTAAATTTGAAAAGCCTGTAATGTAAATATTTTACGCTACAAGATTAGGTTTCGACAAAAGCTTGTCTCTTGTGAAATAAGAAGATTTAATGACTTTTGTAAGAGTTTAAGTTAGAATGAAATTCCCGATAGTGTTCTCGATACTATTTTTATCCCGAAAGTTATCGGGATGAAAATCACTCGAACTGACGTAGAACAAGAATTTAAAGTGCTAAAAAGTGATTGAAACTTTTTAGCACTTTTTTTATGTTTAGATAGCAATAATTGTAACTTGTATTTCTATTAAATTAAATAACTATGAAAAAGCGCGTTACAGGTATTGGAGGTTTATTTTTTAAAACTAAAAATCCAGATGAAACTAAAAACTGGTACGAAAAGTATTTAGGTTTTAATACTGACGATTACGGTAGTACGTTTTGGTGGAAAGATAAAGATGAAGCCAAAAAAGATTGCTCTACACAATGGTCGCCTTTTAAAGATGACACCAAATATTTTGAGCCGTCAAAAAAGGACTTTATGTTTAATTATCGTGTTGAAAACTTAGTAGAGTTACTAAAAGTTTTAAAAGAAGAAGGTGTTGAAATTGTCGGTAAAATGGAAGAGTACGATTACGGTAAATTCGCTTGGATTCTTGATAATGATGGTAATAAAGTAGAGCTTTGGGAACCGATTGATCAAGTGTTTAAAGAAGAGTAAGCTTCGACTTCGACAAAGCCTGTCTTGAGCTTCGACAAGTTCAGCTTGACATAGTGACTATTAATTGTGATTTTAGTTTATCTACAAACCTGCGTGTAACAACAAATCCGTGCTAATCCGAGAAATCCCTGTCTAATTACTGTCTAAAGCGTTTCAACTTTAAAATAGCAAACACTAATACAGACAGCAAACCAAAAAAGGTAAATCCAATAAATAAGGGAAATGCTGAGGTGTCTACGAAACCACCAATATAATTCGCAATTGGAACAGCGATAACAGTCGATATAAAACCGTTTAATGCTGAACCAATTCCGGCAATATGTCCTAAAGGTTCCATTGCTAAACTACGCAAGTTTCCGAAGAGAAAACCAACGGCAAAGAATTGCATTAAAAAGAACGTGACTAAAATGGTTAACGATGGATTTTCGCCTGAACTAAACAATACGACATATAATAACGAAATTAAAAAGTAGGCAATAGACGCTGTAAATGCAATATTGTAAGAGCCAAAACGTAATACCAACTGACTATTGCTAAACGTAGCAAAACCAACGGCAAAAGCACTACTTGCAAAGATGTAAGGGAATAATTCGCCTAACTGATATTGTATTTGAAATATATGTTGAGACGTACTTAAATACACCATAAAAGAACCTGTAATAAACCCAGAAACTAAAGTAAAAGCAACCGAACGTTTGTATTTAAAGAATTCGTAAGTTCCTGTAATAAAAATAGAAGGTTTATAAGCGATGCGTTTTTCTTTAACTAAGGTTTCGGGTTGGCGTTTCCAAAACCAAATCACGATAATTAACCCAAAAACCAAATTGAAATTAAAAATAGTTGTCCAATCTGATAGTTCTAAAATTAGCTGACCTAACGATGGCGCAACAATGGGAACTAAAATGAAAAACATTACCACAATAGATAAAATTTTAGCCATATAATTTCCGCTAAAACTATCGCGAATCATAGCAATAGAAATGGTTCTTGGTGATGACAAACCAATACCTTGCAGTATACGTCCGGTAATCATTAGTTCAAAACTGGTAGTCGATACGCAAAGTATACTTCCAATTATAAAGACTAAAAAACCAATGTAAACCATAGGTTTTCGGCCAAAGCTGTCGGATAATGGACCAAAAATAAGTTGCCCAAAACCTAAGCCTAAAAAAATCATTGTAATTAGTAATTGGTGTTGGCTTGTATCGTAAATCCCACAAGATTCACCAATTTTAGGTAAAGCAGGTAATAAGGCATCAATTGATAAGGCAACCATAGACATTAACGATGCCATTAATGCGATAAATTCTACCTTAATTTTTGGTTTTTCTTCCATTGTTACAAAAGTAGAGATAATAAAAAAGTTAACTTGTTTTTAAATATAAATTAAATGTTAAAGCTTTAAATTTGGTCCATATCAAACACAATAAATGACTGCTTTTAATGCCTTAGTAGATTATATTAATCAAGTGGTAACACTTGATGATGCTTCAGCAGCGTTACTTAAAACTTTTGTGACTGAGCGCACGTATTTAAAACATCAATATATAGTGCAACAAGGCGATGTGTGTAAAACAGAATCGTTTGTAATTTCTGGTTGTACCAAAACATTTTATGCCAACGAAAACGGGCAGGAGCATATTATTTATTTTGCTGTAGAAAATTGGTGGAGTGCCGATATTGGTAGTTTTGTGTC
>DAISIZ010000158.1:0-4109 GCA_036821745.1 Aurantibacter sp. | reverse complement strand
AATCAAAGTTATGGGTTTCGTTGTGATGTGCAAAAGTTTATTAATCTTTTATAGAATTGCCTTTCATTTTTTTTTTGATAAAAAAACGAAACAAAAAAATCAAGACTGCAGATTCTTTTTCTAAAAATTTCAATCGCTTTCAGCACTAAAATAATGTCTCTGACTATAAAAACGTAGAGAATTGAATGGTAAATACTGAAAACTTAAACCTTAATTTTCAGAAGATTTTTGCTTCTTCTTTTCGCTCTTTTCATTTTTAACGAAAAACAATTTGAGGTCAAAAAAAGATATTTTTTAACATTCAGTTAAATTGAGCTTTAACAATTAATAGTTTTATGAAAGTTGTTCTACCTAAGACATTAAAGCTTCTCGCATTGCTTTGGCTTTTAGAAGGCATTCCTCGTATTCTTTGGTTGGGTCACTTTTTGCAGTTATAGCGCCACCAACGGAATAACTCACGTAGTTTTTGGCTTGATTGTATAAAATGCTTCGGATTATGACATTAAAATCGAAGTCATTATCTGGTGTAAAATAGCCTAAAGAACCACTATATAAGCCACGCTTAGTGATTTCTAAATCTTCAATAATATGCATTGCCGAAATTTTTGGTGCACCTGTCATACTTCCCATAGGAAAGGTGGTTTTTATCACATCGACAGCATCAATATTGGGTTTTACTTGCGAGGTTACGGTAGAAATCATTTGATGCACTTGATCAAAACTGTACACTTTGCACAACTCCTCTACCTTTACCGAACCTTTTGAAGCTGTTAATGATAAATCGTTTCTAACCAAATCGACAATCATTACGTTTTCGCTACGTTCTTTAATGTCGTTTGCTAAATCGTTTTTTAATTGCGTATCTATTTTTGGGTTATTATCACGTTTGGCAGTTCCTTTTATAGGTTGCGAAATAATCTTATTGCCTTCTTTTTTAATGTAACGTTCTGGCGAAGCACTTAATATATAATGCGTGTTATGCTTAAAAAAACTCGCAAATGGCGGATTTGAAATTGCGTTTAGCTTTTGGTAGACTTGTAAAGGTTGAAGCGTTACGTTTTCGGCATAAAACTCCTGACAATAATTAGCTTCGTAAATATCGCCACGATGGATATGACTTAATACTTTATTAATGTTTTTAAAGTAATCTTCTTTTGCTAAACGCAGTTTGATTTTAGGCGATTCATTAACCGAAGTTATTTCACTTAAATTAAAATTTAAAATGGTTTTAAAATCACTTTCTATCTCATCATCTACCATTCTTAAATACTGTACTTCTACCGTATTTCCTTTAATTAAAAATAGTTTTTGAGGTTGAAAAAAGAAAAGTTCAGGGAATTCTAATTCGTCGATATTCTTAGATTCTAACTGCTCGACATCGTTTTTTAAGTCGTAAGTTAAATACCCAAAAATCCAGTCTTTAGTCGTGTTTTTGTATTCTTTTAATTGCTCAAACGCATTTTGATAATCGGTTTTTATACTTGTAAATTCTTCGACTGCCAAAACCGCATCATAATTGGTATACTGTTGCTGGTAGTTGTTAGAATCTAACCAAACTATGGTATGAAATTGCTGTGCCCAAGCTAATAGTTGGGTTTTAAATTCAGCGACGTTTGGTAGTTGATATACGTTTTGAGTTCTCAATAGAGTAAAATATAGTGTAAAGTTAATGCCTTTTTTATAATCTATATCAGTTTTGAAACTGAAAAAAGACTATTCAAGCTAAATGCGTTACTTTTGACCTTAAAGTTTAAAATTAACTTAATAATGCATCATTTAAAAAACGACTTATTATCTATTGCTGTTAAACCTATTGGTGCAGAATTAGCTCAAATAAATGCAAACAAAAACGATACCGAATTTTTATGGAATGCTAATGATGCAATTTGGGCAAATCACGCACCTAACCTATTCCCTGTTGTTGGCGGACTAAAAGATAATACCTACCATTATGAAGTTAAATCGTATCAGTTACCAAAACACGGTTTTATTCGTTATAACGAAGGCATTAAGTTAGTTTCTGAATCTGAAAATGAACTTATATTTAAATTATCGCATAACGAAGCGACTTTAAAAGTATATCCGTTTCACTTTAATTATTATGTGATTTACAAGTTGAATAATACACAATTAAGCATCACTTATAAAGTTGAAAACTGTGATACAAAACCAATGTATTTTTCTGTTGGCGGTCACCCTGCTTTTAAATGCCCTATATATAATGATGAATTTTACAGCGATTACTATTTAGAATTTGAACAAGAAGAACAATCTAAAAGTTACACTTTAGACAAACCTTCGGGATTAATCAGTCAGAATACTAAAGCTGTTTTTGATACTGAAAAAAACATCAACTTAAAACCAGACATATTTAGAGGTGATGCGCTTATATTTAAAGACTTACAATCTAAAAAAGTAAGTTTAAAAAGTAAAAATCACGGTACTATTTTATCGGTTAGTTTTAATGATTATAACTATTTAGGACTTTGGGCAAAACCTAACGCAAACTTTGTTTGTATTGAACCTTGGTTAGGTTTGGCGGATGTTGTTGGCACAAATCAAGAGCTAAAAACTAAGGAAGGTATTATTAGTTTAGAGGCAAATAAAAGCTTTTCGGCACAATACACTATAGAAATAGACTCAAGGCATTTAGTGTAAACCAATTAATAGTAGTAGTTTTGCGCTTATAAATACATTTATTGTGACTTTTAGAGATTTAAATTTAAATACACCACTTTATAACGCTTTAGACGACTTAGGTTTTGAAACACCAACGCCTATTCAAGCAGAAGCTTTTAGTGTTATTTCCAGCGGTAAAGATATGGTTGGTATTGCACAAACCGGTACTGGTAAAACTTACGGGTATATGTTACCTATTTTAAAAGGTTTAAAATTCTCTAAACAGGAAAATCCGCGTGTTTTAATTTTAGTACCTACCCGAGAATTAGTAGTTCAAGTGGTAAATGAAATTGAAAAACTGTCGGCTTACATTAATGTACGTGTTTTAGGTGTTTATGGTGGTACAAACATTAACACACAAAAACAAGCTGTAGCCGAAGGACAAGATATTATTGTTGCTACGCCTGGTCGTTTATATGATTTAGCGGTAAGTCGTGTGTTGCAATTAAAATCACTTCAAAAATTAGTAATTGATGAAGTTGATGTGATGTTAGACTTAGGATTTAGACATCAATTATTAAACATTTTTGATATTCTTCCTGAGCGTAGACAAAACATTATGTTTTCGGCAACTATGACCGAAGATGTAGATGATTTAATTACAGACTTTTTTGTAAATCCTGAAAAAGTATCGATAGCTATTTCTGGTACGCCACTTGAAAACATTAGCCAAACCAAATACAGTGTTCCTAATTATTACACGAAGTTTAATTTATTAAAGCATTTATTAAATGATTTAGAAGTCTTTAATAAGGTTTTAGTCTTTGTGTCTAATAAACGTATGGCAGATCGCTTATTTGAGCATTTAGCCGAAACGATGAATGACGAAATTTGTGTGATTCACTCTAACAAAACACAAAACTACCGTTTACGCAGTATAGAGCAATTTCGCGAAGGCGAAAACAGAGTTTTAATTGCTACCGATGTTATGGCACGTGGTTTAGATATTGATAATGTAAGTCACGTTATTAATTTTGACACACCAGACTATCCTGAAAACTATATGCATAGAATTGGTCGTACCGGCCGTGCAGAACGTAAAGGAGAAGCGATTGTGTTTTCTACTGAAAAAGAATTAGAGGTTTTAGAAAAAATAGAAACGCTAATGCAAATGGAAATTGCAGTATTGGAAATTCCTGAAACGGTCACTATTTCTACAGAATTAATTGAAGAAGAACGTACCGTAATTAAAGAACGTAATAATCCTACTAAAAGAAAAACGGACGAATACCTTCCAGGTCCAGCATTTCACGAAAAAAGTGCTAAAAACTCTAAAGAAAATCTTGGTGGGTCTTATAAATTTAAAATTGCGGCTAAATATAAAAAGCCAAAAACGCGTGGTGATAAAAACTATAACAAACATAATAAGAACAAGAAAAAGTAACTACTTTTTTTTTAAAACTATATTAAAAAGCGATTGAATTTAAGAT
>DAISIZ010000157.1:0-4151 GCA_036821745.1 Aurantibacter sp. | reverse complement strand
GCATTAACTCAAGGAAGATAAACCAAAAACTACATTTACAATCTTATTTAGATAACCTATTTACATGATTAAAAACTACTTATCATTATGCTTTTTATTATTAGCAGTAATGGTTTCAGCACAAAGCATTACCGTTAAAGGAAATATATTTGAACAAGGTACAAATGTTCCTTTGGAATATGCAACGATAGCTTTTACAAATACCTCAGACACCTCAAAAATTAATGGCGGAATAACTAATGAAAAAGGTGAATATAGTATTGACATTGAAAAAGGAACCTATAATATTACATTCGAATATATTGGTTTTAAAACGGTAACATTAAAGAATGTTAATCTTCAAAATTCCAAAACTTTAGCCAATCAGTTTTTATCTGAAGATGTGGAATCTTTAGAAGAAATCAGCATTATTGTCGAAAAAACAACGGTTGAGATTAAATTAGACAAGAAAATCTATAATGTTGGTAAAGACTTAGCTGTAAAAGGCGGAACGGTTAGTGATGTTTTAGATAATGTTCCTTCTGTTTCAGTAGATGTTGACGGTAGTGTAGAATTAAGAGGAAATGCCAATGTTAGAATTCTTATAAATGGAAAACCTTCTGGATTAGTTGGTTTAAGCTCTACAGATGCCTTACGTCAATTACCAGCAGAATCCATAGAACGTGTTGAAGTCATTACATCACCTTCGGCAAGGTATGACTCTGAAGGTTCTGGAGGAATTTTAAATATTATTTTACGACGAAGTAAATTACAAGGACTAAATGGTGCTATAAATACTAATTTAGGCTACAATCCAAGTGCAGGGATTTCTGGAAATCTAAATTACAGAACTGGTAATGTTAACATTTTCAATAACTCAGGTTACAGTTACCGTGAAAGTCCTGGTAGTTGGAATACAAACACACAATACTTTAATCGCACTTTAAATAGCAATGGTAGTATTTTAAGTGACAATCCTGATACTTTTTTAAAGGAACAAAAACGTTTTGATCGCTTACGTAAAGGCTTCAATACTAATTTTGGTATAGAATGGTATATTAACGATACCGCTTCACTTACGTCGTCATTTTTATACAGAAATAGTACTAATAGAGATAATACGTCTAATACACTGAGTCAGTTGGATGAAAATGGTGCTTTAATAAATAGCAGCACTCGTTTTGATCCAGAAATTGAAGATGATAAAGTGATTCAATACAGTACCAATTACACCAAGGACTTTAATACTTCTGGGCATAAATTATCTTTTGACTTTCAATATGAAGATAATAATGAAAATGAAGACTCTCCAGTATTAGTAAATAATAAATTAACAGAACAAGTTAATACGTTTAGCGACGCAACGCGTATTCTATTACAAGGTGATTATGTGTTGCCTATTGGTGAAAAGCATCAATTTGAAGCTGGTTTTAGAACCAATTTTAACGAAACAGAAACGGACTACCAAGTTCGTTTTTTAAATGCGTTAGGCACAAATTTTGATTTAGATAACAATCTTTCCAACGTATTAAACTTTAGAGAATATTTATATGCTGCTTACACACAATTTGGAAGTAAATATGGTAAATTCTCTTATTTATTGGGTTTAAGAGTAGAGAATACGCAAATTACCATTAACCAAAAGACATCAGGTGATTTTAAAAAGAAAAACTATACCGGCTTATTCCCTACCGCTAATTTTAGTTATGAATTTAACGAAGATGCTAATATCACTTTAGGATACGCAAGACGCCTAAGACGACCAAGATCCTTTTTTATTAACCCATTCCCTTCGCGTTCTAGTGTAACTTCTGTATTTCAAGGAAACCCAGATTTAAACCCAAGTTATTCTGGTCAGTTTGACATAGGTTATTTACAAAAATTAGGAAAATTTACTCTTAATGGATCAACTTATTATTCACATGCTACGGATGTCTTTAACTTTGTTAGTTTTGATAACGGAAATAAAGCGTTAGTAAATGGTGTAGAATTGCCAGTTATACAGCGTACACCAATTAATTTAGCCAAAGAAGACCGTATTGGAGCAGAATTTACACTAACCTATAGTCCATCTCGAAAATGGCGTGTTAATGGAAACTTTAATTACTTTCAAGCCACAACAAAAGGTACTACACCAAATGGTTTAGTCTTAGACAATACCAATAATAGTTGGTTTGCTCGTATTAACAATAAATACAGGTTGCCTTATGGCATAGACTGGCAAACCAGTTTATTTTATCGTGGACCAAGAGAAAATGCCCAAACCAAAACTGATGGGATTTTTAGTTCTAGTTTAGCGTTTAGCAAAGATTTATTTAAAGAAAAAGCATCTATTACATTTAATGTTAGAGATGTTTTTAATAGTCGTAAACGTCAACAAACGACTACTACTCCAACCTTTGTTGGAACTAGTGAATTCCAATGGAGAGAACGCAGCTTTAATTTAGCTTTTACGTATCGTTTTAATCAGAAGAAAAAACGACAACGCAGTAATTATAATGGAGATGGTGGTTTTGAAGGATAAATTCTTCATTAACATTTAAAACATAAAAAAGCCTTTAAGTTATACTTAAAGGCTTTTTATTTCGCTTAAATGTTTCTTTTTAGGGACAAAAAATGTTTACTTTATGTTTCATTCGGGGCTTATACTGTTGTAAATTTAATAAAAATTCACATATAAACAAATGAATACATCGATAAAATGATAAAAACATTAGATTAATAACGTTTTTAGTAGCATTTTAGTATAGCATTCTTATTCTTCGTCTTTAACGAAAGCTTCCATAACATGGTCACTTACGCCCATATTACTAAACCCACCATCGTTGTATAAGTTTTGTAACGTTACACGCTTAGTTAAATCACTAAATAATGAAACCGTGTAATTTGCACAATCTAAAGCAGTTGCGTTTCCTAATGGCGACATTTTATCGGCATAAGAAATAAAACCATCAAATCCTTTTACACCTTGACCAGCAGTTGTTGGTGTTGGAGATTGAGAAATGGTGTTAACACGTACGTTTTTATCTCTTCCAAAGAAATAACCAAAACTACGAGCAATACTTTCTAAATACGCTTTATTGTCTGCCATATCATTATAGTCAGGGAATACACGTTGTGCTGCCATATAAGTTAAAGCAACAATACTTCCCCACTCGTTCATAGCATCGTTTTTGTATAACGTTTGCATTACTTTATGAAAAGACATTGCAGAAACATCTGTTCCTTTTTGTGTCCAATCATATTTTTGATCTGTGTAAGGTCTTCCTTTTCTTACGTTTACAGACATTCCAATAGAATGTAATACAAAATCAATCTTACCGCCTAAAATCTCCATAGATTTAGTCACTAAGTTTTCTAAGTCTTCAATAGAAGTTGCATCTGCAGGAATAATTTGAGATCCTGTTTTTTCTGCTAAAGCATCTATTTGTCCCATTCTCATGGCAATAGGTGCGTTTGTTAATACAAACTCTCCGCCTTCTTCATGAACACGTTCTGCAGTTTTCCAGGCGATAGAATTTGGATCTAATGCGCCAAAAATAATTCCTTTTTTACCTTTTAATAAGTTGTAAGACATATACTATGTTTTATGTTTATTAGCTATTTTAATTAAGTAGTACAAATATAATATTTAATCTATTATAGATTAAACAAAAACTAAGACAATAACTGTTTTGCGTGTGCTAAAGCCGAATCTTGTAAATCGCTTCCGCCAAGCATTAAAGCAATTTCGTTAACACGTTCATCTTTATTTAGTTGAACTAAGTTTGTAATAGTTGTATCGTTTACTGTTTCCTTGTAAACTTTATAGTGAGATACACCTTTAGATGCAATTTGTGGCAAGTGTGTAATACTAAAAACTTGCATATTCTTGCTCATTTTAGCCATAATATCGCCCATTTTATGCGCAATTTCACCAGAAACACCAGTATCTATCTCATCAAACATAATGGTTGGCAACTTTACATACTGAGATAATATGGCTTTTATAGACAACATAATACGGCTTAACTCTCCACCAGATGCCGCTTTTTTAAGCAAATTGAAATCCATTCCTTTATTAGCAGAGAATAAAAAAGATAAATCGTCTGCGCCGTTGGTATAAAAAGAATCTGAAGAATTCACACCAACCTGAAAGCGTGCATTTGGCATTCCTAATAGCGCTAATAAAG
>DAISIZ010000156.1:3647-4217 GCA_036821745.1 Aurantibacter sp. | reverse complement strand
TTTATGCCGATTATACAACGAACCCAGATGGTTATGTGATGAATTTTGAATTAAACCGTTTCTTGATTTTATTAGCAATTGGTGTGGTTTTGGTGCCAATTCAAACCAGTTTAGAAGAGTATCTTTTTAGAGGTTATTTAATGCAAGCCTTTGGGTTTTTGGCTAAAAATAGATGGTTCCCATTGTTAATGACATCGGTTATTTTTGGAGGAATGCATATTTTTAATCCAGAAGTCGGTAAATTGGGCTATTCAATTATGATTTACTATATAGGTACAGGTTTATTCTTAGGAATTATGACTTTATTGGATGAAGGAATGGAGTTATCGCTTGGTTTTCACGCAGCCAATAACCTAATTACCGCTTTGTTAGTAACTGCAAATTGGACGGCTTTTCAAACACATTCGGTTTTAAAAGATGTATCGGAACCAAGTATAGAATTTATGGATATGGTATTGCCTGTATTTATTATTTTCCCTGTATTGTTATTCATTTTTTCTAAAGTATACAAATGGACCAATTGGAAAGAGAAATTATTTGGAGACATTGTTATCACTGATAGTTATAAAG
>DAISIZ010000156.1:0-3637 GCA_036821745.1 Aurantibacter sp. | reverse complement strand
GTTATAAAGAGGTTGTTGAAATTATTGAAGATCAAAAACGTTGATAGCAAACCAATTACACAAAGCTTTTAAATTAAATAATGAAGCGTTTTCAAACCATTCATTATTAGAAAAAGCAACTGCTTTAGCGAATAAAGGCAATGACTTTGAAGCTGAGTTAGGCCGGTTTTTAATGGGTTGGTTAGATGAATCACAATCCTTAAAAGTTAAGACTTCGGGTTCTACAGGAACGCCAAAAACCATTGTTTTACAAAAGGAAGCTATGAAGGCTTCTGCTTTAGCAACGGCTCAATATTTTAATTTAAAGCCACAACAAACGGCATTATTATGTTTGCCTGTAAGTTATATTGCTGGTAAAATGATGTTAGTGCGCGCTATGGTTTTAGGTTTAGAAATAGATACCATTCTGCCTAAAATTACTTTAGATTTATCCGCTAAAACTTACGATTTTGTTGCGATGATTCCTTCGCAAGTTGAAAAAAACAGGCATAAGTTAAATCAGATTAAAACCTTAATTATTGGTGGCGGAAAAGTATCACATACCTTAAAAATGAGTTTAAAAGACTTAAACACAAAAGTATTTGAAACGTATGGTATGACCGAAACGATTACACATATTGCTATAAAATCTGTTAATTGTAAAACTGAAAATTCACACTTTAATATTTTACCAAATATTAGTATTAGTCAAGATGATCGTAATTGTTTAGTGATTGATGCGCCACAGCTAAACCCAGAAACCATTATCACTAACGATGTGGTGAATATTTACAGTAAAACGGAGTTTGAATGGTTAGGTCGCGCCGATAATGTGATTAATTCTGGTGGTTTAAAACTATTCCCAGAAACCATTGAAGCGAAGTTAGAACCATACATCAAGCAACGATACTTTATTGCTTCACAAAATAATGCGACTTATGGCGAAGAAGTTATTTTAGTTATTGAAGCCAATGAAAACCCAATTACCGAAACCACATATCAAGCCTTAAACAAAGCCGAATTACCTAAGCAGGTTTTTATAGTACCAAATTTTATAGAAACGACTTCAGGGAAAATCCAACGTGCTAAAATCTTAAAATTACTTAAATAAGGACTTTACTCACTCAAAAGTCTACTTTACTCAATCTGTATTTTCTACACCAGACTTTGGTTATAGTTTTACCTTAAACTTTAATACCAAAGCTTATGAAAATGCTATATATCGCAGTGCTATGTTTGGTAATATTACCACTAAGCGCACAAGGAACACTTCAAACTAAATCGACATCAATAGAGTCGTTAATTACTTTTGTTGCTGAAGAATTTCCTTCAAAAGACATTAAAAATACAACGTCACATCACGTCACGCTTTTAGTAGAAACTTATAATAAACAGCTAAATAAAGACACCAAAAATGTATTAAAACAAAGTGTTTTATTCTTAACAGAACGCTTATCGGATACCGATGCGATTTCTATCGCTTTTTATAATGAAACGAATGGTTTATTAGTAAATACGGTAGGAGCCAAACAGACCAAAGTTATACTTCACGCTATAGAAACGGGTACATTAAAACAGTTATATAAAGATGGTTTAAGTGAATCATTTACACACGCAAACCATACAATTTCAAAATTTAACCAGAACACTTTAGTATTTGTGAAAACGCCAAAGCAATTAAGGCAAGTGTGAGTGTGAAACCAAACATAGCAACAAATACAACAGTTGAAATTCCAAAAGCAAAAAGCTCAAATACAGGACAAGTGGTTTTATTAACCGCCATGTCATTATTGCCAGAATTAATTAACATTATAAAAGACTAAACAAATGAAAACACTATTCACACTATTATTTATGGTTGTAGCAACCGTAAGTCAAGCACAATCTGTAATTATCTCAGGAGTTGTAAGCGATGAAAATAATTTGCCATTACCAGCAGCAACTGTAATTGTAAAAGGTACTACCAATGGAACAAGTACCGATTTTGATGGAAACTATAAAATTAAAGCAAACACAGGCGATATATTGGTTTTTAGTTATGTTGGCTATGCAACCAAAGAAATTACAATAGGTACAGAATTAACTATAAGTTTGAGTCTAATTCCTGATAATTCTTTAGATGAAGTGGCTGTAACTGCCTTAGGGATTGAAAGAAAACCTTCTGAGGTTTCAAGTTTATCAAGTAAGGTTTCTGGTGTTGCTATTACTTATGATAAGGATATTGAACACAAATCTCTTTCAAAGTCAGAATATAAAAGTGATTATCAACATCAAACAAATCATAGTCAGCTTACCGCTGGTGAAATCAATGATTTAAAAAAATGGAATGAATGGTTAGACATATTAAAGCAAGAGCAGTTCAATAATTTAAAAACTAAATGGGGATTTGGTTTAACTCAAAAATTAGAAGTATTTGTTACGGACGATAATCAAAATCCAGTCACTAATATATTATTAAAACTATATAATCAAGATTTAAAAATTGTGATGTCTGCAAAAACGGATATTAATGGTAAAGCGGTTTTATTTAAGGATTTATATGAAACTATTGAGAATGAATGTTACACAATACAGTTAATTCATAATGGTAACGTGGTAGGAAAGCGTTTAAATAATGATGAATCCAAAGTGTATTTTAAAACGAAACAAAATGCTATTTCTAATGCTGTAGATGTAATGTTTACTATAGATGCAACAGGTTCAATGGCCGATGAAATTAATTATTTAAAAGCAGAATTATCAGATATTATAAATAGAGTAGACGAGTCTGTTGAAGAAAAGCGATTAGCTTTAAATTTTTATAGAGATTTTGGTGATGCCTATGTAACTAAACCATTTAATTTTAGTGCTAATATTTCAGAAATGCAAAAGCATTTGAAAAAACAAAATGCTAGTGGTGGCGGTGATTATGAAGAAGCGGTAGAGGAAGCTTTAAAAGTGTCTATGCAACAAGATTGGAATGAAAATGCTAAAGCCAAATTATTGTTTTTACTTTTAGATGCACCTCCACATTTCAATCAAAAAAATGTAGCATTAATTAAAAAGCAAATCAATTTAGCACAACAAAAAGGGATTAAAATAATTCCTATAGTTTCCAGTGATGCTAACAAAGATGTCGAATTTTTAATGCGTTTCTTTAGTGTTTCAACCAATGGAACTTATGTGTTTTTAACCGATGATAGTGGTATAGGTAATAAACATATGAAAGCAACGACAAAAGATTTTAAAGTAGAAAAGCTTAATGACTTAATTGTAAGATTGATAAAAGAATACACAATTTCATAACTATTTAAAACCAAAAAAGAGCGCTTAAAAAGCGCTCTTTTTCTATATATAATAAGAGTAGATAAGTCTAATCTTCTAACCAATCTGACCAATCTAAATTTAAACTTGTAAAACACCCATATTAAATGGTTTTTCAACAGGAGCGTGGTCTGCAGCTTCAATACCCATAGAAATCCAAGTTCTGGTATCTAAAGGATCAATAACAGCATCTGTCCAAATACGTGAAGCCGCATAGTAAGGCGACACTTGATTATCATAACGCGCTTTAATTTTATTGAATAATTCTTCTTCTTTTTCTGGTGTAATTTCTTCACCTTTCTTTTTAAGCGAAGCTTTTTCAATTTGTAGTAATACTTTAGCAGCAGAATTTCCA
>DAISIZ010000155.1:0-4272 GCA_036821745.1 Aurantibacter sp. | reverse complement strand
CAATATCTGCACCGCTTCCGCCTTTTTCGAAATAATGAATTAAGTACGGTTTAAATAAATGTTGCCAGCTTAATATTTGATTAAAATTCTCTTGGTCACAATCAAAACTAAAACCTCTTGGCGTAAATCCGCCAGCATCACTTTCTAAAGCAAATACGTGATTTTCGTTATTCTTTTTAGCGTCTTCGGCATATTTATTACCGCCACGTAATCCGTTTTCTTCATTCATAAATAATACCACACGAATACTACGTTTTGGTTTTATACCACTTTCTTTTAATAAACGTAATACATCCATAGATTGTACAACACCAGCGCCATCATCGTGAGAACCATCGCCTAAATCCCAAGAATCTAAATGGCCACCAACAATCATATATTCCTTTGGGAATTCGCTTCCTGTAATTTCTCCAACCACATTGTACGATTGTACATCTTCTAATTGCTCGCAACTTTGCTTAAAGTAAAATTGTAAGTCTTTATTGGCTTTTAAAGCTTGAGACAGCTTCTCAGCATCGTTAGTACTAATTGCTGCAGATGGAATACGTTTATTGACAGGTAAATCGCCATAAGACATACTTCCTGTATGCGGAAAATCGTCTTGACGTAAATTCATACTTCTAACAACAACACCAACAGCTCCATATTTACCAGCTTCCATAGCGCCAGCATAGCGTTGGTCTACACAACCGCCATAAGCGTTAAACGTTTGAATTAAATCGGCTTGCATTGGACGATTAAAAAACACAATTTTTCCTTTGATTTTCTTTTCACCTAGAGCTTTTAATTCGTCGAAATTTTGCACTTCAATAACTTGAGATGTTATTCCTGAATTTGGCGTTGCTATTGAACCACCCAGTGCACAAATATTAACTTTAGTATTCTTTGTACCAACTTCAAAATAAGCTTCCTCCTTTTGACCTCTTACCCATTTTGGAACCATTACTGGCTGAAGCCAAACTTTATCTAAACCTAGTTTTTCTAATTCAGCTTTTGTGTATTCTACTGCTTTTTGAGCATTTTCTGAACCTGATAATCGTCCTCCAATAGAATTAGACAAATAATCTAACCATTCGTAACTTTTACCATTGGTTAAAGATTGTGTATAAATGTTTTTTAATTGGTCTTGATCGGTTTGTGCTTGTGCAACAAATACCGATGACAAAATTATAAGTAAGCGTAGTAATTTCATAAAGCGTAATTTTTACTAAATATACTACTTATATACTTTATGAATAGAAATTACTAAGGCTAGAAAAACAATAACTCTATTTAAAAAATACTGTTTATTGATATACCCGCATTAAGGATGGAAATGGCATCCTTTTTTGCGAATAAACTATAATAAATACACTTACAGTTACTGAATTGAAACCATTTTAATAGATCCCAAACTAAAGTTGGGACTGCTTCGCAGAAAAGATATAATGGACAGCCTGACGTTTTGTGTTCCTGCAAGGCTTTTTCTACCTTGTAAGTTTAGCAAAAAGGTAATACCCAAAAACTATTTGTACTTAGGAAGTTTGTGAAGTGATTTAAAGGATGGGATGCTGAAACAAATTCAGCATATAAAAAAATGCCTCAACTTTCGTTAAGGCATTTTAAAATTATAGTATTGAACTGTGTTTATTTTATAACAGTTTCGTCAATTTCTACATCTTCTTTTTTACGTAAAGATTCTGCAGCGTCTCCACGCTTTACAGTATCGAACATAATTGGTGTTGCAATAAATAAAGATGAGTAAGTACCCACAATTACACCAACAATAAGTGCGAACATAAAACCTTGAATAGACTCACCTCCAAAAATGAAGATGGCTAATAGCACCACTAACGTTGTTAATGACGTATTTAACGTACGACTTAATGTACTGCTTAATGACTTATCGATTACTTTACCAAAAGCCCAGTCTGTATGATCGTTAAAGAATTCACGAATCCTATCGAAAACAACTACGGTATCATTTAATGAGTAACCAATTACGGTTAAGATTGCTGCAATAAATGCCTGGTCTACCTCCATAGAGAATGGCATAAATTTATGCGTTACAGAGAATACACCTAATACAATTAATACATCATGGAATACAGCCGCAACTGCACCTAATGAGAATTGCCATCTTTTAAAACGAATTAAGATGTATAAGAATACTACTACTAACGATCCTAAAACAGCCCAGAAAGATGCTTTCTTAATATCATCGGCAATTGATGGTGCTACTTTGTATTGCTCCATAATACCAACTTGCTTATTCTCGTTTGTGTTGTCTATAAACTGAGCATAAGTTAAACCAGGTAAGTAAGGTTGTAATGAACTAAATAATTTAGTTCTGATTTCCTCATCGACCTCTTTAGACGTTTCGTCTACTTTAAATTTAGTGGTAATGTTTAAATCGTTACTGTCTCCAACGGTTTTAGCTTGCGCACTTCCAAATACATCTGGCTTAGATAATACATCAGAAATTTCGGCAGCATTTGTAGGCTGAGCAAAACGTACTTTATAAGTTCTTCCTCCTACAAAATCTACACCTTCGTCTAAACCATTAGTTAATAATGATGCAATACTTCCTACAATTAATACACCAGAAATAATGTAAGATAATTTACGTTTCTTTAAGAACTCGATATTAATGTTTCTAAATAAGTTTTTAGTTACACCAGTAGAGAATGTTAACACTTTACCTTTTGCTGTGTACCAGTCAATTAATAAACGTGTAATAAAAATAGCTGTAAATAATGATGTTGCAATACCTATTAATAAAGTTGTAGCAAATCCTTTAATTGGACCTGTACCAAATAAGAATAAAATTAAAGCGGTTAAACCGGTTGTAATGTTGGCATCTAAAATTGAAGATAATGCATTACTAAATCCGTCTTTAATAGCAGACAATTGATCTTTACCATTAACTAACTCTTCTCTAATACGCTCAAAAATAAGTACGTTCGCATCTACCGACATACCAATAGTTAAAACAACTCCGGCAATACCAGGTAATGTTAATACAGCACCAATACCAGAAAGGATACCAAAGATTAATACAATGTTAAATAACATCGCAATATCTGCAAATAAACCACCTTTACCGTAGTAAAACACCATCCACATTAATACTAAAACTAATGCAATTCCAAAAGACATTGTTCCAGAGTTAATGGCTTCTTGACCTAAAGAAGGTCCAACAACATCACTTTGAATCATCTCGGCACGAGCTGGTAATTTACCGGCACGTAAAACGTTTGCTAAATCGGTAGCTTCGTTTAATGTAAAGTTTCCTGAAATTTCAGAACGACCACCAGAAATTTTTCCATTACGTAAACCTGGTGCAGAATATACTACGTTATCTAAAACAATAGCAATTTCCGACCCTGACTTCGCAGCTTTATCGGTCATATCTTCCCAAATCTTTGCACCTTTACCATTCATTTGCATAGTAACGATTGGCTTGTTAATTTGGTTGTACTCTTGACGCGCATCGTCTATTACTGCACCACTTAATGGCGCTACATTAGCTCTGTTTCCTTTTAAAGCATAAAGCTCTACTAACTCACTATCTTTTTTAGGCTTACTGAATGCAAAAATTACATTTTTGTATTCTGCAGGTAAAATAGATTGTACTTCTTTAGATGCTAAAATATCTAAAACTTTAGCAGCGTCTGTTTTATCAAACATTGCTACCACTGGTCCACCTTGGTAACCTGGTCCTTTTACTAAATCCATAATAGGATTTACTTCGTCAACCGTTTCGTCTTCAGAACCTGTTAAAGCTTCAATTGCTTTTTCTTCAGCAGTTTTTTCAGTTGCTTCAGCAGCATCTTCTGTAGATTCTGGTTTTGCGTTTGCTTTTAAAGCATCGTTAGCTTGAACTAAGAATCCTAAAAACTCTTGTCCTTTGTAAGCATCCCAAAATTCTAATTGTGCTGTACTTGTAATTAAGTCTGTAGCTCTTTCTACATCTTTAACTCCAGGTAACTCCACTAAAATACGTCCAGAAGTTCCTAAACGTTGAATATTTGGAGACGATACTCCAAATTGATCAATACGTGTACGTAATACTTCTAACGCCGATGTAATAGACTCATCTACTTTACGGTCTAAAACTGTTTTTGTATCATCGTTTGAGAAATCTATTTTAATTTCTTCAGATAATGAACGCGTAGCGAATACATCTGGAGATGCTAATTTCTTGTCTCCTGCAGCTTCAAACGCCGTATAGAAATCTTCTAAATACGTGTTTTGAGAATCTTTTTGAAGCTCATCTGTTTTATCTAACGC
>DAISIZ010000154.1:0-4287 GCA_036821745.1 Aurantibacter sp. | reverse complement strand
ATTAGCAATAAATGGTTGTACTTCTAAATTAAAAATACTGGCTAATGCCTGCGGATAATCTTTAGTCGTTTTTCCTTTCTTTAAAACCTTAAACACACGTTCTGTATCAGCTTTAAACATTGGTGCTGTTTTTACTACTTGTTCGGTGATGACTTCATCTATAGATTGTCCTGCGCCAGCTAAAGAAATAAAACCTGTTACATTTTCTTTAGACGCTAATAAACCAACCAAACTTCCTTGACTATGTCCAATAATGTAGATGTTGTTGAATTGCTTTTTATTATGAAAATAATCTACAACCGATTTCGCATCTGTTACAAAATCGTCAAACATCATATCTTTATCTACTTTTCCTTTGCGAATTTGTTTTACAATACGCTTATCATATCTAAAAGAAGCAATGTTGTTTTTGGTTAAGCCTTCAGCCAACTTTTTAAGATTGTTTGTTTTTAAGAAATTCTGATTTCCATCGCGATCTGTTGGTCCAGAACCAGCAATTATAATCGCTAAATCTGGTTTATTAATCGCATTAGGCGTTAATAAAGTTCCATTGATAAAGCTATTTATTTCAACCTCTTTAGTGCTAAAAGAAGGTTCGGTTTGCCCCCAAATGTTAGAACTTAAACATAATGTGAATACTAAAAGTAATAATCTCATAATTGATGTGTTTGTTTTTATAAAACAATTAAAATGCCAAACTTATAACGTTAGCTAATTTAAATAATTATTCTGAAGGTTAAATTAATACGTGCGCCAATTAATCGTTTGGTTTTTGCAATTTGATGTAAGTAGTGGTTTTGTGTTTCGCCTTTCATAAGTAATAAGCTTCCAGAAGTAAGACTTAGTTTTTGTTTTAAGTTTTTTTCGGTTCTATGTTTTAGATGAAAAAAGCGTGACTCGCCAAAGCTTACCGATGCAATTATGGGATTTTTGCCTAATTCTTTTTCATTATCGGCGTGCCAACCGTTACTATCATTGCCATCGCGATATAAATTTGCGAGACAGGTTGTAAATTCAGTTTCAGCGAAAGCTTCAACTTTTTGTTTGATGTGTTGAAGTGTTTCAGAAAACACATATGGTTTCATCGTAATATTAGAATAACTGTAAGGTTTCTCGTTATTTGCATAAAGCGCTGTTAAACGTGGTTGTTTATAGGTTTTTCCAAATACTGTAATGTCATCTTGTTGCCAAGGAATCTCATTTAATAATTGGTTGAATAAGTCGTGGCTTTCTTCAGTAGAAAAAAAGTCGTCTACATAAACAATGTCCGATTGTGGTAAATTTAAATGAATAGGTTCTTGAGGAAACATAATTTATAAATGTTGCAAGTCAATTTAATAGTCGTGCTTATGCTGTAGCTTGATTGTAAATAGTTAGAAGCTGAAGTTGCATACAACAGATTTTTAGTTAAATTTAAACTTAAATTAAGGTACAATGAAAATTTACGGCTTCTTTTTGGCGCTTTTTATTACAAGTTTAACGTATGCGCAATTGCCCAAAGGTTTTGTGTATGCTAAGGATATTATTCCAAATTTAGCTCAAGACTTGCGTTATTGTGGTGAGAATAATTTTGTAGGTGAAGCTATTGATGGCTATGAAAAGCCTGTGGTGATTATGACTGTGCAAACTGCAAATGCTTTAAAGGTGATTCAAGAGAAGTTAAAAGCGGATGGTTTAGGACTTAAAATTTATGATGCGTACCGACCACAACAAGCGGTTAATCAGTTTGTGCGTTGGGCAAAAGTTGAAAACGATACACTAATGAAGCAACAATATTATCCTGATGTGGAAAAACGCCGATTAATTCCGTCGGGTTATATTGCTTCTAAATCAAGACATTCCAGCGGAAGTACTGTAGATATCACTTTAATAGATTTAAAAACAGCAAAAGAATTAGATATGGGTTCGCCATATGATTTCTTTGGACAAGAATCTTGGGTTAAAGCTCCGCATTTAGATAAAGTACATCGTAAAAATCGTGCGTTATTACAAAAGGTAATGACTAAAAATGGCTTTAGAAACTATATGCAAGAATGGTGGCATTTTACGTTAAGGGGCGAGCCGTTTCGTAATCAGTATTTTGATTTTAAAGTGGAGTAGTTGTTAGTCTGTAGTCTTTAGAATGTAGGTTATGAGTTTAGAAAGTTTATAAGTTTAGACCTAAAAAATCCTGAATTTCAATATTGAAATTCAGTAAATTCCGTAGGAATTAACTGCTTACTGCTTATTACCTTCTTCGTTTCATACCTAATAAAAGGATCGCCTGCAAAGACATCTTCTATAAAACGTAGGATATAATGTTGCTGATAATAAAAATAGGTGTCGCCAACGTGATGTTCGCCATCGGTAATACTAAATAACTGACACGTACCTTGTAGCGCTTCCATATGTTTGGTTATGCTATATGAGCCAAATAAATTGAGATAACCTGATGCATTTTCAAGACAATTTCTGTGTGACCCTGTTTTGTAAGGCACGGTTTGATCGTTGGTTCCGTGAAATAAAAACATCGGTATTTTATTCGTTTGGGTAATTAAATCAATGTCTACCAAAGCGCCAGCACCAGCAATTAAACCTTTGTACTTAAAGTCTTTTGGTAAGTGGTTATTAAATTCGTTTTTAATATAAACAGCGTGTAGAATACTTTCGGCGCCTGCGCTTGTTCCTGCTAAAAATATTTTAGTGGTATCAATTTTTAAGCGCTCGCTTTTTTCAATTAAATAAGAAGTTGCTTGTTTTATTTGATTGGCAATATTAAAGATGGTTTGCTTTTTTTCTTCGGTGTTTCCGTTACAACCAAAGTCTTTCCCTTTCATAAATAAGGTATAATCTATAGTTACTCCAGCAATATTATTTTTGGCTAAAAACTTACAAAAGTTGTAACCGTCTTTTCGTGTTCTATCTGAAAATCCACCGCCGTGAACAAAAATAACTAAAGGTACTTTGGTTGTATCTTTTCGTTTAGTTTTTGGCAAAAACACATCTACTTTTAGTTTTGTACTATCGTTTTTTACGTATTTAAACGTTTTTTTAGATTGCGAAAACAAGGCGTTGAAACTTAGCATACCAATAAATAAACAAATTACTTTTGTGAAAGACATTAATTTAAAGCTTTAAATTTTTAATACGTTGCAATAACGTTGGATGCGAATAGTGCATAAATACAGTCGCTTTATGTGGCGTTAAATTACTTAAACTATTTTTAGAAAGCTTTTTTAATGAGGTAATTAATGGTTCGGCTTTAAAGGTGTTTTTAGCATAATCGTCGGCTTGGTATTCAAATTTACGCGAAAACACGTTCATAATTAAACCTGTAATTTCCGAAATTGGACTGTATAAAATTCCAATGGCAATTAAACCAATATGAAAACTTGGTTGCGATACATTTAAAGCTTCAGACAATAATATGTTTCCTACTAAAAGTGATAAAACATATAAAGTGATTCCGGTAAGTAGGATAGAAGTGACCAAATTAAAGATGATGTGTTTACGTTTATAATGACCAACTTCGTGCGCTAAAACGGCAACGATTTCGTCTTCATCTAAATCATTAATTAAAGTATCGTATAACGTGACGCGTTTTTCACTACCAAATCCAGAAAAATAAGCGTTGGCTTTGGTACTTCGTTTAGAGCCATCAATCACAAAAATATTATCTAATTTAAAACCTACGGTTTTTGCATAATCGGAAATAGCTGTTCTAAGTGAACCTTCTTCCAATGGACTTTGTTTATTGAATAATGGTACAATCAGTTTGCTATAAAATAGGTTCATAAACAAGGTAAATACCGAAACTAAAACCCAAGTGTGCCACCAAAAGTTATCTGGAGTTGTATAGTAAAACCAAGTAATGGCGCTTAAAATCCCGCCACCAAGTATTACGGTCATTAGCAAGCCTTTTAGTTTATCTAAAAAGAACGTGTCTTTTGTGGTTTTATTAAAGCCAAAGCGTTCTTCAATGACAAAGGTTTTGTAGTACGAAAAAGGTGTGGTGATTAGGTCGCTACCAATCATAATAATACCAAAGAAAATTAGCGTGATGATAATTTCGTGGTTTGAAAACTGTCTGGCTAATTCATCTACATAAGCAAAGCCATCTAAAGCAAAAAAGCTTAAAGTTAGTACTAAAGAGAATACCGATGTCAATAAGCCAATTTTAAAATTAGTGGCTTTATAACGTTGCGATTTTTTGTATTCCTCTAAATCATAAACGTCATTTAATTCTTCTGGTAATTCGTCATTAAAATGTTTTGCGTTTAAGATATCTAAAATAGTATCCAAGCAAAA
>DAISIZ010000153.1:0-4299 GCA_036821745.1 Aurantibacter sp. | reverse complement strand
CCTTTGTTGTGATACCAAACAATATAATGCTCGGGCAAATCTATTAAGTAGCGATATTTATATTTCCCGTAAGGCATTTTAGTATGTGCTAACTTGACTAGAAACTTAGGATCTGGTTGTAATAAAGACATTATTAAAGTTTGTAAGCGTCTAATAAATTAATATGAAATGTAACTTTTTCTTTCCATTTTTCTTGAGACTCGTAGTTACGAGAATAACTAGTTTCTTTATCATAATCACGTTGCATGGCATCTAAATCCTTATTTACTTTTCTATAAGCTTGTCTAATTTGAGCATCTAATTTAGGATTAGGTTTCAATCTTGTTAAAGCTTTACGCAGTAAGCGTGCGTGTAATTCGGTGATATTAAAATGAAATTGCTCGTGAGACAGAATGTGATCTGTGATTTCATCTTCCTTACACCAAGAATGTTCTGGATAAAAATGTGCTAAAACCGTGGCATCAAAACCTGTAATTTTCCCATTAACCTGATTTAAAACATAGTTATAAGTTAATCCTGAAGCTGTAACTGCTGCTGCTGGAGAATGTCTTTGTGCTGGTGCTTTAAAATCTGACCAAGTTAATAATCGTTCTTTTTGCCATACTAATTCTTCATCTTGTAAAAAGACACTAAATAGTAACGTTATAAGAACCATTATTCTAATTGGCATAGGCTTAATCGTTTATTTCAACAATGTTTAAATCTTTATACTTCACTAAATATAAAGCGTTGTTTATAAAACCGCCTTGTGGCGACTTTACATACATAAATTTGTTTTGAAGGTACTCGGTTAACATTTTGTTACGTTCTGCATTATAAATATCTGAAGTAGACATTAAACGCAATACCACATCCATAGTTAAATCGAAACCACGAACCGCGTAAGAACTTGGCGTTTCGTTGTATAATTTCTTATATGTTTTTACGAAATTTTTATTCGATTTCCCAGAAGCCATTTTAGCCATTGTTGGGTACATAAACTGTAAATTAGACAACTGGTTATTTGATACATTATCACCTTCAAAAGCTTCATTCATATTAGTCGTTGCTAATATGATATTCATAGTAGACAAGTTGTTTTTAGAATTTAAAACACTACTTACATTACTTACAAAACCTTCAGCTCTGGTTTCTAAAAACACCACATTATTTCCTGGTTTTAAAGTTTTAGCTAAAGTAACTTCATATATATAAAATTGCTCTTTTCCTTTCTTATCTAACTTAGATGCTAATACTTGCGCATTAGGAAACTTTGCTTTTAATTGTTTAGCGCGTTTTGAATTTTTAGAATCGTGAAGAATGACAATATTTGCTGTAGAATCTCTTTTTACGTAATTCACCACACGTTGAAATAATAAATCTTCGCTTGGTCTTGATTGAAATACATTTGCACCAACTTTAACTTTTTTAGTTAATGGTGAAAACATAGGAATACTATCGTAAGCTAATTTTGAAGCTACAGTATTAAAGTTTTTTGGTAATAAAGGTCCAATAACGGCATTGGTATTATTTTCAGCTAACTCATTAGCAATTGTCATAGAATTGCTTTCTCTATTATTAGTATCGTAAACCTTTACATCTAAAGGTACATTTAATTTCTTAAGCGAATCTAAAGCGATTTCTACACCAGAATAAAAATCTAATGAAATGTTTAAAAGCTTATCACTTTGCAGTCTTTTATTAGTTGCTGATACAGAATCTAATTCTATACTTTTTAACTTAAATGGTAATAGAATGGCTAATTTTTTCTGGTCTTCTTTATTTAAAGATGGCAATAAATTTAAAGAACCTGTTTCGGTTGCAATCACATAATCTTGTGGTTGTTGTCCGCCTTTAGTTCCTATATTTAAAACCATTCCTGGCTTTAAACCTGTTTCTTTTAAACCTGGATTTAATTCTTCTAATTGTTCTTGTGTTAAACCGGTTTTTAACTTTACTCTAAAAAATCCTTCCGAAGCTAAAACCGAGTATGTTTTTGGTGCAACTTCAACTGGTGTTTTAATATTTTTAACTGGAATACGAAGTGTATCGCCTTCTTTTAAACCATTTGCAATTTGCGGATTGCTTTTTTCTAATTCTTCAACTGTAATACCAAGGTTTTGAGCGATGCGCCATTTCCCTTCACTTTTCTTTACAATATATGTTTTAGCTGTTTCAACAACATCTGTTGGATTCGGCTTAATAGAATCTTTAACTACTTCTGCAGTTTCAACAATTTCTTTCACTTCTTTAACCTCTTCTACTTCAGTTGTTACTGGTGTACCTACCACAACCTCTGTAGCTTCTTTAGTAATATTAGGAATTTGAAGCTTATCGCCTTTTCTTAACGGATTAGCATAAAGGAATTTATTATACTTTTTTAAGTCAGGAATAGAAACGTTGTATAATTTAGAAATGCTATAAAGGGTTTCTTTACGCTTTACTTTATGCTCCTTAAAGCTATCTACCGTTTGAGTTACTGTTGTGTCACCCGATTTAACATTTGGTATAATTAAAACCGAGCCAAATTTTAAATCCTTACTCGCGTCTGGATTTAAATCTAAAATTTGAGACGCTGTAACACCATACGTTTTGGCAAGATCCTTAACTGTTTCGTTATCTTTTACTTTATGTGTTATAAAGTCTTGTGCTTGAGCCGTAAACCCAATAAAAAAAACAACAATAAATAGTTTAAAAAAATGCTTCATAGTATTACAACGTCTTTAATTTTAATTTATTCCCACTCAATTGTTGCTGGTGGTTTTGAACTAATATCGTAAACCACACGGTTCACGCCTTTTACTTTATTAATAATATCGTTTGAGGTTTTTTGTAAAAACTCATACGGTAAGTTTACCCAGTCAGCAGTCATACCATCGGTACTTTCTACAGCTCTAAGTGCCACACATTTTTCGTAAGTACGCTCGTCGCCCATTACACCAACACTGTTTACTGGTAGTAAAATAGCACCTGCTTGCCATACTTTATCGTATAAACCTGCGTCTCTTAATCCGTTAATAAAAACGGCATCAACTTCTTGTAATATACGTACTTTTTCAGCAGTAATATCTCCAAGAATACGAATCGCTAATCCTGGTCCAGGAAAAGGATGACGACCTAATAAGTCTTTATCCATTCCCATAGATTTTCCAACACGGCGAACTTCATCTTTAAATAATGCGCGTAAAGGCTCTACAATTTTAAGTTTCATAAAGTCTGGCAAACCACCAACATTATGATGACTCTTAATTGTTGCACTTGGTCCACCAGTTGCCGAAACACTTTCGATAACATCTGGGTAAATAGTTCCTTGTGCTAACCATTTTACACCATCTAATTGGTTGGCTTCATCATCAAAAACTTCAATGAATACGCGACCAATAGCTTTACGTTTTTCTTCTGGATCACTTTTTCCTGCTAAAGTATCCAAAAAGCGTGCCGAAGCATCTACACCTTTTACGTTTAAGCCCATTCCTTTGTATTGTTCTAATACGCTTGTGAATTCGTCTTTACGTAATAAACCGTTATTTACGAAGATGCAATATAAGTTTTCACCAATAGCTTTATGTAATAACATAGCTGCTACCGATGAATCTACACCACCAGAAAGACCAAGAACAACCTTGTCGTCTCCTAATTGTGCTTGTAAACCTTCAACAGTTTCACCAACAAATGCGTTTGGTGTCCAATCTGGATTTACATTTGCAATCTTTACTAAAAAGTTTTCTAATAATTGTTTTCCATCCGTAGAGTGATATACTTCTGGGTGAAATTGAATAGCGTAAGTCGTTTCGCCTTCAATTTTATAAGCCGCATTTTTTACATCATGCGTACTTGCTAATAATTTACCGTTAGTTGGTAAAGTCTTAATGGTATCACTATGACTCATCCAAACTTGGCTACCCGCACTAATGTTTTCTAAAAACGCATCGTTTTCTACGTAACTTAAATTCGCACGACCATATTCTCTGGTGTTAGATTCTGCGACTTCACCGCCAGAAAAGTGGGCTAAATATTGTGCGCCATAACATACAGCTAACAATGGTTTTTCGCCACGAATACCTTTTAATTCTGGATGAAAAGCTTCTGCTGATCTTACAGACATTGGGCTACCAGAAAGGATTACCGCCTTGTAGTCGTCTAATTGTTGTGGAATTTTGTTAAATGGATGTATTTCAGAATAGATGTTAAGTTCTCTAACTCTACGCGCAATAAGTTGAGTGTATTGCGATCCGAAATCTAATATAAGTACCTTGTCGTGTTGCATACGCAAAAATAATAATTGCGTTTAAATTTGCCACCTTTTAAGCACTTGTTTTT
>DAISIZ010000152.1:0-4435 GCA_036821745.1 Aurantibacter sp. | reverse complement strand
GTAATTTGTTTCTTATAAGTAAATATTTTAAAAAGGTATAATGCTTATGATTATTTACCCTAAAAGCAAAAAAATAAATATTAACTGGTTTCAGGTTCGTTAACAACTGATTTTCATACTGTAAATAGCTGTTGATGAAAACCAAAACCGAAATTTAATTAATTATGTATACAGATCCAATCGCGGATTTTCTTACTCGAGTGAGAAATGCTATTGCAGCAAATCACAGAGTAGTTGAGATTCCTGCTTCAAAATTGAAGAAGGAAATGACGAAAATTTTGTTCGATCAAGGTTACATTTTAAGCTACCAGTTCAATGACGATAAAGTTCAAGGGACTATTAAGATAGCTTTAAAGTACGACCGTGACACGAAAGAATCAGTAATCAGAAAGATTCAAAGAATTTCAACACCAGGTTTACGTAAATACGTTGGCTCTAAAGAGATGCCAAGAGTATTAAACGGTTTAGGTATTGCTATTGTTTCTACATCTAAAGGTGTAATGACAAACAAAAAAGCTAAACAAGAGAACGTTGGTGGAGAAGTATTATGTTACGTTTATTAATCACTTTGTACAATGAGTAGAATAGGAAAAAATCCAATCGCATTACCACAAGGTGTTGAAGTTAAAGTAGACGGAAACGTGGTTACAGTAAAAGGTAAATTAGGTGAGTTGACTCAAGAGTTAAAATCTGATATTACTGCAAAAATCGAAGATGGTGTTTTAACAGTAGAAAGAACATCAGATAGTAAAGATCATAGAGCAGCACACGGTTTATATCGTGCTTTAATCAATAACATGATTGAAGGTGTTACTAAAGGTTATACTAAGGAATTAGAATTAGTAGGTGTAGGTTATAGAGCATCAAATCAAGGGCAAAAATTAGATTTAGCTTTAGGTTTTTCTCATAACATTGTTTTAAACTTAGCTCCAGAAGTAAAAGTTGAAACAGTATCTGAAAAAGGTAAGAACCCAATCATTAAATTATCTTCATTTGATAAGCAATTAGTTGGTCAAGTTGCAGCTAAAATCCGTGGTTTCCGTAAGCCAGAGCCTTATAAAGGAAAAGGAATTAAGTTTGTAGGTGAAGTATTAAGAAGAAAAGCAGGTAAATCTGCATAATAAATAAGAGAAATTATTATGGCATTATCAAAGCTTGAAAGAAGACAACGAATTAAGTATAGAATTAGAAAAGTTGTTACTGGAACTGCCGCTAAACCAAGGTTATCGGTTTTTAGAAGTAACAAAGAAATCTATGCTCAGTTAATTGATGACGTTGCTGGTGTTACATTAGCATCTGCATCATCAAGAGATAAAGAAATTACATCTGGTTCTAAATCAGAAGCTGCTACTGCAGTAGGAAAAGCAATCGCTGAAAAAGCTACTAGTAAAGGTGTTGAAACTGTTTCTTTTGATAGAAATGGGTTTTTATACCATGGTAGAGTTAAAGTATTAGCAGAAGCTGCTAGAGAAGCTGGTTTAAAATTTTAAGAAATTATATTATGTTAGGATATAAAAACGTAGAAAGAGTAAAACCAAGCGGATTAGAGCTTGTAGATAAATTAGTAGGAGTACAACGTGTTACTAAAGTAACTAAAGGGGGTAGAGCATTTGGTTTCTCTGCAATCGTAGTAGTTGGAGATGGTAACGGAGTTGTAGGTCACGGATTAGGGAAGTCTAAAGATGTTGCCTCAGCAATTGCAAAAGCAATTGAAGATGCAAAGAAGAGTTTAGTACGTATTCCTATTTTAGACGGAACTTTACCTCACGAACAGAAAGGTAAATTTGGTGGAGCAAAAGTATTCATCAAGCCAGCCTCTCATGGTACTGGAGTTATCGCCGGTGGAGCTGTACGTTCAGTGTTAGAATCTGTTGGTATTAAAGACGTATTATCAAAGTCTCAAGGGTCATCAAATCCTCATAACGTAGTTAAGGCAACTTTTGATGCTTTATTACAACTACGTAGCGCAGCAACAATTGCTAAGCAAAGAGGGATTTCTTTAGAGAAAGTTTTTAACGGTTAAAATTTAAGACGATGAGTAAAATTAAAATTACACAAGTAAGAAGTAAAATTGGTCGCCTTAAAAGTCAAAAAGCAACGTTAGAGGCGTTAGGTTTACGTAAAATGAACCAAACTGTAGAGCACAATGCAACAGCTACAATTTTGGGTATGGTAAATAAAGTTTCACACTTAGTTTCTGTTGAAGAAATTAAATAAGACAAAATAAGATGAGTTTACACAACTTAAAACCTGCAGCAGGATCTACAAAGAGCGGTAAAAGAATCGCGCGTGGAGAAGGTTCTGGACACGGAGGTACCTCTACAAGAGGACATAATGGTCAGAAATCTCGTTCTGGTTATTCTCGTAAAATTGGATTTGAAGGAGGTCAAATGCCACTTCAAAGACGTGTACCTAAATTTGGTTTCACTAACATTAATCGTAAAGAGTATGTAGGTGTTAATTTAGATAAATTACAAGGATTAGTAGAAAACGGAAAGATTACAGATACAGTAACTTTAGAGGTTTTAGTAGAAAACCGTTTAGCTCGTAAAAACGACTTAGTAAAAATATTAGGTGGTGGTGAGTTAAAAGCTAAATTAAATATAACTGTACATAAATTTACTGCAACAGCAAAAGCGGCTATCGAAGCAGCAGGAGGTGAAGCAGTTACCTTATAAGAGATTGTAAATGATGAATTTTATAAATACTTTAAAAGACATTTGGAAGATAGAAGAGTTAAAAGAGAAATTACTTTTAACTTTAGGTTTAATTGCTGTATACCGTTTTATGGCCGCAGTTCCATTACCTGGAATTGACCCTACACAGTTAGCAGCTTTACAAGACAGTACTTCTAGTGGTCTTTTAGGTTTATTAAACGCATTTACAGGTGGGGCATTTGCTAGAGCGTCAGTAATGGCTCTTGGTATAATGCCTTATATTTCTGCATCAATTGTAGTTCAGTTAATGGGTATTGCGGTACCTTATTTACAAAAATTGCAAAAAGATGGAGAAAGTGGACGTAAGAAGATTACACAAATAACAAGATGGCTTACTATTGCTATAGCATTGTTTCAAGCACCAACCTATATTGGAGTTATCCAAAATCAAATGGGATTAGGACCAGAAGCGTTTTTAGTAACAGGAGCAACATTTTGGGTATCATCGGTTATTCTTTTAATTGCAGGGACAATTTTTGCAATGTGGTTAGGAGAGCGTATTACAGACAAAGGAGTTGGTAATGGTATTTCATTATTAATTACTGTAGGTATTATCGCTAACTTTCCGGCTGCTTTTATACAAGAACTTGTTTCTAAACAAACAGCAGGAGCGGGAGGTATTATGATGATTTTAATCGAATTAATAGTTTGGTTTGTAGTAATTTTGTTAACCGTTTTATTAGTTACAGCAGTTCGTAAAGTAGCAGTTCAGTATGCTCGTCGTACAGCTGTTACAGACATCAAAGATGTTGATGGAGCTCGCCAGTACATTCCTTTAAAATTGAATGCATCTGGGGTAATGCCGATTATTTTTGCACAAGCTATTATGTTTTTACCAGTAGCTTTAGGTCAAAAATACCCAGCATTAAACAGTTTAGCTGATAATTTCGGATTATGGTATAATGTTATATTTGCTATCTTAATTATTATCTTTAGTTATTTTTATACGGCGATTACTATCCCAACAAATAAAATGGCGGAAGATTTAAAGAGAAGTAATGGTTTTGTTCCTGGTTATAAGCCAGGCGAAGAAACTGCGAACTATTTAGACTCTGTGTTATCTAAGATAACTTTTCCAGGATCATTATTTTTAGCAGCTTTATCTATTTTACCAGCAATTATTGTAAAGTTTGGAGTTACTCAAAACTGGGCAATGTTTTTTGGAGGAACATCATTAATCATTATGGTTGGTGTGGCTATAGATACCATACAGCAAATTAACTCGTATTTATTAAACAGTCGTTACGATGGTTTAATGAAAACAGGTAACAGTAATAGAAAATCATTAAAATAATATGGCTAAGCAACCAGCAATTCAACAAGACGGAACGATTACAGAAGCATTATCAAATGCAATGTTTCGTGTAGAATTAGAAAACGGACATATTGTTACGGCACACATTTCAGGTAAAATGCGTATGCATTATATTAAATTATTACCGGGAGATAAGGTGAAATTAGAAATGAGTCCGTATGATTTATCAAAGGCAAGAATTACTTACAGATATTAAAAACACACACTGATGAAAGTAAGAGCATCATTAAAGAAAAGAAGTGCCGAGTGCAAGATTGTACGTAGAAAGGGCAGATTATATGTAATTAACAAAAAGAATCCTAGATTTAAACAAAGACAAGGGTAATGGCAAGAATAGCAGGTATTGATATTCCAAAGAATAAAAGAGGAGTTATTGCTTTAACTTACATCTTTGGTATAGGAA
>DAISIZ010000151.1:0-4502 GCA_036821745.1 Aurantibacter sp. | reverse complement strand
GTATGTTTACTATTGAGGTAAACGGAGATAAAGAAACGTTATATAAAAACATTAAAGAAAATCGGTTTACAAGTCAGACTGAAATATTTGGGAAACAATTTTTAGTTCAAGATGCTATAAAACCTATAGCTTGGGAATTGGTAGATGAAACTAAATTTATTGGTATTTATGAATGTCGTAAAGCTATTTTTAAAGAAACCTATACAGAAGATGTTTTTAATGAATTTGGTCAATTTGAAGCCAAAACAAAAGAACGCACAACAACGGCTTGGTACACAATGCAAATACCAATTAGTAACGGACCATTAGATTTCGGTGGTTAACCGGGTTTAATTTTAGAAATTAATGATGGCGAATTAACTTTAGTGTGCACTCGTGTGACTTTAAACCCTAAAAAAGGCGTAAAGATTATAGAGCCTACAAATGGGAAAAAAGTGACTCAAGAAAAGTACGAAGCCATATTAGAAAAAAAATCGAAAGAAATGCGTGAGAAATTTCATTCTAAACGTGGTAATGTAGAATATCAAACCATAGAAATTGGCGGTTAATTATTAAGAGGCAAGATCTGTAAATAAGTAGTTTAACAAAAAATTAACAAGATTATGATTAACAAAAAGAACTTTGTGTAGTCTTACTGTAAGTAAGAATTATATAACCTAACAAAGTTTACAATGAAACACGGTATAAAACTAATTGCAATTTTTGTCATATTGCTAATAAGTACACAGGCTAACGCTCAATCAGATTTTCAAGGAACAGCAACCTATATGTCTAAAACTACTATGGATTTAGATAAATGGGGCGGAAGCAAAATGTCTCCTGAACGTAAAAAGATGATTGCGGAACGTATGAAAAGTATGTTTGAGAAAACTTGCATCTTAACATTTAACAAAACGGAATCTATTTATAAAGAAGAAGAGCAGTTAGATGCACCAGGTGGAAGAGGTGGTTTTGGAGGTATGATGAAGAGTTTTACTGGTGGCGCTCAATATAAAAATGTAAAGGAAAGTGTTATGCTACAAGAGCAGGACTTTTTTGGGAAACAATTTTTAATTGCAGATTCTATTCCTGTATTAAACTGGGAAATGACTGGTGAAACGAAGCAAATTGGTAAGTATATGTGTTTTAAAGCTACAGCTATGAAACCTGTAGATGAGTTTGATTGGACAAATATGCGTCGAAAAAGAAAAGGTGATAAGAAGAAAGATGATGCCAAAACTGAAGATGCTGAAAAAGAAACAGCTAAAGTAGAAACAGACAGTACAAAATCGACCACTAAAAGTTTTATGGATGGTATTGAGGTACCAAAAGAAATAGAAGTGACTGCTTGGTATACAATGCAAGTTCCTGTTAGTAACGGGCCTGGAGAGTTTGCTGGATTACCGGGTTTAATTTTAGAATTAAATTCAGGTAGAACAACTATTTTATGTTCGTCAATTACTTTAAACCCTAAAGAAAAGAAAGACATAAAAAGACCTACAAAAGGGGAAAACGTCACTAAAAAAGAATACAACGACATTGTAAAGAAGAAGATGGAAGAAATGCGCGCAATGTATGGCGGAAGACGCGGAAGAGGTGGACGTAAATAAGCGACACCATTAACACAACTAAATCAAAACATAAATGAAATATTTATTAACGCTTGTTTTTATAGGATTTATATCAACAGCATTTTCGCAAGTCACTTTAACAGGTGTCGTAAAAGATAGTATTGGTAATCCTTTGGAGTTGGCAAATGTAGTTGCCATAAATAAAGTCACCAATAAAATGGATGGTTATGCCATTACTAACGACAAAGGAAAGTTTAAAATTAATATTGAAGAAAATTCAACCTATAACATTCAAGTGAGTTATATAGGAATGAAAACGACTTCGACAGAATTAGTAACTAACGAAGAAAATATTAGCAAGGATTATGCTTTGGTAACCGATGAAACTTTAGATGAAGTAGAGTTAACTTACGAAATGCCAGTAACTATAAGCGGTGATACCTTAATTTATAATGCCGATTCGTTTAAAAACGGTACCGAACGCAAGTTGGAAGATGTTTTAGAGAAATTACCAGGCGTAGAAATTACTGATGATGGTGAAATTGAAGTTGAAGGAAAAAAGGTTGGTAAAGTTATGGTTGAAGGAAAAGATTTCTTTGATGGTGATTCTAAATTAGCAACTAAAAACATTCCAGCAAATGCAGTAGATAAAGTACAAGTCCTTAAAAATTATTCTAATAATAGTCAGTTAAGTGGTGTAACTAATAATCAAGATAATATTGCGATTAATATTAAATTGAAGGAAGGTAAAAAAGCCTTCTGGTTTGGAACCATAACAGCTGGTGGAGGCATTGCTACTAACCAAGAATTGTATGTGGCACAACCCAAGCTGTTTTATTACAGTCCTGATTATAGTGTGAATTTTATAGGAGATTTGAATAACCTAGGAGAATCGGCATTTTCACGACGAGATTTCTTTAATTTTTCAGGTGGTTTTCAAAGCCCAAGCACGCAAAGTGGTACAAATATTAGTTTAGGTGGAAATGATTTAGGGTTTCTTCAACTACAAAATAATAGAGCGAAAGATATTAATAATAAGTTTGCAGCGGCCAACTTTAGTGTGTCGCCAAATAAGGCTTTAGATCTTGGTGGATTTGCGATTTTTTCAAGTAGTCGTATTGATTTACAAGAAAATAGTTCAAGAGTTTATACGGATCAAGGATTAGGAATTCCTAATGAAACAACGCAAAGTGTCACTGAGCAACAAAGTGATTTAGGAATGTTAAAGTTAAATGCAACTTATAAGCCTAATCCAAATAATCAATTAGACTATAAAGTGTTGGGTAAATTAACTAGCGAAAGTCAGAATCAAAATTTTGCATCGTCTGTAGTAGGAGGAATTAATGAGTTAGAAGGAAGTGATCCTTTTAGTATTAAACAAAGTTTAAATTATTATTACACACTTAATGAGAATAATATTTTTGCTTTTGAAGGACAACACTATATAGGTGAAGAAGATCCATTTTATAAGGCATTGTTAAATAATGATCCTTTAAATAATTCGGGGCCAGCGGCAGACAATTACGATGCTACTGCAGCAGATTTAGATTTAAATCAAAGTCAGAATTTTTATAATATTAATCAAGAAAGGTTTGTTAAAACACATCAACTTGACGCGAAATTAGATTACTGGAATATCTTAAATAAGAGAAGTGATCTTAATTTTACGTTAGGGACTATACAAAGTCGTCAAGATTTTAATAGTAATTTATTTCAAATTTTAGATAATGGTCAGGAATTTAATAGTACGCCAAACTCAGGTTTAGATACTAATGATGTGTTATATGGCTTTAGTGATTTATATGCTGCAGCACATTATCGTTTAAAAGCGGGTAAGTTTACGATTACACCAGGTTTTTCTGCACATGCTTACAAGTCTACAACGAAACAAATAAGTCAGCAATTTACACAAGCATTCACACGTTTATTACCTGACTTTAATGTTAGAGTTCAATTAAAAAACAGTGAAAACTTAAACTTTAATTACCGTACACAAACTAATTTTACTGATGTGTCTCAGTTAGCTTCAGGTTTAATCTTGAATAACTATAATGCATTACGTTCAGGAAATCCGTTGTTAGAGAATTCTTTAGCGCATAATTTAAACTTAAGTTACTTCAGTTTTAATATGTTTAATTACACTAACGTGTTTGCGTTTGTTAATTATTCAAAAAGTATAGATAATATTAGAAACCAGTCGGTGTTTACGCCTGGAAGTGTAGTCCGTGTAAGTTCGCCTTTCAATTCTAATTTTGCCGATGAGAATTTATCTGTAAGTGGACGTTTTCAACGTACGTTTGGTAAGTTAAAAGCAACAGTTCGAGGTAATTTTAATTACTCTAAATTTAATCAGTTTATTAACACACAACGTACAATAAATGAAAATTATACTCAAACCTATAGAGTAGGTTTTAGTTCTAATTTTAGAGATGCACCAAATTTTAATTTTGGGTACCGCTATACAATTGCAGATAATGATCAAGGTTCTACACGTTCTAAATTTTATACGTACGCACCATCAATTAAGTTCGATGCTTTAATTTTTAAAACGTTAACCTTTAAAACGGATTATACATTTAATGACTTTAGAAATAGTGAAACATCATTAAATAGTTACGAGTTTTTAAATGCGTCTTTAGCTTATAGAAAAGATGCGGATAGCAAATGGGAATACGAAGTAAAAGCAACTAACTTATTGAATACCAAAACGCAAAGTGACTCGACTAATAGTGCTTTGTTTGTTAGTGCAACAGACTATTTTATACAGCCAAGATTTGTGACATTAAGAGTGATTTACAATTTATAAGAGATTGTAGTTTTTATAATAGAAAAAGTTCTCAAAATTTTGAGAACTTTTTCTTGTTTATTAGAGAACATAGTATATATTTGCAATCGCTTATGGGGAGATACTCAAGCGGCCAACGAGGGCAGACTGTAAATCTGCTGACTACG
>DAISIZ010000150.1:2076-4528 GCA_036821745.1 Aurantibacter sp. | reverse complement strand
AAAGAAGAAGGTAACGTCTTATTATTAGATGAGCCTACCAATGATTTAGATGTAAATACATTACGTGCCTTAGAAGAAGGTTTAGAGAACTTCGCTGGTTGTGCGGTAGTTATTTCTCACGACCGTTGGTTCTTAGATCGTATTTGTACGCACATTTTAGCGTTCGAAGGAGATTCGCAAGTATATTTCTTTGAAGGTGGATATTCTGAATATGAAGAAAACAAAAAGAAACGTCTTGGTGGCGATTTAATGCCAAAACGTATTAAATATAAGAAATTAGTTAGATAGTCTTTAGAGATTAGACTTTAGACGTTGGAATAAAAAAGCTCCAAATTACAATTGTAATTTGAAATTCTATATATAATTATAATATTAATGGTATACTTGATTTGTTATTTGGTAAAAAGAATACTACAAAACATTCTATTTTAGGTGAATTTGTAAGCCAAAGAATTAAAGTAAATGATAACACCAAAACATATACTTGGTATGGCGAAATAGTTATAAATAATTATTCTGAAGAGACTTGTTTAATATTAGAAGGAGATAATTTAAAACCATATAGTAATCAAATTAATAGTTTAAGTCATATCGTTGAAAACTGGAATACAAAATATTTACCTTTAATTGAAGAAAAAATTATCAGTCAAAAAATAAGTCAAGGCCCAAAATTCTCAAATTGGAAAAAAGATTTTTTTATAGGAGCGATAACTCCAATTGATGATAAAAAAGCAGAATTTGAAATTACATTAGAGCCTTTAAATAAAAATATAGTTCAGTTTATTGGAATAACCATTAAAAATAATGTTGTTGTAGATGTTGAAATTTTAGGATAGTTTCCTTTCAACTTTTTTAATAATAGAAGTAATATCTTCTTGATAATCAATCCAAATAGTGGCTTCATTGCGTTTAAACCAGGTAAGTTGGCGTTTAGCGAAACGTCGGCTATTCTTTTTAATTTCCGAAATGGCGAAGTCTAATTCCCACTCCTTATCTAAAAACTTGAAGAGTTCTTTATAACCAACCGTATTTAAACTATTTAAGTGTTTTTTAGGTTCTAAAGCTTTCACTTCATCTAACAAACCATTAGCCATCATAATATCTACACGGCGGTTTATACGGTCGTAAATAATAGGTCTATCGGCAGTAATACCAACGGTTATGGTTTTAAAATTGCGTTTGTTTTTTTTAAGTTGAAGAAAGCTTGAATATGGTTTATTAGTGCCAATACAGATTTCCAAAGCTCGTATAACACGTCTTGTGTTGCTTAATTCAATAGTATTATAGCTAACGTCATCTAACTCTTTCAATTGTAATTGTAAAGCTTCTAAACCTTCAACTTCTAATTGATTGTTTAAACGTTCACGAATACTGTCGTCTACTTTTGGGAAATCATCTAAACCTTTACTAACAGCATCTACGTAAAGTCCAGAACCACCAACCATAATAACAACATCTTTGGTTTTGAATAATTCATTTAAACAGGATAGCGCTTCTTTTTCAAAAGCACCAACGTTATAATCTTCTTCAATACTTTTATGCTGAATAAAATGATGTTTAGCCGATGCTAATTCATCAGCATCAGGAACTGCTGTACCAATTGCCATTTCATTAAAAAACTGACGTGAATCTGCAGAAATAATCTCAGTATTAAAATGCTGGGCTAATTTTATACCTAATGCAGTTTTTCCAATAGCAGTTGGACCAACTACCGAAATTAAGGTTTTATGTGATGTTTGATTATTCACTTTAACAATTATAATTTATCACCGCAAACTCTACAGAATTTTGCGTCGTCTGTATGCGTTTCGATTAAACAGCTACTACAAGATTGTGTGTTTAAATCGACTTCAGGATAACGTTCAGGAATTACAGAATCAGTGTGTTCTTCAGTAATTTTGTCTTCCCTTTCTTTATCGGCTTTATTACTACTTTTCACGTATTCAGCAGAAACAATTCCTGTAGGAACGGCAATAATTCCGTAACCTAAAATCATAATAATAGAGGTGATGAATTGTCCTAAAGGAGTTTGTGGTGCAATATCTCCAAAACCTACTGTTGTTAAGGTTACAATACACCAATACACACTTTTTGGAATGTTGGTAAAGCCATTTTCTTCACCTTCGACTAAATACATAATCGATCCAAAAATGACTGACGATATTAAAACAGCAAATAAAAACACTAATATTTTAACTCGACTGGCAACAATAGAATCTTGTAACTGTTTTGAAGCGCCTAAATAGCGTCCTAATTTTAAAATCCTAAATACACGTAATAATCGTAAAGCACGTAAAGTCACTAAGGCGTGAGAACCAACAAAGATGAATGATAAGTATTTTGGTATGGTTGATAATAAATCGATAATACCATAAAAGCTAAATATGTACTTTAAAGGCTTCTTTACGGTAATAATTCTGGCAATATATTCAACAGAAAAAAGAATAGTAAT
>DAISIZ010000150.1:0-1976 GCA_036821745.1 Aurantibacter sp. | reverse complement strand
AGTTTCATTTTGTACACAAGCCCCAAAACAGGTATTTAATTCGTATCTAAAACAACTGCTTTTAGTAGGGTACAAGCCTGTTAGTTTTTGGCACAAATCGTATTTATCGACTATTTTTTCTAAAAAGTGCTTTCCGCTATGTCTTGTGGTAAACGTTGTAATGCTTTGTTTTCTACCATCGGCTTTATCAATAGATAAGTTTATATAGCCATTTTCGTCAACGCTACTATATAATCCTGTGGTAAATAAACGTTTTCTTAACGCACGATTATATGGTGGTTTGTTGCGTTTAATTTCTTCACTTTCTTTAAGTAAAGCCACTAATTCGCTACCCGTAATTTCAAAAGTAACATCAACAACATTCAATTGTATTTTTTTAGCTTTTGGCGTTCGGCCTGTAAAATGCTGATTAATACGATTTTTAATGTTTTTACTTTTACCGATATATAGGATTTTTCCATTTATACCATGAATGTAATACACACCAGTTTTATTAGGTAAATTACCAAGAATATCTAAAAGCTTAGGTTCTAATTGATGCTTTGGTTTGGTCTTTAAAGCATTAGTTATAATCGTTTTCTTAGTATCTTTGCTTAGTAGTAATTTAAATAATTCTACCGTAGCTAAAGCGTCACCAGAAGCGCGATGTCTGTCCGTTACCGGAATTCCTAAAGAGCGCACTAATTTCCCTAAACTATACGATGGCATATCAGGAATAAGTTCTTGAGACAACTCTACTGTACATAAAGTTTCACGTTTAAAGTCGAAACCTAAACGTCTAAATTCTGTACCTAAAATACGATAATCGAAAGAGGTGTTGTGGGCTACAAAAATGCAACCTTCAGTAATTTCTACAATGCGTTTGGCAACTTCGTAAAATTTAGGCGCATTTATTAGCATTTTGTTGCTAATACCAGTTAGGTTTACTACAAATGGCTGAATAGGTTTTTCAGGATTTACCAAGCTTATAAACTGGTCTACGACTTTATGACCGTCAAATTTATAGATGGCAATTTCAGTAATGCCTTCTTCATTAAATTTTCCTCCAGTCGTTTCTATATCAATTATAGCGTACAATGCGTTGTTTTCTCTTTTAGTTGAATTTCTTACGTTGCGAGATATTCACAATCCTTTAATTATAATTTCTTGAACCAAATATACTACTTCCAACGCGAACCATTGTACTTCCGTTTTCAATAGCTAATTTATAATCGCCACTCATTCCCATAGAAATGGTTTTAAGGTCGCAGTTATTAGTGATTAGGTCTTTTAAATCCTCAAACGTTTGCTTTAAGGTTTTAAATTCTTCTTCAACTTGATTGGTATCATCAGTAAAAGTTGCCATTCCCATTACGCCAGTAATACAAATGTTTTCTAAAGCTTTTAATTCTTCCGATTGTAATAGGGTTGAAGCATTATCCGGATGCATTCCAAATTTAGTATCTTCTTTAGCTATTTTAATTTGAAGTAAGCAGTTTATTGTTCTGTCGTGTTTCTTAGCTTGTTTGTTAATTTCTTTCAACAATTTAAAACTTTCGCAACCGTGAATTAAACTTACAAAAGACGCCATATATTTAACCTTATTGGTTTGAACGTGACCAATCATATGCCATTCAATATCTTTTGGTAAGACCTCAAACTTGTCTGCCATTTCTTGGATTTTATTTTCTCCAAAAATACGCTGACCAGCATCGTAAGCTTCCTGTAAATCACTTACAGGTTTGGTTTTACTTACCGCAACTAAAGTCATGTGTTCAGGTAAGTTGTTTTTTATGGTTTGTAGGTTATTCTTTATTGACATTAAATAAGTTCTTTTCGATTTTCAAGTAATTCAAAAATATTATAAACATAATTAATCACATTAAGTTTATTTGCTATTGTTTCAATAATACCATTTTCATCCAATTTCGGAGAAAATTTTTTATTAGGATAAATATTTAATTTATAATAATCTTTATTTAGATAAACTCTGTCTG
>DAISIZ010000149.1:0-4676 GCA_036821745.1 Aurantibacter sp. | reverse complement strand
TATGAATCACGAAGAGCTTAACACCTTGCTTTTATCGCATTACGAAAGTGAATCGCAAACCTTAACAAGCGCTGCAGAAGCTAACATTTTAAAGTATAAAGAGTTAATAAATACGTTAACTCCAGAAGATTTAGAACGTTGGGAAACTATAAAAACAACCTTTATAAAAAACAATAAGCTAAAAGGTTTAGGTGATAAAAACAATATGGCACAATTACTTAATCAAATGATGGTGTTTACCGAAAACTTAGAAGGCATTAAAAATGTATTGCAACAAGGTTTAAATCAAGATGATTAAAATACACAACCATAGTTAGAAAAAACTGAACCAAGCAATAATGAAATATTACAAACGAAATTGGGAAGAATCTCATGGAGATGCATTTGATGATTGGGGAAAATCCATTTGGTACTTTGAAACCGATAATTCTGGACTTCCAATCAAACAAATTGAAATTTATGAAAACGGGAAAGTATTAAAATATGACCAAACAAAATTAGTAGATAATTTTGGCAGACTTGGAGATCAAGAATTAGATTTAGAGGAATTCTCTGAGTTTGAAATAACTGAATTAGATTTTAAAAAAGTTTGGAACGAGAACTAACTCAAAACAAAAAAAGCCATTACATTACTGTAATGGCTTTTCTATATATTGTAACAAGACTTAACGTTTGCGTTTTTTATTTTTTGGCTTACGCTTAGTTCTTGACCCTTGAGACTCTTCACGTTCTGCTTTAGGTTCAAACTTCGCTTTTTGCTTTCTCTGATTAAAAGGCACCGCATCATTAAAGGTATGTTTTGCTTTTCCAGGTTTGTTTTTACGCCACTTCTCCTCTTTTTCTGGCAATAATACTTTTAGTAAATCTGGACGATTAAGTTTATTCAACGTGCGTTTAATCCACGCTTTGTTTTCGTCTTTATACCAAAAGAAAAACTTATGTTGGTCATCCTTCTCCTTACGTGTTTTAGGCGTATTTACTTTCTTTAACGTATATGGATGGTAACCACTGTAATAAATCACCGTAGCAACCGTCATAGGTGTTGGTGTAAAACCCTGTACTTGCTCTAACTGAAAGCCTAAATCTTTAGTTTCGGCCGCTAAGTTTGCCATATCTTCTTGCTCACAAGCAGGATGATTAGATATAAAGTATGGGATTAACTGAAGATTCAGCTTGTTCTTAATATTAATTTTATCGAAACGCTCCTTAAACTTATGAAAATAAGAAAACGAAGGTTTACGCATTAACTTTAAAACTGGATCACTGGTATGTTCTGGCGCTACTTTTAAACGACCAGAAATATGTTTTGTCATTACCTCTTCCGTGTAAGCATCTAACTCTTTTGGATCGGCATTTTTATTAAACTCTGGCACTAACATATCGTGTCTAATTCCAGAACCAATAAACGATTTTTTAATTTTCGGATGCTTATCTACCGCTTGGTATAATTCCGTTAATGGTTTGTGCGACGTATCTAAATTACTACAAATTACGGGCGAAATACAACTTGGCGCTACACACTTATCGCATATAGACTGCACTTTCCCTTTCATTTGATACATATTTGCACTCGGACCACCAATATCACTCAAATAGCCTTTAAAATCTGGCATATTTGCAACCTTATCAACTTCTCTTAAAACAGATTCTTTACTACGACTCGCAATAAATTTCCCTTGGTGAGCTGATATGGTACAAAAACTACATCCACCAAAACAACCACGGTGAATATTAATAGAGGTTTTAATCATTTCAAACGCAGGAATTGCTCCTCGCTTGTTATATTTTGGATGCGGTAAACGCGTGTAAGGCAAATCAAAAGACGCGTCAATTTCTGCTTCCGTCATAGTTGGATATGGCGGATTAATCATTAACAACTTATCGCCTACTTTCTGAAAAATTCGTCTTGCCTTCAGTTTATTACTCTCCTGCTCAATTACTTTAAAGTTACTCGCGTAAGCTTTCTTGTCATTTAAACAGACTTTATGCGATGCAATTTCGACATCTTCCCAATTGGCATTTTTAGGTACTTTAGCCGTTTCAGGTAATAAAACTGCCGTTTGCTTTATAGTAGTTATGCTCGAAAAAGGAACTCCTTTTTGTAATAAACGCACCACTTCACGCAACGGTTGTTCACCCATTCCATAAACCAACATATCAGCTTTAGACGTTTCTAAAATAGAAGGCAATAACTTATCGCTCCAATAATCGTAATGAGTGACACGACGTAAAGACGCTTCAATACCACCAATTAAAACAGGAACATCTGGAAATTTTTCTTTAAGAATTTTACTATACACCGAAGTCGCATAATCGGGTCTAAAACCAATGTCGCCATTTGGTGTGTAAGCATCCTTATCACGACGTTTTTTGTTCGCGTTATAGTTGCTAATCATAGGATCCATACAACCACCAGTAATTCCAAAAAATAATTTTGGCGCGCCTAACTTTACAAAATCCTGTAAGTTATCCTTCACATTGGGTTGTGGCACAACAGCAACACGCAGACCAATACTTTCTAAAATTCGACCAATAACTGCAGGCCCAAACGACGGATGATCCACATAAGCGTCACCGCTAAATAAAATCACATCCAGTTCTTCCCAACCGCGAATTTTAACCTCTTTGTTTGTGGTAGGCAACCAATCTGAAAGTTGTAAGTCTTGCATAAGACTGCAAAAATACGCAAAAATTGACTCATGCCATTACCTTTAAAACATTTACGAAGCCAAAAAAGCCTATTTATGATGTTCCCTTTGTCCTGAATTTAGTTCAGGACAAAGGTTGTGCTTTACTCTACTTGTTATTTTAAGGTAATGAATTGTGAATACTTTATTTCACTACTCGCTTCCCGATAGCTATTGGGAGAGCTCAAACAAATCGTTCAATCACTAACGCAGAGTATAACGTTTTCAAAAAGTTGTTTTAAGGTTGAATTTGGAATTTATAACATCAATTATAAATGGATTCTGCTATCCAACAGAATGACAAAATACTTCTAACCCAATAATCTTAAAGACTATTCCAAACATAAAACAATAATTATATTGTAAACTTGTTATACTATTTCACCTCAACAAACCAAAAACAACTTGCAAAAATTAACATTACTATTATTTTTTCTATTTATAAAAATAGGACTAACTCAAAATACTGTATTAGACAAAACAACTAATAAAACAATAGAAAATGTAACAATAGACTTTGGTAATAGTAAAGGTACTTTTACAGACAATTCAGGAGAATTCACACTACCAAAACAATTTAAAATTGACACCATAAAAATCACAGCTATTGGCTATCAAAAACAAATAGTAAGTCTAAAAAATTCAACTGACTTACCAATTACAATTTATTTAGAAAAAGAGGTTTCCAATTTAGAAGAAGTGTTTTTAATAAATAAATCCACGAAAACATTAAAGCATAAAAAAGGAATTAATAGTTTAAATATCGTTGTTAAAGATTTCACCTACGAACAAATTGCTATTACTTACATTCCTTTTCCAGAAGAGTTGATAGGCAAACAAGTCGCTATAAAAAGTATAGTTGTTAATACAAGGGGATTAAGGTCTAAAAAAAGACGTTATTATCCTTTTAAAGTGAACCTCTACAACAAAAACAACACTACTAAATACCCTAATCTAAACGACTCTCTTTTTAAAGGTATGGTAACTTCAAGAAAAAAGGGACAGTCACACATTGCAAAAGTGAATATTGAAGAACATAACATCAAATTCAATAAAGAAGGCATCTTTGTAGCATTCGAAACTATAAAAGAAGATAAATACCCTAAAGAGAAACATTACAAAGTCGCAAAATTCATAACAAACAATAACACTTACCAAAAATACGCAGCTGCGGTTAAAACAATAAATCGTAATAAAAAAAACGCCCAATCCTACTCCTACTCTGCTGAACGCTACAAAGGATTTATAAAAGACACTACGAAAAGAAAGAAATACTTTTTAAAGCGAGAAAAAAAAATTATTTACGATTTGACAATAGAAATAGAATATTAAACACGTTTTAACTGTAGTCTTTTTAACAAAAAAAATATAGATTCTGCTATCGAGCAGAATGACAAAAACCCCAATTAGACTTATGTAATTATAAATTTAATTGGAGTTTTTGATAATATTAAGTTAGTCTTAACTTAAAACTTGATAAGATAATTATAACCTTAAAAGGTTAAAGTTTGGACACTAATCAAAAGTATATAAATACTTTACACCTAAACTTAAACCAAAAACTAAAAGTATAATTAAAATTCTTTTTACAATAGACCCTATTTTCCTTTCTTTAAAATCAACAACAGATAGTAAAACAGAATTAATTAAAATTACTGGAATTAAAAAGAACAATAAAAACAAACCCAAATAACTGGGTGAATATACAGCCAATAAAAACTTTGATGGTAGTGCATAAATAAAACCCGCAATAAACAAAAACACAAAGAATATTAATCTAATTTTTTGTTTGGGTAGTTTGAGAAGGATTTCATTTAATACATTCATAATTACTCAATCTTTTTAACGACGGCTTTTGGTGCTTCTTTACGTGAACCATCAAAACCATCTACGCCAGCTACGGTTGTGTATTTCATTACATAACGCTTTCCTGGGTTTATAATTTTATAAGCCGATTGACACATTAAAGTTGCTTCGTGAAAACCACAT
>DAISIZ010000148.1:4223-4693 GCA_036821745.1 Aurantibacter sp. | reverse complement strand
CAGAAAACTTAGACGAAACTACAGGTATTCAAATTATTGCGCGTGCTATTGAGTCTCCTTTAAGAACGATTGTAGAAAATGCTGGTGGCGAAGGTAGCGTTGTTGTAAACAAAGTTATGGAAGGTAAAAAAGACTTTGGTTACGATGCTAAATCTGAGGAATATGTAGATATGCTTAAAGCTGGAATTATTGACCCTAAGAAAGTAACACGTATTGCGTTAGAAAATGCAGCATCAGTTGCGGGAATGATTTTAACTACTGAGTGTGCTTTAATTGATATTAAAGAAGATGCTCCTGCTGGAGGAATGCCTCCAATGGGTGGTGGAATGCCAGGAATGATGTAATATCGAAAACTTCGATACACATAAAACAAAAACGCCAAACTCATTCAGTTTGGCGTTTTTGTTTTATGTAGAATTTACTTTTAAAATATCGTCACGTTCTTTTTGAAGTTTCTTAGCTTGAATGAA
>DAISIZ010000148.1:0-4213 GCA_036821745.1 Aurantibacter sp. | reverse complement strand
TCAACGACGTGTTGATTCTCAAGTACCCGTAAAGTACACTCATGACAAACAAAAGCTAACAAAAACGATAATCTTAGTTTGCCTAATTTTCTGCTCTTGCTGTAACCTCAACCTAAGTTTCTTAAGTTTTTCTTTAGACCATTTTTGGAGATTATATTCAGGTTTTTCTATAGAATTAGAGAACAATCCTTTAAAAGCTCTATCCCTTTTTAATTGCGCTCTATTTGCTTTTAAAGACTGGTTCGCAGCCATCATTGATCCTTCTCCTCCCATAGTTTCATTTTAAATTACATAGTATAAGTATTTAAAAGTGCTAAAATGTTACAATTACAGAATAAGATTCTTATCCCCAAAAAAAAGTAAACACTAGGTTATACATAACCTAAAAAACACCATCATAATTAAGAATACACTTAAATTACATAATCAAACATTAGTAATAATAAAAAAAGACTGAACTCATTACCACTAAACAAACACTTACAAAAATCAGAATCTTTATTCGTCTTCTCTTCTGTTCACTTTGCAGTCTATTCTTAAGTTGATTTAATTCTGTTTTTGTAGTTGTTGGGAATTCATACTCTGCGTCACCTTTATAGTCATGACCTAACAAAGTTTTACTATGTCGTCTATGCTTTTTAATCAAACTCCTGTTACTTTTAATTACAGAAATAGCATGTTGAACTACACCAAAACTCATATTAGTAAAATTTATGATTACATTATATAAGTCTTCAAAACCTATAAAATGTTACAATTTAGAAGAATCAAAAACCTATCGATTTCTCCAGAAGAAAGGCGTAAGAAGTACTAATACGGTAAACAATTCTAATCGTCCAATAAACATTAAAAAGGCACTCCACCATTTTCCAACTGCTGGTAAGGCGCCATAATTATCAACTGGGCTAAAATCACCTAAAGCTGGACCAACGTTTCCTAAACTTGATGCTGCGATTCCTATGGCAGATTCAAAATCTAATTCCATCATAGAAAAGCCTAGGGCACCAATAATAAAAGACATAAAATATAGGATAAAGAATCCTAATATATTAAATACAATGTCTCCAGAAACCGAACGCTTATTATAACGCACTGGCAAAACTGCATTAGGATGCAATGCGCGTTTAAATTCTAAAAAACCATTTTTAATGGTAATTAAGTGACGTACCACTTTCACGCCTCCAGCTGTACTTCCTGCTGAACCTCCTAAAAACATTATTCCAAAGAAAAACACAGTTAAAAACGGGGTCCAAAGTGTAAAGTCGGCAGTTACAAAACCTGTGGTTGTTATAACAGAAATCACTTGAAATAAAGCGTGACGAATCGCACTTTCAGCTTCTCCTAAAACCATAGGATGATTAATACTTGATAAAGCGACATCTGCCTTAAAGTAAATTAAAAGAGCTGCTATTGCTGAAAAGCCAAAGACAAATTTGGTAAATAGTTTAAACTCATCATCTCTTATAATCTTTTTAAATTGTCCTTTAAACATATAGTAACTTAGGACAAAGTTTGTTCCCGCCAGAAACATAAAAAAGATAATAATGTATTGTATTAACGGGTTATCATTCCAAAACGCAACACTAGCATTTTTTGTTGAAAAACCTCCAGTAGAAAGTGTACACATCGCGTGATTAATCGCATCAAAGAAACTCATTCCTGCAAGCTTAAGCAGTAGTGTTTCCGCAGCTGTATATCCAAAATAAATTAACCATAAACGCTTAGCTGTATCAGTAATTCTTGGATGTAATTTATCGGCACTAGGCCCAGGTGCTTCTGCTGCAAACAATTGCATACCACCAATTCCTAATAAAGGCAAAATGGCAACAGCAAGTACAATAATTCCCATACCACCAATCCAATGCGTTAAGCTTCGCCAGAATAAAACACCTTTTGGTACGGCTTCAATGTCATCTAAAATTGATGCACCAGTTGTAGTATAACCCGACATCGTCTCAAAAAAAGCATTGGTAAATACAGGAATACTTCCCGTCATTAAATAAGGTAAGGTTCCAGAAAGCGTCATCACAACCCAACCAATAGTTACAATAATGTAACCTTCGCGCTTGTTCATGACCTTTTTATACTTTCTAGTATTTAGCATCGCTAAACCACCAATTAAAAAGGTAATAAATCCTGCTGATGTTAGCTCTAAAGTCACACCATCACTATAAATCAAGCTAAAAATAGCTGACACCAACATAAAACCACCATTAAAAATTAATAGCAGTCCAAAAAAATGAAATATGATTCTATAATTAAGCTTAAGTCCTTTTTTCATAGCTTATACAAATAGCTTTTCGACTTCTTTAATAGATTTTGGCAAACAACACACCACGATATAATCGCCTTCCTGAATTTTAAAATTACCCAAAGCGATGTTTCCTTCACCTTCACGAATTACACCACCAACAATTGAAGATCTTGGAAAATCGACATCTTTAATTAATTTATTACACACTTTAGAAGAGGCTTTCACTTTAAACTCTAAAAGCTCAGCATTCATGTTATTTAATTTGGTCATCGCAATGACTTCACCACGACGAATGTATCTAAATATATTGTTGGCTGCTAATAGTTTTTTATTGATTAAAGTATCAATTCCAATGGATTGAGACAACTCAAAATAATCCATATTTTCTACTAAAGCTATCGTTTTCTTAACCCCTTTAGACTTAGCTACCAAGCAAGACATGATGTTAGTTTCGGAATTTCCTGTTACCGAAATAAAGGCATCCATATCGCTTACATTTTCTTCTTCAAGTAATTCTACATTTCGTCCATCGCCATTTATGACTAAAACTTTATCTAAACGATCAGCTAGGTCAAAAGCGGACTCTTTATTTTTTTCAATAAGCTTCACATTAAAATTATGTTCACTTAAATCTCTTGACGTTTTAAAGCCAATTTTACTACCACCAAGAATCATTACATCTTTAACTGGCGCATTTACTTTACCAGTCATTTTACATAACTCCTCGCCTCCACCTTCACTGGTCATAAACACGACATTGTCGCCTTCACGGAATTCGGTATCACCTCTTGGAATAATGGTATATTGTGTTCCAAAACGCTGAATAGCAATGGGCACAAAATGAAATTCCGAAAACTGCTCGCCTGCTTGCTGTACGGTTTTACCAACAAAAGTTGCCGTTCGTGACAAGCTTAAACTTACCATTGTTAATGCCCCATTTTCAAACTCGTAACTATCGTTAAAAGCCGACTGATTTAATAACAATTCAATCTCAGAAGCCGCTAAACTTTCAGGTGAAATTAGCTCGTCTATACCAAAACGTGTAAAACCAACCTCATCTTTATGGTTAATAAATTCCGTGTTAGAAATACGTGCAATGGTACGTTTTGCACCAAGCTGTTTTGCTATGGCACAAAAGGTAATATTCGTGGTTTCCGAAGACGTTACACCAATGACTAAATCTGATGTTTCAACGCGAGCATCTTTTAAAATAGCAATAGACGTCGCATCACCTTTAACAACTTTAATATCCAAATGATTATCGGCGTAAGCCAAACTTTCTTTATTGGTATCAATTAAAGTAATCTCCTGCGATTCGTAGGATAATAATTTAGCTAAGTGAAAACCAACTTCACCAGCACCTGCAATTATTATTTTCATAATTCGTTTTGAAATAGGTATAGAATAACAAAGATACTAAATTTTATAGCCGTTATTTTCAGACTTTTATAATTAACGACTATCGACCGTTTATAATCATATAAAAACCATTATTTTTGTAAAAAAATTAGTTTTGAGTAAAGTAACGCCATACAAGGATAGTAATTCGAGTAAGAAAGAACAAGTGACAAAAATGTTTGACACTATTTCTGGAGAATACGATAGTTTAAACCGTGTGATTTCTTTTGGAATAGACATTAAATGGCGTAACAAAGTCGTTGCTATTGTTAAGGCTTCTAACCCAGATAACATTTTAGATATTGCTACTGGAACAGGAGATTTAGCGATTAGTTTAGCCGAAACTAATGCATCTAAAATTACAGGATTAGACATTAGCCCTGGTATGTTAGACGTTGGAAAAACGAAAGTAAAAGCTAAAAAATTAGATCAAAAAATTGACATGATTATTGGTGACTCGGAAAACTTACCGTTTGACGACAACACTTTTGATGCGATTACTGTTGCTTTTGGAATTAGGAATTTTGAAACTTTAGAAAAAGGTTTAGCCGATATTTTACG
>DAISIZ010000147.1:0-4701 GCA_036821745.1 Aurantibacter sp. | reverse complement strand
CTTTAGAAATGGTTTCGGCAGTGGTTGCCATTTCGGTAATTAAATCGTCAGCATCTACAACGGTTCCTTCTCTACTCTTCATTTTTCCTGAAGGCAAATCGACCATACCATAACTTAAATGAAATAAGTTTTTAGCCCAATCAAAACCTAATTTCTTCAAGATTAAAAATAACACTTGAAAGTGATAGTCTTGCTCGTTACCAACCGTGTAAACCATACCACCAACATCTGGATAATCCTTAACACGTTGAATCGCTGTCCCAATATCTTGGGTCATATAAACAGCAGTTCCGTCGCTACGTAATACGATTTTTTCGTCTAAACCATCTTCGGTTAAATCACACCAAACCGAGCCATCTTCTTTTTTAAAGAACACACCAGTTTTTAAACCTTCGGCAACAAACTCTTTTCCTAATAAGTAGGTATTACTTTCATAATACATATTATCGAAAGCAACGCCTAAGTTTTTATAAGTGGTGTCAAATCCGCTGTAAACCCAAGCATTCATTTTTTCCCAAAGCGAAACAACCGCTTCATCGCCAGCTTCCCATTTACGAAGCATTTCTTGAGCTTCAACTAATAATGGTGCTTCTTTTTTAGCGTCGTCTTCAGTCTTTCCTTCAGCTTTTAAAGCTTCAATTTCTTTTTTATATTCTTGATCAAATTTCACGTAATAGTTACCAACTAACTTATCACCTTTTAAACCTGTAGATTCTGGCGTTTCTCCGTTTCCATAACGTTCCCAAGCCAACATACTTTTACAAATATGAATTCCTCTATCGTTTATAATTTGAGTTTTATAGACTTTTTTTCCAGACGCTTCAACAATATTAGCAACACTAAATCCTAATAAATTATTACGTACGTGACCTAAGTGTAATGGCTTATTGGTGTTAGGCGAAGAATATTCTACCATAACCGCTTTATCGTCTGCTTTTGGTGTTTCGAAACCAAAGGTTGCATTAGACTTAAAGCCATTAAATGCTTTGATGTAATAAGCTTGGCTGATTTCAAGATTTAAAAATCCTTTCACCACATTAAAGGCTTTCACCTCTTCTACCTGTTCCACTAAATAGTTACCAATAGCTTCACCAATTTGCACCGGATTTCCTTTTACAGCACGTAACATAGAAAATACAACCACAGTAATATCGCCAGGAAATTCCTTGCGTGTTGGTTGAAAATCTACCGTTTCTAAATTAGCATTATACAAGCTATTTACAGCTTGTTGTACGTGTGTTGTTAATGTATTTTGAAGACTCATTTGTCTGGTATTTTAATATGTTTTCGTATTACTACTTTATATTTAATATCTACTACCAAGTAGTTCTCGACTGCGCTCGAACGGACATACAGTTAAACGAACACTATTTTGGTTGGATATTATTTAATACTATTTATTTTAATTATGCTTTTGGCAAAAACACTTCTGCCATCATACAACGGGCGCTTCCGCCACCACAAGTTTCAATGGTATCTAAGCCACTTGATACAATCTCACAATGTGATTCTATTATTTTAATTTGTTCTGGTCTTAAACTATTATAAGCCGTTTGACTCATTACGACATAGCGTTTATCGTTTTTACCACGAACTTGTAATACGTTTCCTGCAAAACGTTGTAATTGCTGTGCGGTAATGGTAATAATTTCTTTACCATCGGCTTTTAAATTAGCCAACACATTTTTCCGTTCTTTTTTATCGTCTATAGCTTCTAAACAAATCACTGCAAAAGTTTCCGCTACCGAAAGCATTACATTGGTATGATAAATGGCTTTTCGTTCGTTATCTACCGTTTGATTTGCCGAAAAAATAACTGGCGTAAATTCAAAATCTTCGCAAAATTCAATAAACAATTCCTCGTCTGCTCTTGGCGATAAAGCGCAATAGGCTTTACTATTTTCACGATCTAAAACAACACTTCCGGTTCCTTCTAAAAAAACAGCTTCATCTTCTGCCGAAGAATAATCGATCACATCATTAATAGAAAAACCTTTTTCTTCTAACTGAACCAACACATCTTCACGACGTTCTAAGCGCCTATTTTCAGCATACATTGGGTAAATTCCTACGTTTCCATTTTCGTGAAACGAAATCCAGTTATTAGGAAAAACAGCATCTGGTGTATCGTGCGTATTTGTATCGTTAATCACAACCACATTTACTCCAACCGCTTGCAACTTAGCTACAAAAGCATCAAACTCTTGTAAAGCTTTGCTTTGTATGGTTGCAGGCAACACATTAGCTATCTCTTTTTGATAGTAATTATTTACCACAGTTTGCTCGTTCATCCTAAAATTTAAAGGACGAACCATCACTATAGTATTGGTGGTTTGTTGCATTACAATTATTTTGGTGCAAAATTAGATGTTTAAGCTGAATAACAAAGCTTTATTCACATAAAAATCACTTCCATTTAATCCCGCAACCCATACTCGGTTTTTGGTTTTCTATACTTTTCTGTTGAAGCGTTTTTGCAATCGCATCTTGTAAATCTTCGCCAGTAACAGGTGTTCCATTTCCAGGTCTTGAGTTATCTAATTGTCCGTGATAGGTACTTTTTAAATCGGCATCAAATACATATAAATCTGGAGTACAAGTCGCATCGTAAGCTTTAGCGATCTCTTGAGTTTCGTCGTATAAATAAGGAAACGGATACGCTTCTTGTTGTGCTAATTGCGTCATTAACTCTGGTGCATCTTGCGGATAATTTTCAACACCATTACTACTAATCGCAATAAATGAAACGTCTTCTTTTTTATATGAATTAGCAAGCTCGACCAATTTTGAATTTATATGAATCACAAATGGGCAGTGGTTACATATAAATAAAATCACTGTAGCTTTACTGCCTTTTAACTCTTGAAGATTCAAGGTCTTTTGAGAAACCGTATCAAGCAATGAAAAATCTGGAGCTGTAGTTCCTAAAGGAAACGGATTAGATGCTGTTAATGCCATAATTTATGGTGTTGAATTTGAAACTTGTAATAATTTACCATTATAAAATTGGTGACCATTTAATGAGAAATCACTAATGTAAGTCGCCATATCTTCGGCAGAATTTGGAGCTACATAACCCGGAAACGCTTCTTCTAACATTTCGGTTTGCACAGCACCTAAAGCTAAGACATTAAAACAAATACCTTGGTCTTTATATTCTTCGGCTAATAACTCTGTTAAGGTAATTACTGCACCTTTACTTGAACTGTATGCCGATAATCCAGGAAATTTCATACTACCTTGAACGCCTCCCATAGAACTTATAGTAACCACGTGACTTTTAGCTTCCATAAATGGCAACACAACACGTGTCATTTCTGCCACACCAAACACATTGGTTTTATAAACATTAGCAAATTCTTCCGAGCTTGTTTCGGCAAAAGGCATATTCAATAACGTTCCAGCGTTGTTAATTAACACATCTACTTTTTTCCATTCATCCTTAATAAAGGTTTCAACTTTAGTGTAATCTTCTGGATTATTTAAGTCGAATGAAAACGAGGTAATATTATCAAACTGTAAATTACTTACCGGTTGCGCATTTCTTGATAAAGCCAATACATTATGACCTTGTTTGGCAAAAATATGTACCATTTCAAAACCAATACCTCTACTCGTTCCTGTTATTATTATATTTTTAGTCATACATTTTTAATTCTTTAGTTGTTGTATTTGCAAAGTTTACAACTGCTGGCTTTAATTCATTTAAAAGCGATGCCATAAACTCATAATCCATTAATTCAGGTTCATCATCCACGTGATGATAATAATCATAATTTTCAAAATCGAACGTTGAAATGGTTTGGCAAGGTACTTTAAAATCCTCGTAAAACGGATAATTATCTGAGCGCATAAATAAATTAAATGATTTTGCTTTTGGTAAATAACCAACCGTTTCTTGGTTAGTGGCTTCATTAATTTCATTAGCCATATTACTGGCATCGTATCCTGTTATGTATGCTTTATAACTTCTGTTTTTCATTGGCACACCAATCATTTCAAAGTTTAACATTGCATACAAATCTATATTCTGCGCTTTTAATTTAGCTGATAAGTGACGTGAACCTAACAAGCCTTTTTCTTCTGCTGAAAATAACACAAATAAAATACTACGCTTATTACTTTTCGTTTCCGCAAAGTATTTCGCTAATGCTAAAACAGCACTTGAACCTACGGCATTATCGTTAGCGCCATTAGCAATGACATCGCCATTAACAGCTTTAATTTCTCCTATATGATCGTAATGTGCGCCAATAACTAAGTATTCATTTTTTAGTTTACTGTCGTTTCCTTCTAAAACACCAACCACATTAAACCCTTTTAAGGTTTCTCCAGAATTTGTATTTACATCAAATTCATCATAGTAAGAATGAAAAACATTATTTCCTTTCCTATTACTGAAATAAGGTTTTACGCCGATAGCTTTAAATTCATCAACTATAAAACTTGCAGCAAGTTTAATTCCATCACTTCCGGTATTACGACCTTTCAATTCATCCGAAGCTAAATAATTAACCACTTTACTTAAATACGTTGATTCAATTTTAGAGTTAATATTATTAGTTGCTTCCTTTGAAGCATTACAGCCCATAATCAGAAGACATAAAAAACTTAATCTAATTAATTTCATATTGATGTGTTTAGAGTTTAAAGATAAAAAAATCCCAATGCATTTTAGCATTGGGATTTTTAGTTTTAGAT
>DAISIZ010000146.1:0-4751 GCA_036821745.1 Aurantibacter sp. | reverse complement strand
AAATGCAAAACCATATTTTACTCTTGCCCAATTAGAATTTTTACCTAAACGTGTTTTCCAATTCCAACCAATCTCTACAAAGCCAGAACCTAAGTTTTCAAAAGGTGTTTTATTGAAAGATTGATTCTCTGTAATTACATTATTAAACCCAAAGGCAATTAATAAATCATTTGAGGTACGAATATCATATTTAGGTTTACTTTTTTTTCCTGAGATCCCCAAAAACTCCTTCTCTCCTTCACCAATTTTTATTGAAATTCTATTTGCAGAGTTGTCAGGTTTCCAGTCATCATCACGTTTAACTAATTCTATTTGATTCTCTAAAATCACAATTCTATTCGTAATATTTAAAGCACGATTTTCGGCAGCAATTTTCTTTAATTTATCTGCTTGACTTTGAGTAATTGTTTCATTCTCTAACTTAGATTCAATAATCTCTAAATCCGCTTTAAGCGCTTCTTTCTCCCTTTCTTTAATGGTATTTTTATAGGTTTCTAACTTTTCAACATAAGCCTTTTTAGCTTCAACTTGTAAGCTATCTTGTGCATTAACTTGCGTTACAATTAGGCATAAAATTAGCCCTACGAATAATTTCGATAATTTAATCATGGTATTAAGGTTTTAAGTTTGTTTTATTTTTTGCGATCTACAATGGTATTTTTTAGATCAATAACATTGTTTTTAATTTTCTTGAAGACTTTAGTTCTAAATGTTTCTTCAACTTCAAATTCTACCTCTTCTAATAAACTTGCTGCGTCTATTTTTTCTACTTTAGACTGCTCTTTCTCTGTTACTGCAAAGGCTCGTATTAATAATTTTTCTGCTTCGGATAAGGTTTCTGCTTCAGTATTTACGGTATTAGTTGTTAAACTGGCGTAATCTTTATTTAAAATGCTCTCTTGCTTATTGCTAGAATTTTTAAAAAAAACTTCAGTTTGTTTCTTTTTTTCAGTATTCGTATTACTTGCGTATAAACGATGATAAACACGTTCTGAATCTGGTGTCTTTTTCTTCTTTATTGATGTAACCCTAGAGTTATTATTTGTTTTAGGAACAACCGTTTTTACATTTGGTAACAAATTTTGTTGTGTTGCCTTTTTATCTTTATTAGATTTTAATAGAGACGAATCTTTACCCACAATTGCCATATCAGTAACCTTTACAGGGTTATTAATAATAACTTCTTTAGGTTGTGAAGGCGTAACAACCAAACCATTGGTTATCTCTTTTTTAGAACTTAAATTAACCATTAACAACACTCCAACTAAAGTAGCTGCAAGTCCAGACAACCAAAGCCAAGGTCTTTTTGATTTTTTATCTTCAGCATCTAAACGCGTTTCTAACTTAGACCAAGTATTTTCAGATGGTGTAATACTGCGTTGTTCTAACAGGTTTTTTATGTGATTATCAGATTTATTTTGTGCCATTTTTAGCGGTATTTAGAGCATTAATTTTTTCTTGAAGCATCTTTTTTGCTTTAAACAATTGCGACTTACTTGTACCTTCACTTATATCTAACAGATTAGCAATCTCATTATGTTTATAACCTTCTATAGCATACATATTGAATACTAATTTATAGCCATTAGGCAAAGCGTCAATACAGGCTTGTATTTCAGCAACCTCTATACTAGAGTCAATATCATTATGATATTCTGCTGCATAATTCTCGACTTCATCAGCAAATTGAATTTGTTTTTTTTGTCTAAAAAACGAAATAGATTCACGAACCATAATACGTCTTATCCAACCTTCAAAGCTGCCTTCGTTTTTATAATCTTTTAAATATTTAAAGACTTTAAAAAATCCGTTTAACATCACTTCTTCAGCTTTTTGAGCATCACTTACATAATAACGACAAACGCTTAACATTTTTGGCGCAAACATATTGTACAAGGCATTTTGCGCCTTACGGTCGTGTTTAATCGCTTTTTTTATTAAAGCTGTTTGGTTGTTATTAAGTTGAATAATTTTCAAAATATACGCTTCGTGTATTGCTTCTGTTTATAAAGACGAAAACTGTTTAAAAAAGGTTGCTTCAATTTAAAAAAAAATTAAAATTATTTTTAAAATTGCTTTAATTAGACTGTTTATAATGAATTAAAATATTCATTATAAAATATATAACATCTTATAAAACAAGTAATTCGGTCTATTTCTAAACTATCTAAAAACACAAACAAATAGTGTAAGCACTTCGAGTAATTTACACGCTAGCATAAATTACTTTTTACGTTCTATAACGTAATTCACCATAAGTTCAAGGCTTGTTTTATATTCTGAATTCGGGTAAGTAGATAATAGTTTTAAGGCCTCTTCTTGGAAAGATTTCATTTTAGTAACGGCATAATCTAAACCACCGTTATCTTTTACAAATGCAATAACTTCGTTAACTCGTTTTTTGTTTTTATTGTGGTTTTTAATTGAGTTAATAAGCCACTTTTTCTCTTTTTTGGTTGCTCTATTCAATACGTGAATTAATGGTAAAGTCATTTTTTGCTCTTTAATATCTATACCTGTAGGCTTACCAATACTTTGTGTACCGTAATCAAATAAATCATCTTTAATTTGAAAAGCCATACCTATTAACTCTCCAAATTTTCTCATTTTCTCAACGTGCTCGCTATCTGGTTTTACACTGGCTGCACCAAGACTGCAACAAGCCGCAATAAGTGTTGCCGTTTTTTGACGAATAATCTCATAATAGACATCTTCTGAAATATCTAATTTCCTCGCTTTTTCTATTTGAAGCAATTCGCCTTCACTCATTTCTCGAATCGCAACAGAAATAATTTTAAGCAAGTCAAAATCGTTGTTATCTATTGAAATAAGTAAACCTTTTGATAATAAGAAATCACCTATTAGAATGGCTATTTTATTTTTCCATAAGGCATTAATTGAGAAAAAACCACGTCTGCGATCACTATCATCTATCACATCATCATGTAACAAAGTCGCTGTATGAATTAGTTCTATAACTGAAGCACCACGATACGTACGATCATTCAACTCGCCATTACTTACCATTTTAGACACTAGAAACACGAACATAGGACGCATTTGCTTTCCTTTTCTGTTTACAATGTAATGGGTAATACGGTTTAATAGCGCAACCTTAGAAGACATTGCCAAGCGAAACTTGTCCTCAAAGAGGTTCATTTCGTAGGCTATAGGTTGCTTTATTTGTTCGGTTATTTTCACTGATAACAAAAATAACAAATACCTTGTTATAAATGCATCTGCAAATTATTTATTACGTAAATTTTATACTAAATATGTCTAGAGTAAAGATTTTTTTTAGCTCTCAGACTCATCTGTAGAATGATCTCCACCTCCAAAATTACATAAAACTTCTATAGTCTTAGTTATAGAAGCTTCTTTATTATTTTGATTGGTAATTGTTAATGTAATGTCATAAAAACCATGAGCAAAAAACGAATGATTTGGTGTTTGCTCTATTGAAACTTCATTTTCACTTCCTAAAGTCCATTTATAAGTAACGCCTTCAGTAGATAAGTTTGTAATATTTAAAGCATCGCCTTCATTCACTACTTGGTTTTCAAATGTGAAGTCAGCACTTAATCGCACTTCATTTTGAGCGTTTAACACTTCTAAACCTACCTGAATAGGCTTTAAAGTATCATCTTCTTTAGAGCACGATGTTACTAATGCCATTAAAACTAAAAGTAAGTATGTATATTTCATAGGTCTAGAATTTTTCTCTAAAGATAGTAAAAATAGTTAGGTTTTAACCGTCTAACTTTTATTTGCTAATTGCCCACATGCAGCATCAATATCTTTACCACGACTTCTACGAATAGTTACCGTAATATTATTAGCTTCCAAAAAATTTTGATACATATCTATAGCTTTAGAACTGGCTTGCTGAAACATACCATCATCTATGGGGTTGTATTCAATTAAATTTACTTTACTAGGTGCAAATTTACAGAACTGCACTAAAGCATCTACATCTTTACGTTTATCGTTTATACCTTCCCAAACTACATACTCGTAGGTAATACGGTTTTTAGTTTTTTCATACCAATACACTAAAGCTTCGCGCAAGTCTTTTAAAGGAAAAGTTTTATTGAATGGCATAATGGTATCACGAACCTCATCAATAGCACTATGCAATGAAACGGCTAATTTGAATTTCACTTCTTCATCTGCCATTTTTTTAATCATTTTTGGCACACCAGAAGTAGAAACTACAATTCGTCTTGGCGACATACCTAGGCCTTCAGGACTTGTAATTTTTTCTATGGCTTTAAGAACATTATTATAATTCATAAGCGGCTCACCCATTCCCATAAACACAATATTACTTAACGGTCTATCGTGGTATAAACGGCTTTCATTATCAATAACAACAACTTGGTCATAAATCTCGTCTGGGTTTAAGTTACGCATACGTTTTAAACGCGCTGTAGCACAAAACTTACAATCTAAACTACAACCTACCTGACTTGATATACAAGCGGTTGTTCTAGTTGCTGTTGGAATTAAAACAGACTCAACAATTAAACTATCATGTAACTTTATGGCATTTTTTATAGTTCCATCGCTACTACGTTGCATCTGGTCTACTTTAATATGGTTAATTACAAAACCATTCTCCAGCATTTGACGTGTATCTTTAGACAGATTCGTCATATCGGCAAAACTATGAGCTCCTTTTTGCCATAACCATTCGTAAACTTGGTTACCACGAAAAGCTTTATCGCCATTATTTACAAAAAACTCACGGA
>DAISIZ010000145.1:0-4818 GCA_036821745.1 Aurantibacter sp. | reverse complement strand
GAAGCTCCAATAAATTTAATATTGTGCTCTTCACAAATTTTTGAAAACTTGGCATTTTCAGATAAAAATCCATAACCTGGGTGAATGGCATCTGCATTAGTAATTTCTGCAGCTGCAATAATGTTAGGAATTTTTAAATATGATTCGTGACTTGGTGCAGGACCAATACAAACCGCTTCGTCAGCAAATTTAACGTGTAAACTTTCAGCATCGGCTGTAGAGTAAACTGCTACAGTTTTAATACCCATTTCTTTACAGGTTCTAATAACACGTAGTGCTATTTCACCTCTATTTGCTATTAATATTTTTTTAAACATAAATTTTTAGAGTTTAAAGGTTTAAGGCTTGGACTTGTTAAAATAAACAAATCACTAACCTCTAAAGACCAATGTCTAATTATGATGGATCTACTAAAAATAATGGCTGATCGAATTCTACTGGAGAAGAATCATCCACTAATATTTTAACGATTTTACCTGAAACTTCAGATTCGATTTCGTTAAATAATTTCATAGCTTCAATAATACATAATACATCACCTTCAGCAATAGTTTGACCTACCTCAACAAATAATGGCTTATCTGGAGATGGTTTTCTATAAAATGTTCCAATAATTGGAGACTTTACTGTAATATATTTAGAATTATCTTCAGCTGGCGCTGCTGCTGGAGCTTCTGCAACTGGTGCAGGTGCTGCTACTGGCGCTGCAGGCATATGCATTTGAGGCATTGCTGCACCCATTGGCATTTGCTGTACAATTGTAGTTTCTTCAGATCCTGTTTTAATCGTAATTTTAACATCGTCCGTTTCTAGTTTTACTTCACTAGCTCCAGATTTTGCAACGAATCTAATTAAATTTTGAATATCTTTTAAATCCATAATAGTATATTATTTAATAGTATATTTAGTTCGAATTATATGCCCATTTTAAGTAAATAGATCCCCAAGTAAATCCACCACCAAAGGCAGCAAATACTAAGTTATCTCCTTTTTTGAATTTTGATTCAAAATCACTTAATAATAAAGGTAAAGTTGCAGACGTGGTGTTTCCATATCTGTGTATATTTTTAAGTACTTTATCTTCCGAAAGATTCATTCTATTTGCCGTAGCATCAATGATTCTTAAGTTGGCTTGATGTGGCAATAAGTAGTCCACATCTTCACCTGTAAGATTGTTACGTTCTAATATTTTTTCGCAAGCATCTGCCATGTTAGAAACTGCATATTTAAATACGGTTCTACCATCTTGATGTACGAAATGTTTATTGTTTTTTATCGTTTCTTCTGAAGGAGGCATAATAGATCCACCTGCATCAATTTTAAGAAACTCTCTACCAATCCCGTCAGTTCTTAGGTATTCGTCTTGTAATCCTAAACCTTCTGTATTTGGTTCTAATAATACTGCTCCAGCACCATCACCAAAAATAATACATGTAGCACGATCAGTGTAATCAATTATAGAAGACATTTTATCGGCACCAATTAGTAATACTTTTTTGTATCGTCCTGATTCTATAAAGCTTGTTCCAGTAGATAAAGCGTATAAAAAGCTTGAACAAGCAGCTTGTAAGTCGTAAGAAAACGCATTTACAGCACCAATTTTTGAAGCTGTGTATGCCGCTGTAGATGCTACAGGCATATCTGGCGTTGCAGTTGCTAATATAACTAAGTCAATCTCTTCAGGATTAATCTTAGACTTTTCTATTAAGTTTTGCGCGGCTTTAATAGCCATATAAGAGGTTCCTTCACCTTCTTTCTTAAGTAAACGTCTCTCTTTAATACCAGTTCTACTCGTAATCCACTCATCGTTAGTGTCTACCATTGTTTCTAATACCTTGTTAGATAAAACGAAATCTGGTACATAACCACCAACTGCTGTAATTGCAGCATTAATTTTGCTCATAATGTGTATTTTATCTTAAAAACAGACCAAATTGCCCCGTTAATTAAAAATAACAGTGCAAAATAAGTTGTTTTTAACTTAAAGAAAAATTAATCATAAAAAAAACGCTCACTTAGGAGCGTTTTTTTATATGCGTACATAATAATTATGCTACGTTTTCTTCTGCAACAGAATTATCAATTAAAACTTGACCTCTGTAGTATAATTTTCCTTCAAACCAATGAGCTCTATGGTATAAGTGAGGCTCACCTGTTGTTGGACATGTTGCTACTTGTGGCGCAGTCGCTTTGTAATGTGTTCTTCTCTTATCTCTTCTTGTTTTTGAGATTTTTCTTTTAGGATGTGCCATTTTATAATTTTATTTATCCGTTAATAGTTTCTTTAATGAGTCCCAACGTGGGTCTGTATTTTCTTCTTCTTGAATTTCGTCTTTAATCTTAGGACTTAGTTCATCTAATTTTTCTAAAATATCAGATTTTAACGTTCCGTCTTCAATACCTGGATGAATTCTTTTGGTTGGCAAAGCTAACACAATTAATTCATATATATACTGTTGTACGTTTATTTCGTACTCGCCATGTGGCAAAATTAGTATATCAATATTGTCGTCATTATATTCTTGACCAAAATTAACCACCAAATCCATTTCACTTTCAATTGATTGATTGTAAGCTTCGTTAGTTACGTCGCAATTAAGATTTAAAAATCCTTTTGCTTTAAAGTTAAGCTCCATTAAGGTGCTTTTCTTTTCTAAAACTAAGTCTAACTTTACTTTAGCCGAGTTAAAATCCTCGTATTCAAAAAAATGTAAGAACGTATGGTCTATATCAAAATCAAAAAGATGCTTTCCTACTTTTAATCCCACAAAAGGGATTGTAAATTCTTTTAAATGCTTCATTATCACATCTATTTTGAGCCTGCAAATATATAATATATTTATTAAATATTCGATTTATAAACAAAAAATTGTTTATATCTTTTTTCGCCCTGTTTTCAATGGGTTTTCGGTTAATTCTAAATATTCTTTTCTATTTCTGAATAATTCTAAAGCGGTAAAAATGGCTTTTTTAAACGAATTAGCATCTGCTATATCTTTTCCTGCAATTTCATAAGCCGTTCCGTGGTCTGGCGATGTGCGTATTTTTTCTAATCCTGCGGTATAATTTACGCCTTCACCAAATGACAAGGTTTTAAAAGGTATTAATCCTTGATCATGATAGCTTGCTATAATAGCATCAAACTGCTTATAGTTATCAGAACCAAAAAAGCTATCAGCACTATAAGGTCCGAATACTAATTTCCCACCTTTTTTAATAGCTTCTAATGTTGGTCTTAAAACTGTATCATCTTCATCACCAATAACACCATTATCTCCGGTATGAGGGTTAATTCCTAAAACGGCAATTTTAGGTTTTCCAATTCTAAAATCTTGCTTTAAACTATTATATATAGTTTCAATTTTACGTTTTATTAATTCTGGTGTAATCGCTTCGCTTACATCTTTAACCGCAACATGATCAGTTAACAAACCAACTCTCAACCCATCATTAACCATTAACATTAAGCTTTCGCCATCTAACTCCTGATTTAAATAATCGGTATGACCAGGGAATTTAAATGTTTCCGATTGAATGTTATGCTTATTTATTGGTGCAGTTACTAAAACATCAATAGCCCCTTCTTTTAAGGCTTTTGTTGCTTTTGTAAAAGACTCGATGGCCACTTCTCCTATCCTTGGATTTTCTTCACCAAATTTTATTTCAAAATCATCTTTATAACTACCCAAAACATTAAACTTACCTTTTGTCACTCCATTTATGTCCTTTATAGCATTAACGCCAATATTAGACTTTAAGTGTTTCTTTACGAAATTTACTGTTTTAAGAGAACCAAACACCACTGGCGTACAAAAATCTAACATACGCTTATCTTCAAAAATAGAAATTATAAGCTCTAAGCCTATACCGTTTAAATCTCCTACCGATAATCCTAAAATTATATTTTCTTCTCTATTCATGTAATAGTTTTAGTATTGTTGTAATTTTACAAGACAAATTTAATCAATTAAAATAGTTAAATACATGTTTACAGGTATTATTGAAACGCTTGGTACAATTACCAACCTAGAAATCGAAAACACCAACCTACATATTAGTGTAAAAAGTAATATTACCAATGAGTTAAAAATAGACCAAAGTGTTGCTCATAATGGGGTTTGCTTAACTGTTATTGCTATAAACAATGACGAATATACCGTTACAGCAATTCAAGAAACTTTAGACAAAACTAACATTGGCGATTTAAATATTAACGACAAAGTTAATTTAGAGCGTGCTATGAAATTAGGTGACCGTTTAGACGGTCATATTGTTCAAGGTCACGTGGACCAAACAGCAGAATGTATTTCTGTAAAAAATGAAAATGGAAGTTGGATTTACACCTTTAGTTATGATGCAGACTTAAATAATGTCACTATTGAAAAAGGCTCAATTACCGTAAACGGAACAAGCTTAACAGTGGTAAATTCTAAAAGAAACGAATTTAGTGTTGCTATAATTCCTTACACATACGAAAACACAGTTTTCCACACCTTTATATCAGGAACAAAAGTAAATTTAGAATTTGATGTTATTGGGAAATATGTAAAACGCTTAACAGAAAGTTACTAAAACTAGTTTTTTTTATATTTTCTAATAGCAGTAACAGAACCTAAAACTAAAGCTAAAACAATTAGTATTAGAATGTTAGAATCTATAGGAAGACCAGGACCTGGCGTATCAGGTAATACTGGCGGTGGCGGTGGATTTTGAGCAAAAAGTGCATTACTCACAAACACAGCAAATAGCAGGACTAAGTTTCTAAATTTGTTCATCATTTGGGTTATCATGTGTATCAAACATAGCTTGGCTATAACA
>DAISIZ010000144.1:4548-5065 GCA_036821745.1 Aurantibacter sp. | reverse complement strand
GTTGAAAATTGGGGTGCATCGCGTCATTTTCCTAAACGCGGTAGTTTAGAAGCGGTGACACAAGAAATTAGTAATGCTGATTTTAAAGTTTTAATGTCTCATGATCCATCGCATTTTGATTATAAAGACAAAGAGTTTAGAGGTAATGGACGTTTTAATTTAGAAACCGTCACTAACGAATCTAATATTGTTGACTTCCATAAAAAAATACAATTAACACTTTCCGGACATACACATGGTATGCAGTTTGGAATTGAAATTCCGTTTTTGAATTTTAAATGGAGTCCAGTAAAATACCGTTACCCAAAATGGGCTGGTTTATATAAAGAAGCTGGACAATATTTATATGTGAATCGTGGTTTTGGTTTTTTAGCTTTTCCTGGTAGGGTAGGGATTTGGCCAGAGATTACTGTTTTAGAGCTTAAAAAGCGTAAAGCTATAGTATAGTGGTTTTTTAGGCTATTTTATTGAATTTTAAAATTTTGTCAGCACCCTTAAAGCCAATCATAAACTGAGT
>DAISIZ010000144.1:0-4538 GCA_036821745.1 Aurantibacter sp. | reverse complement strand
TTTAAAATTTTACGTAAATTAGTAAGGCGTAATAAGATTTTAAAACTTTGTGAGATGTCTAACTTTGGAGAATTAATAGATGTAAATGTGCCGGTTTTATTGGATTTTTATACCGAATGGAATGAGCAATCTACAGCAATGCATCCTGTACTTCGAGATGTTGCTGCTGTTTTAGGTGATAAGGCTAAGGTGATTAAGATTGATGTTGAAAAAAATCAAGAGTTATCTGAAGCGCTTCGTGTAAAAGGCTTACCTGCTTTAATTATCTATATGAATGGTGAAATGCAATGGCGACAAAGTGGTGAGCTTGATGCTTCTAGTTTAATTACTAAATTACAGCAATACGCTTAGTTGTCTTCTTAATATAATGCTTTAAACTCGTAGCCTTCTTTTGAGAAATGCTCTAAGAATTTAGGTAAAGTAAACTTTATGTTTTTTGAAGCTTTTAAACTATCGTGAAATACAATAATATCGCCATTACGGGCTTTTAAAGCGTGCTTTAAGGTGTGTTCTGGTGTTGTAGAAGTTTTCCAATCAAAAGTAAGTATACGCCACATTATAATCTCGTATCCTTTTTCTAATAAGACTTTACTTTGACTGCTTTTTATCTTTCCAAATGGTGGACGAAATAACTTTTTAGGAATTGTGTAGCCTTTGCTATGTTTGCTTATAACGGCTTCAGCTTTGTATGTGTTTTCTAAATAACGTTGTGTATTTGTGTTCCAACCTTGTAAATGGTTTTGCGTGTGATTCCCAATAGCATGCCTGTTCTTTAAAATAGATTCAAATACTTCGGGATGTTTTTCAATATTATCACCTATACAAAAAAACGTCGCTTTAGCATTGTAATGTTCTAATTGGTCTAAAACCCAAGTAGTCACTTCTGGAATTGGGCCGTCATCAAACGTAAGATACAATACCTTTTTATCACTTGGCTTTTTCCAAGTGTATCTAGGAAAAAGCCAAGGAATAAATGCTGGTGTTTTTGCAGGAATTAAAAACACATTAATCGAGTTTTAATCCTGAAAAGGTATCGACTGTAGTTTCTATATCGCGTTCTTGTTTTTGTTTTACTTCTGGCTCTTCGTCACTTTGGTAAAAGTGCTCAAATAAACGTAAGTAATTATTAAAGGTTAGCGATTCTTTCTTTGCAAACTCCAAATCATATTCTACTAATACATCAATTAAGGCTTTGTAGCGTTCAATATCTGTAATGATTAAAGTGAAGTTTTTCTCTTGATTTTCCTGAGTTAATTCACTGTAATATTTAAGATTTTCTTGGTATTTAACCGATAAATCCTTGAATAGCTTTTGTGCTTTTTCAGGCGCTTTTACTTCGTAATACGCATTTAAATACGGTTCTAATAAGGTGTAGAAACCAAATTTATCTAATGGCATATTATTCATAGCGATATCAGCCACTTCTTCTGCTTTTTCTAATTGATCTTCGTTAATTAAACCTTCAATTAAACGTGCTAAATTACCTCTGTACGTAATAGAGTTTCTTCGCGTTTCAATATCATGGTAAATGCTGTTACTTGCGCTATTTCCCCAATCCCAAGATTTTACCATATTGTACATTTTCTCTGTATCCACACGACCCATATCAAAAGGATTAGCTTTATCTACGGCAGTTTTAATTGGGACTAATTTGTAAGCCATACCATCTAATTGTAGGTAGTCTTTCATCCAAATATAATCTTCGTCACTAAATGCGCCGCCAGTAAAGTAAATTGGACGTTTCCAGTTGTTATTGGCTACAATGTCTAGCATTAGTAAACGATTCTTGTAAATCGCGTTATCTGTTATTGTAACTTCTAATTGATCAACTATTTTATCAGCATCTTTAGCTTTTACTAATCCGCTTTTTAGAACTTCAGCTTTATTTACAGGAACGGTAATAGTTTCCGCTGGGAAATAATTAGAATTTAGGTATTGCTCAGGGTAACCTGTAGGATCTTCACCTTTAGCAATTATAGAGTACTTGTATTTAGTTTTTGGGCTATCGCTACTTACAAAGTTCATAAACGTTTTAATGTCTAAACTATCTCTTGTTTGTAAGTTTTTAAAAATAGCATCACGCGTCCCATGTTTGTATTGGTCGTGTGTTAATTGTGACGGAATTGGGTCACTGTCGTATGCCTTACGTTTCATTTGGTCTATGTACCAATCGGTTTGGAATAAGCTGGTGTTTACCACACGAACATCGGTACGGAAGCCTTCAATTTCTTGTGCATACCATAACGCAAACGTATCATTATCTCCAATTGAAAATAGAATGGCATTTTCATCACAAGAATTTAAATACTTTTTAGCCATTGCTAAAGCAGTGTATTTTCCTGATCTATCATGGTCATTCCAGTTATTGGCAATTAATACTAAAGGTACAATCATGCAAATAGCAGGAACTACTGGTGCTAAAATTTGTTTTGAGGCAAATTTCTTTAGGAAATTAATAATAGCATAAACCCCAATACCAATCCATAGTGAGAAAACATAAAACGATCCTACAACAGAGTAGTCACGTTCACGAGGCTCAAATGGTCTAATGTTGGTATATACTTGTATGGCTAATCCTGTAAATAGGAAAAAAACTAAAACCACCCAAAATTGCTTCTTATCTTTGTTAAACATAAAGAAAAAGCCAATTAATCCTAATAGTAATGGTAAGAAATAATACGTGTTTCTAGCTTTGTTATTCAGTACATCGCTTGGTAAATTGTCCTGTGATTGCCCTAAATGTAATTCATCTATAAATTGAATACCACTAATCCAATTTCCGTGTTCGTCATAACGACCTTGAATATCATCTTGTCTTCCTGTGAAATTCCACATAAAATAACGCCAGTACATGTAACCTAGTTGGTACTCGAACATAAAGGCGATATTGGTTAGTAGTGAAGGTTTTTCAATATCTAAATACGTTCCAAAACGTTTTAAGAAGTTATTGTAGTCTTCATAATCTATTTGTCCTTTAGCAACATCATTTTTAAAAGCAGCTACCGACTTACGTAGCGTGTTTTCCATTTGGTATTCAGATTTTAATTTAAAATCTAAATAACCAGTAAATATCATATAGTTTTCTGCATTTTCAGCACTCCACATACGTGGTAAAATAGCAGCTTGTTCGCTGTTGTAGTTTTGCTTGGTGTTTTTCCATTTGTTTACAATAATGTATTTGCCTGTCTTTTTATTTTTCTCGTATTTAGGTTTGTCGTCTACATAAGGATTGTTTTCGTCTAAACCTGTGTATTGTTCTGTGAATAAAGGCCCATAAAATAAATGTGTTTCTGGATATTGCTCTAAGTTATAGTAAGCTAATAATTCTCTGGCGCTTGACGGGTTGTTTTCGTTAATGACGACATTGGCGTTTGCACGAATAGGTAACATTAACCAAGTAGAAGATCCTAAAATAACAAACAGTAAACATAAAATTCCTGTATTGTAGTGGTATAGTTTTTTCTCTCTGGTAATTTTTAATCCGTAGTAAAAACCTGCAGCTAAAATTAAGCCTGCTATAATAGTTCCAGAGTTAAATGGTAATCCTATTTGATTCACAAAAAATAACTCTAACATACTAAAGTATCTTAATACGTTAGGGAACATTAATTTAAAGATGAATAATAATATGGCTACTGAAACCACATTGGCAACGATAAAGTTTTTAACCGTTACTTTTTTATAATTTTTAAAGAAGTAAATTAATCCAATTGCAGGAATGGTTAATAATCCCATAAAGTGTATCCCAAACGATAAACCAATAACAAAGGCAATTAGTATTAGCCAACGGTTACCGCGAGGTTTATGCATATCTCTTTCCCAACGTAAGGCTAAGTAGAACATTAAAGTCATTACAAAGGTTGCCATGGCGTAAACTTCAGTTTCTGCAGCACTAAACCAAAATGTATCAGTAAAAGCAAAACTTAACGAACCCACAAAAGCACTTCCTAAAAAGGCAATCGTTTTTGTTTTACCAATGTCTTTAATTTTTGTGTTTGTTAGTTTTTGTAATAGTAAAACAATAGACCAAAACATAAAAAGAATGGCAAAAGCACTGGCAACACCACTCATTAAGTTCATAACATAACCTATATAGGAGTTGTTTAAAGCAAATATAGAAAACACAGCACCAAGCATTTGGTATAAAGGTGCTCCCGGCGGATGACCCACTTGTAATTTAGAAGCTGTAAGGATATATTCCCCAGCATCCCAATAACTTACAGTAGGTTCTACGGTTAGTGAGTAAACTATAAGGGTGATTAAAAACGTTAGCCAACCTAAAATTTGGTTGTATCTCTTAAACGATTTAGTGGTCATGTGCTTTAAAATTTAAGTAGCGAAATTAATAATATTTATGACACCTTTCGGGCTTTTTAACCAAACGTTAATTTTTTTTATATATTTTATTGAAAAAAGTTTGCAGGATTTAAAGTTTGTTTTAAATTTGCACTCTCAATGTCAGAATGGCCCATGGTGTAACTGGCAACACGTCGGTTTTTGGTACCGAAGAGTCTAGGTTCGAGCCCTAGTGGGCCAAC
>DAISIZ010000143.1:0-5120 GCA_036821745.1 Aurantibacter sp. | reverse complement strand
CTACAATAAGACTGTATGATTCTTTCTTAAAATACAAATAAACAAACACTATTACAGCTTGAATTACAAAAGACCATGCGCAAGATAATCGTAACGCATTTAAAATGTTTTTCTTAGAAACTGGGACAACCAACTTTTCATAAAAATACGCAGATAGAAAACATGGTAAAATAAATAACAGCAAAGATATAGGTCCAACATACTTGAAATTAACAATAGCTATCTCAAGATTATCAAGAAAGTAATTTGTCACAAAACCAGCTAAGTTTAATGTCAAACTAATTATTAATCCAAACCAAAGTGCTTTTTTAAAATGCTTCATTATGTGTTTTTTCTTACAAATCTGTGATTAAAAACAGATTTACAAAAATAAAAGATTGCGAACGGTTAATTTCAGACTTTAAACCGTAAATATTATTATTCCTAAGGCATTTTAAATTCCAATTGTTTTAAACCTAAATAATTTATGTAAATTTGCACATCATTTAAAACGCTATTATGAGCAAATTAGTTATTGTAGGTACTGTAGCCTTTGACGCTATTGAAACACCTTTTGGAAAAACCGACAAAATTCTTGGTGGTGCTGCAACCTATATAGGTTTGTCGGCTGCCAATTTTGGAGTAGATTCTGCTGCAGTTTCTGTAGTTGGAGGCGATTTCCCACAGGAATACTTAGACTTATTAACTAACAAACAAGTTAATATTGATGGTGTAGAAATTGTAAAAGATGGTAAAACTTTCTTTTGGAGTGGTAAATACCATAACGATATGAACTCTCGTGATACGTTAGCAACTGAGTTAAATGTATTAGAAACTTTTAATCCTGTAGTTCCTGAAGCTTACAAAGATGCCGAAATAGTAATGCTTGGAAACTTGCATCCAATGGTACAGCAAGGTGTTTTAGACCAAATGTCTAATAAACCTAAGTTAGCTATTTTAGATACAATGAATTTCTGGATGGATATCGCTTTAGACGATTTACTTTCGGTAATTAAAAACGTAGACGTTATTACAATTAACGACGAAGAAGCAAGACAATTATCTGGCGAATACTCTTTAGTTAATGCTGCAAAGAAAATCTATACTATGGGTCCTAAATATGTAGTGATTAAAAAAGGAGAACATGGCGCTTTATTATTTGAAGGCGAGAATATGTTTTACGCACCAGCTTTACCGTTAGCAGAAGTTTTTGATCCAACCGGAGCAGGAGATACTTTTGCAGGTGGATTTGCAGGGTATTTAGCACAAACGGGAGATTTATCTTTCGAGAACATGAAAAATGCCGTTATTTACGGATCGACTTTAGCGTCCTTTTGTGTCGAGAAATTTGGAACAGAGCGTATGGTTGACTTAAAAGAAGACGATGTTAAAAGCCGTCTAAAGAAATTTAAGCAACTAACAGAATTTAATATAGAATCATAATAAAAAGCGCTCTAAAATTTAGGGCGCTTTTTTATTTTTAGCATAAAGAAATTTAATTAACGTTATTACGACTTAACCTACACAATACAACAACAATGAGTGATGCTTTAAAACACGAATGCGGGATTGCCTTAATTCGATTAAAAAAACCATTAGAGTACTATAAAGAAAAATATGGTACAGCATTTTATGGGGTAAATAAAATGTATTTACTAATGGAAAAACAACACAATCGCGGTCAAGATGGTGCTGGATTTGCAAGTATTAAATTAGATATGCAACCAGGACAACGCTACATTAGCCGTGTACGTTCTAATAAGCAATTGCCTATTCAGGATATTTTTGCACAGATTAACGAACGTATTAATGATGTTTTAAGTAAAGACAAATCTTTAAACGACGATGTAAAACGTCTTAAAGAGGAAGCACCATATATTGGTGAAGTACTTATGGGTCACGTACGTTACGGTACTTTTGGTAAGAATAGCGTAGAAAGTGTTCATCCGTTTTTAAGACAAAACAGTTGGATGCATAGAAACCTTATTGTTGCAGGTAACTTTAATATGACTAACGTTAGTCAATTATTCCAAGACTTAGTAAAAATTGGTCAGCACCCAAAAGCTGAAGCCGATACAGTTACGGTTATGGAAAAAATTGGTCATTTCTTAGATAGACAAGTTGGTAAGTTGTACAAGCAAGCTAAAAAAGAAGGCTTATCTAAACCTGAAGCTTCTGGTTTTATTGCTAAAAACTTAAATATTGCTAAGATTTTAAGAAAATCGGCTAAAAAATGGGATGGTGGTTATGCTATGGCAGGAATGATTGGACATGGAGATGCTTTTGTGCTTCGTGATCCGGCAGGAATTCGTCCGGCTTACTACTTAGAAAATGATGAAGTTGTTGTTGTAGCTTCGGAAAGACCAGTAATTCAAACGGTATTTAATGTAGGTTTTGATGATGTACAAGAATTAGAGCCAGGAACAGCTATTATAGTTAAAAAGTCTGGAGAGGTAAATATCGAACAAATTTTAGAGCCATTAGAAAAGAAAGCGTGTTCATTTGAACGTATTTATTTTTCTCGTGGTAGTGATCAAGAAATATACGCTGAACGTAAAAAATTAGGACGCTTTTTATTTCCACAGATTATGAAATCTATTGGAAATGATATTGAAAATTCGGTATTTTCATTTATCCCTAATACTGCCGAAGTATCTTACTACGGTATGATTAAGGAAGGTGAATTGTCTTTAAATAAGCAAAAAGAAGATTTACTTTTAAAAGAAGAAAACCGTACGCCAGAAAAAATTAAAGAAATTTTAGCGAAACGTTTGCGTACTGAAAAGATTGCGATTAAAGATGCAAAACTAAGAACCTTTATTACTGATGATGATAGTAGAGATGATTTAGTAGCGCACGTTTACGATATTACTTACGGATCTGTAAAACCTACAGATAACTTAGTGATTATTGACGATAGTATTGTACGTGGTACAACGTTACAGAAAAGTATTTTAACGATGATGGATCGTTTAAATCCTAAGAAGATTGTTGTTGTATCATCGGCACCACAAATACGTTATCCTGATTGTTATGGTATTGATATGGCTAACCTTGAAGGTTTAATTGCTTTTAGAGCAATGTTAGCTTTATTAAAAGACGATAACAAATACCATTTAGTTGAAGAAACTTACAAAAAGTGTTTAACTCAGGTAGATTTACCAGATACTGAAGTATCAAATTTTGTTAAAGATTTATACGACTTATATACAGACGAAGAAATTTCGGTTAAAATTGCTGAGTTATTAAGCTCGGAAGGTTTAAATGCTAAGGTGGATATTATTTATCAAAGCGTAGAGAATTTACACAAAGCTTGTCCTAAAAACTTAGGAGATTGGTACTTTACAGGAGATTATCCAACGCCTGGTGGACACAGAGTTGTTAACCGTGCTTTTATTAATTTCTTTGAAGGAAATAAAGAACGTGCTTATTAATAATTAGCACATTATTAAATACTAAAAAAGGTGTTTTACTTTATGTGAAACACCTTTTTTATGTTTAAGAGTGAAAGTCTTGAAAGTTGATTTTAAACTGTTACAATGGTTTTAGATCATATAATAATAACTAAGGTCTTTACTTTTCTTATACACTAAAGCGTAATGCTTGTTAATTTGTTGGATGCAATATTATTGTAATCTTATGTTTGTTTTAGTGTTAGATTTTGCGTTAATGATTGAACGATTTGTTTAAGCTCTCCCGGTTTTTTCTATCGGGAAGCGAGTCGTGAAAGCATGATCTTTTGCTTTTTTCGGCAAAGGTAACGTCATAAAAAAAGCACCGCTAAATGCAGTGCTTAAATTTATATTGTATTCTAATTATAGATTAATCTAAGTAGTAAATGTAACCAAAGTTTAGCCATACTAGCCAATCGTTGTTTTTGTTTGATTTATAGTCGTGGTTTAAACCGTCTACGTCATCACTAAAGTAATACTGCCAACGTAGGTCAATCATTAAATCGGCTAATACGTTAAGTTTATAACGTGTACCAATACTTCCAACGACAGAAAATGTCGAACCAGAGTCTACAGATATTGGGTCTTTAAATCCAGGTTGTGACCATAAAGAATAAAAGTTGTTGTTATCGTCTATATTACCAATGTCATTAGGTGTCCCACTACTTACATATGTAGTTTCTACACTAGGATTGAAAGATACAAAATGTGCTCCTAAACTAACGAAAGGTGCAAATTTTGGTGAAAAAGATTGGAATGAACGAATACTTAAAGGAAACCATTCCAATTGCATACCAACATCAAAATTACTTGCTTTACCAGAGTGACCTCTTAGTCTATCTGCATTATCGGAAGTTCGAGCATCTTTAACCCATTCACCAAAATGATTTAATTTCGTAGTATTGTAAGAGATCTCTGAACGTAACTTAAAGTGATCGTTAAAATAATTGTCTGTAGTGTAACAGTTACAATCTGCTCTATAAGCAAAGTTTATGTAATGTACTAGACCAATACCAAAACCTGTATTTCCTTTGTTAGTGTCAAAGTTGTTACGTTCACCAAAATCAGACTGAAACGCTACTGGACCAGTAATAATACCTATTTCATGAGAGAATCCTAATTGCGCTAAACCTAATTGCATTGCGCTTAAGGTAATAACAAGGGTAATTAATACTTTGTTTTTGAACATAATCCTATAAATTAAGTAGGTTGTTAAGTGAACAAATATATAAAAAGGACGTTAGCAAACAAATTATTAATTAACTATATGATTTATTTACTAAAGTTATGGCAATAGAATTGTAAAAAATACTAAAATAGAAGGTGTGTTTTTGTCACTTAACGTATATTTGTCCATCGAAAAAAACAGTAACAAAAGATTAATTTCGTAATTCATATTTACTATGGAAAATAAAATAAAAAGTTTTATAGACTACGTTGCAGAAAAAAATGGTAATGAGCCAGAATTCATGCAAGCAGTACATGAGGTTGCAGAAACTGTAATTCCTTTCATTGAAGCTAATGATAATTATAAAAACAAGATGCTTTTAGAACGTATGGTAGAGCCAGAACGTACTATTATATTTAGAGTGCCTTGGATAGATGATAACGGTAATACTCAGGTGAATAGAGCTTTTAGAGTAGAGTTTAACTCGGCTATTGGACCATACAAAGGTGGTTTACGTTTTC
>DAISIZ010000142.1:0-5165 GCA_036821745.1 Aurantibacter sp. | reverse complement strand
GAAGTAGAAAATCAGTTAGAAGCTTTACCTAGAAAAGATATTGCAAGACAAGCCATTGCTAATTCTAAATTGATTTACGCAGAAAACGACGAAATTGCATTAGAAATGATTAATGAATATGGACCAGAGCATTTTATTGTTTGCGTAGAAAACGAAGATTTATACGTCAATAGAATAGCAAATGCGGGTTCTGTTTTTATTGGTAATTATACACCAGAAAGTGCTGGAGATTATGCCTCTGGAACTAACCATACTTTACCAACTAACGGATTTAGTAAAGCGTATTCTGGCGTGAATTTAGATAGTTTCACAAAGTCTATTACGTTTCAAAAAATTACAAAAGAAGGTATTTTAAATATTGGTAATGCTATAGAATTAATGGCTGAAGCCGAAGGTTTACAAGCACATAAAAATGCAGTAACCTTAAGATTAAACGATTTAAAATAAAACAGTTTGTCACACTGAGCGCAGTCGAAGTGCTTGTTTTAGACTTATTAAAATGAAAGCAAATTTCAACATAAACACATTAGTTAGAGATAACATTAAGACGTTAAAACCCTATTCATCGGCAAGAGATGAGTATAAAGATGTGACTTCTGACGATATGGTTTTTTTAGATGCTAACGAAAATCCATTTGAAAATGGCGTAAATCGTTATCCAGATCCACAACAAAGCAATGTAAAACAGTTATTGTCTGGTATTAAAAATGTACCGACAACAAACATTTTATTAGGTAACGGAAGTGACGAGGTTTTAGATATATTGTTCAGAGCTTTTTGTGAGCCTAAGCAAGATAGCATCATTACATTACCGCCAACATACGGAATGTATCAGGTATTAGCGAACATTAATAATGTGGCGAATACTAAAATTAATTTATCTGAAAGCTTTCAGCCACAAGTAGAACAAATTTTAGAAGCTCAAAACGAGTCTTCTAAATTATTGTTTTTATGTTCTCCAAATAACCCAACTGGAAATAGTTTCAACACCAAAGAAGTGGAAGCTTTATTAAATCAATTTAATGGTTTAGTGGTAATTGACGAGGCTTATATAGATTTTTCAGAAGAAAAAAGTTGGTTGACCCGTTTAGAGGAGTTTCCTAATTTAATCGTGACTCAAACCTTATCAAAAGCCTATGGAATGGCTGGAATTCGTTTAGGTGTTTGTTACGCTTCCGCAGAAATAATAGCGATTTTAAACCGCATTAAACCACCATATAATGTAAATGAATTAACGCAATTAAAAGCGATTAATCGTTTAGAACAAGTTAATGCCGTTGAAAATGAAATAAAACGTATTGTTTTAGAACGCGATCAATTAATTGAAGCCTTAAAAACAATTTCATTTATTAGCGAAATTTACCCAACAGATGCTAATTTTGTATTAGTTAAAGTTGATGATGCCAATAAACGTTACAGTCAATTAATTGAAAAAGGTATCGTGATTCGTAACAGAACAACGCAAGCCTTGTGTGAGAATACGTTACGATTAACAGTTGGAACAAGTAAAGAGAATAAGAAACTAATTGATAGCTTAAAAAGTATATAGCCATTTGCTAAAAGCCAAATTATGAAAAAAGTATTATTTATAGATAGAGACGGAACTTTGGTGTTAGAACCGCCAGTAGATTATCAATTAGATAGCTTAGAAAAGTTAGAGTTCTACCCAAAAGTATTTCAATATATGGCTAAAATAGCTTCAGAATTGGATTACGAATTGGTTATGGTAACCAATCAAGATGGTTTAGGTACAGATTCTTTTCCTGAAGACACTTTTTGGCCACCACAAAACAAAGTAATGAGTGCTTTTGAAAAAGAAGGCGTGGTATTTAAAGCGGTTCATATTGATAAGACGTTTCCTCACGAAAATGCGGAGACACGTAAGCCAAGAACTGGTTTATTAACGCAATATTTTGATAAAGACGTTTACGATTTAGAAAATTCATTTGTATTAGGTGATCGTATTACCGATATGGAATTGGCTAAAAACTTAGGTTCTAAAGGGATTTTCTTATCGGAAGACCCAGAATTAGGTGCAGACGAAATTGAAACTTCTAAACAATCTATTTTAGACTGTATTGCTTTAACAAGTACCGATTGGAAAACGATTTACGAGTTTTTAAAATTAGAAAATCGCACGGAAGAGATCACTCGTAATACTAACGAAACTCAAATTTACATTAAGTTAAATTTAGATGGTTCTGGTAAAAACGATATTGATACTGGTTTACACTTTTTTGATCATATGTTAGACCAAATTGGTCGTCACGGCGCAATGGACTTAACCATTAAAGTTAAAGGTGATTTAGAAGTTGATGAGCACCATACTATTGAAGATACAATGATTGCCCTAGGGGAATTATTCAACAAAGCCTTAGGGAATAAATTAGGAATTGAACGTTACGGATTCTGTTTACCAATGGACGATTGCTTAGCACAAGTAGCCGTAGATTTTGGTGGTAGAAATTGGTTAGAATGGGATGCGAAATTTAATCGTGAAAAAATTGGCGATATGCCAACCGAAATGTTTTTCCACTTATTTAAATCGTTTACCGATGGCGCAAAATGTAATTTAAACATTAAAGCTGAAGGTGATAACGAACATCACAAAATTGAAGGTATTTTTAAAGCCTTTGCAAAAGCGATGAAAATGGCTGTAAAACGTGATGCTAACAAAATGTTTTTACCAAGTACAAAAGGAATGTTATAATTAGCTTTTAGCCTTTTGCTGTTAGCCATTTGCAAACAGCCAAAAGCTTAAAAATAAAATTAGCATTTGTCATTCTGCGCTACGACGCAGAATCTAAATATTAAGAATAAAATGAAATTAGTAATTATAAATTACGGCGCAGGAAATATTAAAAGCATTCAGTTTGCTTTTAAAAGACTTGGTGTAGATGCTATTTTATCTAATAATCCAGATGAAATTAAATCAGCTGATAAAGTGATTTTTCCTGGAGTTGGCGAAGCTAATTCTGCAATGGAAATGCTTAAAGCTTCTGGTTTAGACAGCTTAATTCCAACCTTAACACAACCTGTTTTAGGGATTTGTTTAGGAATGCAATTAATGTGTAAATCTTCGGAAGAAGGAAACACAAAAGGATTAGGTATTTTTGATGTTGATGTGAAGCGTTTTTCTAATGCTGTAAAAGTGCCACAAATGGGTTGGAACACGATTACGAACTTAAAATCGCCATTATTTAAAGGTATTAATGAAAACGAATTTATGTATTTAGTACATAGTTTTTATGCCGAAGAATGCACGCAACAGATTGCAACCACTAATTATGAGTTCAACTATGCGTCTGCATTACAGAATAACAACTTTTATGGTGTACAATTTCACCCAGAAAAGAGTAGTGTCGTAGGAGAACAAATATTGAAGAATTTTTTAAATCTTTAGATTTAATTTTGAAGGTGTTTCAAAATCTCTAAAATGACTTCAAATACAATTATAAAACGAAATGTCATACTGAGCTTGTCGAAGTATCACACACAAGTAAGTCTAAGGACTATAAAATAGTATAAAACATCAAAAAGATTCCCGCCTGCGCGAGAATGACAAAAATATAATTATGCGTATAATCCCAGCAATAGATATTATAGACGGTAAATGTGTTCGTTTAAGTAAAGGCGATTACAATACTAAAAAAATATACAACGAAAGTCCTTTAGAAGTCGCTAAAGAGTTTGAAGATGCAGGTATAAAACACCTACACGTTGTAGATTTAGATGGTGCAAAAGCAAAGCATATTGTAAATCACAAGGTGTTAGAGCAAATTGCAACTAAGACTAATTTAAGTATTGACTTTGGTGGTGGATTAAAAACTAACGAAGATTTAGATATTGCTTTTAATTCTGGGGCTTCACAAATTACTGGTGGAAGTATTGCAGTTAAAAATCCTGAAATTTTCCAAGAGTGGTTAGACAAATTTGGAAGTGATAAAATCATCCTTGGTGCCGATTGTAATAACGAGAAAATCGCTATTAGTGGTTGGTTAGAGGAAAGTGACCTAAATGTAATTCCTTTTATTCAAGATTATCAGAAAAAAGGGGCAAGTTATGTGATTTGTACCGATATTTCTAAAGATGGTATGCTTGAAGGTCCAAGTTTTGAACTTTATGAGCGTATTTTAAATGAAACAAATAACATAAAACTAATCGCTTCTGGAGGAATTTCAACCTTTGACGAGTTACCTAAGTTAGCGGAATTAGGTTGTGAAGGTGTTATTATAGGAAAAGCGATTTATGAAAACAGAATCAGCTTAAAACAATTACAGAATTTTATAATTAATAGATAGTCGTAATCTTGTCATTCTGCGCTTCGACGCAGAATCCACAAAGAATTAAAAAAGCTGAGATTTCCGCCTTCGCGGAAATGACAAACAAAATGTAATATGCTTACAAAACGAATTATACCTTGTTTAGACATTAAAAATGGACGTACTGTAAAAGGCGTTAATTTTGTCGATTTACGAGATGCTGGTGATCCAGTAGAATTAGCCAAGCAGTACGCGGTTAAAGGCGCTGATGAATTGGTATTTTTAGATATCGCTGCCACATTGGAAAATCGTAAAACGATGTACGATATGGTGTTAAAAGTAGCAGAACAAGTGAATATACCTTTTACTGTTGGTGGAGGAATTTCGAGTGTTGCAGATGTCGATGTATTACTACAATGTGGTGCAGATAAAGTATCGATTAATTCAAGTGCAGTAAAACGTCCAGAATTAATTAACGAATTAGCTAACAAATTTGGAAGCCAATGTGTAGTCGTTGCAATTGATGCTAAAAATATTGATGGAAATTGGACAGTTCATTTAGCTGGTGGAACCATTCCAACTGAATTGAATTTGTTTGATTGGGCTAAAGAAGTAGAACAACGTGGCGCAGGAGAAATCCTATTCACATCTATGGATAATGATGGTACAAAAGATGGTTTTGCAGACGAAGCTTTAGCTAAACTATCCAATGAGCTTAATATTCCTATTATTGCTTCTGGTGGCGCAGGAACGATTCAACATTTTGTTGATACTTTTAAAAATGGAAAAAGCGATGCGGCTTTAGCAGCAAGTGTATTTCATTTTGGAGAGATACCAATTTCGGAATTAAAGGAAGCCTTAAAAGAAGAAGGATATCAAACGGCGATGATCGGTAAATGGCAT
>DAISIZ010000141.1:0-5169 GCA_036821745.1 Aurantibacter sp. | reverse complement strand
AGTTAAAGTAAAATCAAACCACAGTTCTTCTCTATTAAAAAACACGAATTTGGAAGCTAATAAGCGTTTCAAATTTAAAACAGAATTAAACATTTTAAACACGCAAAAATCAACAACACCATATTGGTTAAATGAAACAGGTAGTTTAGGAATGTATAAAGTATCTAATTCTAATTTAGTTGGTTTACCAGAAACACCAAGAGCATTTAATTACGACTTTGTTTTGAATTTTAATGGTACATCAATTACTTACACCAAACCTTTAGTTTATAAAACCAATGATCCGGTTAAAGGTGAAGTTTACAAGCCTTTTGAAATCATTCCACAAGTATCGGTTGCATTAAATGAGAAAGTTTATATTTTTAATACAAAAGCTTCTAAAGACATTTCGGTTACTGTAAAAGCTGGAGCGAATAATTTACAAGGCGATTTAAGCTTAAAGACACCAAAATCTTGGAGCGTAACACCTAAAAATATCAAGGTAGATATTGCAAATAAAGGCGAATCGCAAACCTACACATTTACATTACAGCCATTAAGCAATCAAACTGAAGGATTTATCACGCCACAATTAACTATTGGCAATCAAACTTATACTAAGGAATTAGTCGAAATTAATTACGATCATATTCCGCAACAAACTGTTTTATTACCTGCACAAAGTAAAGTGGTAAAATTAGACATTAAAAAGTATGGTAAAAACGTCGCTTACATTGAAGGTGCTGGAGATATTGTTCCGCAAAGTTTAGAACAAATTGGTTATAAAGTCACGTTTTTAAAACCAGATGATATCACAACAAGCAACTTAGCTAACTTTGATGCTGTTGTCATTGGAATTCGTGCTTATAACACCGTAAAAGCTTTAAAATTTAAGCAAACTGTTTTATTCGATTTTGTAAAGAATGGCGGAAATATGGTCGTGCAATACAACACAAGTCACCGTTTAAAAGTAGACCAATTAGCGCCTTATCATTTAAAATTATCTCGTGATCGTGTCACTGATGAAAATGCTAAAGTGACCTTTTTAAGTCCAAAGCACTCGTTATTAAATACACCAAACAAAATCACCACTAAAGATTTTGAAGGTTGGACACAAGAACGTGGTTTATATTTCCCTAATGAATGGGGCGAAGAATTCACACCAATTTTAGCTATGAATGATAAAGGTGAAAGCGTTAAAGAAGGAAGTTTATTAGTGGCCAAATATGGTAAAGGACATTATATCTACACAGGATTAAGTTTCTTTAGAGAGTTTCCTGCTGGTGTTTCTGGTGCTTACCGCCTATTTGCTAATATTCTAAGTATTGGAAAATCTGATTAATGTAGTAATTTATTAATTTGACAATGTAATAATTAGTAAAAAGAGCTTCTCGATACAATTTTATCTCCCGAAAGTTATTGGGACAAAAATCACTAGAAATGACGTTCTAATTATAAGCTTTCACAAAATCTAAAAACTATAAAAAATGAAAAACTACAAATGGAATAAATTATACACCTTAGTTTTAGTCGCCAATGCGGTTTACATCATTTTGTTTTACCTAATCACCAACTCATTTTAGTATGCAAACAATAGACTGGATTGTTTTAATTGGAACATTACTTACCATAGTTATTTATGGGACTTACCAAACACGTGGCAGTAAAAACGTAACCGATTTTCTAAAAGGTGGAAACAGCAGTAAATGGTGGACTATTGGTTTATCGGTTATGGCAACACAAGCAAGTGCGATTACTTTTTTATCGACACCAGGGCAAGCGTTTAACGACGGAATGGGCTTTGTGCAATTCTACTTTGGATTACCTATTGCAATGGTGGTAATTTGTATGGTTTTTATTCCTTTATACCACAAACTAAAAGTGTATACAGCTTACGAGTTCTTAGAAAATCGTTTCGATAAAAAAACACGAACGCTAACCGCTATTCTATTTTTAATTCAACGTGGTTTGGCTGCAGGAATTACCATTTTTGCACCCGCAATTATATTATCGGCAGTATTAGGTTGGAACTTACTGTTATTAAATATTATCATTGGAATTTTAGTGATTATTTATACCGTTTCTGGTGGTACAAAAGCCGTGAACGTAACACAAAAGCATCAAATGGTGGTAATTTTCACCGGAATGATTATCGCTTTTATTTTAATAGTGATGCAATTACCTGACGATATAACGTTTGGAAAAGCCATTGATATTGCGGGAGCAAGCGGTAAAATGGAAGTCATTGATTTTTCTTTCGATTTAAATAACCGTTACACCATTTGGACTGGTTTAATTGGTGGAACCTTTTTAATGTTGAGTTATTTTGGAACAGACCAAAGTCAAGTACAACGTTATTTGTCTGGAAAGTCGTTAAAAGAAATGCAATTAGGTTTAATTTTTAATGGTTTGTTAAAAGTGCCTATGCAGTTTTTTATTCTATTTGTTGGGGTTATGGTTTTTGTGTTTTATCAATTTAACCAAGCACCATTAAACTTTAATCCTACGGCTACAGAAGTCGTTTTAAACTCGGAATACGCTAACGATTATAAAGCCATACAAAAAGAACAAACCGCTTTATATAACGCTAAAAAAGCCTTAATTATTGATGGTGTCGTTTCTGACCAAAACGCTTTAACAACATTAAATTCTAAAGTTGAAGCAAACAGAGCAAGTGCAAGAATCTTAATTGAAAAAGCTGGAGCCTCTAAAAACATAAAAGTTGAAAGTAACGATAAGGATTACGTGTTTATTCACTTTATCTTGAACAACTTACCTAAAGGTTTAATTGGTTTATTACTAGCTGTTATTTTGAGTGCAGCCATGTCTAGTACTAGTAGTGAATTAAATGCCTTAGCCAGTACAACAACAATAGATTTATACAAAAATGACAACAATAAAGATGACCTACAACTCCTAAAAGCCTCACGTTGGTTTACGTTACTATGGGGGATTTTAGCCATTGGCGTCGCTTGTGTCGCAAATCTCGCCGAAAATTTAATTCAATTAGTTAATATTATTGGATCAATATTTTACGGAAATGTCTTGGGAATATTCCTGCTAGCTTTCTTCTTTAAACACGTGAAGGCAAATGCGGTTTTTGTTTCGGCATTACTAACACAGGTGCTGATTATTGCTCTATTTTTATTAAATGAATATGAGTTTATTAACCTACCATTTTTATGGTTAAACTTTGTAGGTTGTTTCTTATCTATGATAATTGCCCTATTATTCAGTTTAAAAGACACCAATTCTAAAAGCAACATTTACTTAATCAGTTTTATAAGTATTTTAATCACCTTTGGCTATTTAATTTATGAGAATTCTATTTAATATAAAACACACCACATTACTTCTATTCGTCTTGTTCTTCAATAGTATTGAAGCGCAAAACACAGCTGTTTTAGACTATACCATTACCAATACAAATGATACTATTTATGGAACCTTTAAACAGGAGAAATTAGTTGGAATCCACCCGAAGAATAAGCAAATCACGATTCATAGTTTAGAAAATGTTTCTACTTTAAGACAAAACGATGTGGTTTATAAACGTATTTCAAGTAAATTGAAAAAAGATAAATCTGTGGTTTACACAAAGTTTAATTCAGAATTCATTTCTATTGAACCTAAACAACCCGATTTTATTAAAAACCGAAATCTAGACAGTGTTTTTGGTCGACTTAAAAAATCTATTTTTAGAAGTAAATCCTTAGAAACAAAGGACAGAATTCAAGTGAAAATTGACAAAAGAAGTACAACATCATATAAAGACAACAATGTGATTTATGACTTAAAAACGATAGATACTACTATTCTATCGGTTGAAAAGAAGGTGTTTTTAAAACGTTTAATTAAAGGAAAAGTAAATCTATACGAATACCGCATTTTACGAAGCGAAGTTGGTAATGTTTCGCCAGAAACCTTTTACATTGTAGAGAAAAATAATCAACTCTTTTTAATTCCTAACAGCAATTACAAACAACATCTTATAGACTTATTTATAGAAAACACGCCTTTAGTCGATTTAATTGATGATGAATTTTACCGTTTAGAAAATCTATATTTAATTGTTAAGTATTACAATACTAATTAATCCGATATTCTAAATTCCAAAACCTAAACCAAAAGAGATTCGTGTATCTTCAACCGAATTAAACACACCAATTTGTGCGGTTGCTATTTCTGCTATTTTTAGCCATAATCCGCCACCATAAGAATTATGCCATTTTTTAGAGCTTTCGCCTTTTAGCCAAACTCTACCAACATCCAATCCAGTGTAAAAGCCTAAATTCATTGGTGCAAATCCTGTTTTTAGTTTTCTAAAATTAAATCGTACATCTGTACTATTATAAAATGAAGCATTACCTGTAAAACGCTGAAAACGGTAACCTCTTAATCCATCCTTAGCACCAATAGTTCCACCTTGATAAAACTCGAAAGATGGACTTCCAATTAACACATTAGCTTTAGTTTTATTCGCAATAACCCAACGTTCATCAGTACTTAATTTTTCAACAAAACTAAAAGATGAAGCTATCTGACCAAAGTTTTGCTTGTTATTTTTAGTATTGATTTTCCAACTCGTATTAAATTGCAAATCCATTCCTAAAGTAGGATATGCTGGATCGTTGTAATTTTTAAATTGATAATTAAATTCGGAACCAACAAAATCCTTTCGGTCAAATACATTTGAATGTATTCCAGCAACTTGAATATATCTATCTGTGGTATTTTCTACTCTGTTGCTTTCAAAAGTGGCAAACCAACTTAACTCACCTCCTTGTTTACCGTGTTTTACAATACCTAAACTAGTTTTAAACTGTGCTAATTTCACTCGATTATAGGCTAAATTAAAATCGTCTTCAAAGTTTTTAGTTTCATTACCAAATCCAAAAAAGTTAGTCGCATAATTTGGACTCGTGTAGTGTAATCCAAATTGAATATTCATTTTATTAAAAATATTAACAAACTCACCTAAATACCCTAAATCGAAACCATTATTAGATATAAAGTAATTAGCTTTTATATTATGTTTATGAGAAAATGGATTTTGACGAAAGTTCTTAGCCGTAATCGTTTCATTAAAACCTACAAAAACACCATCATCTTTATTAACACCAAGGGTTGGAAGAAATTGATTTACCAACTCTTTTCTTTTAAAATAATCATAAGTATTCACCTTATAAT
>DAISIZ010000140.1:0-5182 GCA_036821745.1 Aurantibacter sp. | reverse complement strand
CATTAGGTATTTAATTTCTAAAATAGAATTGGTTAACAATGATGGCATAGCATTCAGTATGAAAGACTACAATTTATTAGATCTTTCTAAACCTGAAACATTCACATTTAATAGTGACCAACAAATACCAACTGGAAATTACACTTTAAGATTTGTATGGGGTTTTAATGAAGAAGACAATGCCGATGGTGTTTACCCAGACCTAAATACACTTTCTTGGAATTGGCCAGCAATGCTAGGTGGCGGTTATCATTTCTTACAGTTTGATGGAAAATACAATGTGGATACTATGTCACCTTCACCATTTAACTATCATAATGGAACAGCAAGAGTTAGTGCTGGAAATTTTGAGCAAAATTTTGTAACTTTCACTTTCAGCGAAATAATAGCGATTAACAGTAATACGTCAATTGAATTAAAAATGAATATTGCCGAACTATTTAAAAACCCTAACACTTGGGATTTAAATGTTTTAGACACGCCATTAATGCCAAATTATGGTGCTCAAAAAATGATGCAAGCTAATATTCAGGATGTATTTACTATTGGTGAAATTACACGATAATTAAAAATGAAACATTGGTTTACATTTGGAATCATTTTAGTTGTATTGTTGTCTTGCTCTAAAGACAACAATACAACTAACCCTATTGTAAATCCACAAGGTTATGAACCTGTTCCATACGACCTAGTAATCCCAGGTACTTTAGACCAAAAACTAATTAATCCTGTTATTCCCTCTAACAACCCTTTAACAGTTGAAGGCGTTGCATTAGGCAAAAAATTATTTTTTGATAAAATACTATCCGTAGACAATTCTGTTTCTTGCGCAACGTGTCATTCGCCACAAGATGCTTTTTCAGACACCAATCAATTTAGTATAGGTGTAAATGGACAAACTGGTACAAGAAACTCTATGCCTTTATTCAATTTAGCATGGAATTTTGAAGAAAAATTTTTCTGGGACGGACATAAGTTCAGTATAGAACAGCAAGCTTTAGAGCCACCACTTCAAGCTAATGAAATGGGTAATACAAATTGGGAAGAGATAGAAAACAGACTTCAAAGTAATACTGAATACCCAAAACTGTTTCAAAAGGCATTTAAAACATCAACTATAACAAAAACATTAATCACAAGGGCTATTGCACAATTTGAACGCATCCTAATTTCGGGAAATTCTAAATTTGATCACTATACTTTAGGTGAAGTAACACTTACAAATCAAGAATTAGATGGACTTGATGTTTTTATGAACGAAGAACGAGGCGATTGTTTTCATTGCCATGGAAATCCTAATAATCCATTATGGACAGATAATGACTTTCATAATAATGGCTTGGATGCAACGTTTATCGATTTAGGTTTGGGACAGTTTACAGGTGATCCAGCCGATAATGGTAAATTTAAATCGCCATCATTACGAAATTTAATTTACACAGCTCCCTATATGCACGATGGGCGTTTTGCAACTTTAGATGATGTCCTAGATCATTATAGTGAAGGCATAGTAAACTCACCTACTATAGATCCATTGATGAAAAAAGTTAATCAAGGCGGTGTTCAATTATCTACTCAAGACAAAGCAAATCTTAAAGCTTTTTTACTTACACTTACCGACCCAACTTTTGTAAACAATCCTGCGTTTCGAAACCCATAGATAACACTTATAAAATCATAAAGAATATAATGTTAGGTTCTATTAAAAAATGGGACTTATATTGTATATTTGCACTTTATTTAGATTAATTCTAATTGAAAATTTATGATAAAAGTTTCAGAATCAGCTAAGAAGAAAGTTATAGAACTTATGACAGACGATGGCTTTAACCCTACTCAGGACTATGTTCGTGTTGGTGTTAAAAGCGGTGGATGCTCTGGTTTATCTTACGATTTAAAATTTGACAACACACAAAGAGAAGAAGATAAAGTTTTTGAAGACAACGATGTAAAAATTATTGTAGACAAAAAAAGCTTCTTATACTTAATTGGTACCACACTAGAATATTCTGGTGGATTAAACGGTGCCGGGTTTGTTTTTAACAATCCAAACGCTAACCGAACTTGCGGTTGCGGAGAATCATTCTCTTTGTAGTGGAAATTAAAAATTGAAAAATTGAAAGATTGAAGTATTAAAATATTTAAAAACCAATGAAAGCATTCGAAGACTTAGAAGCTTATAAAGTGGCCTTCGAATTTACTATCCAAGTTTTTAAATTAACAGAAAAGACTAAAATTAATTATAATATTGTTAACCAATTAGAACGCGCGGCATTATCAATTCCCAATAATATTTCGGAAGGATTCGAGCTTCAATCTAATAAACAATTTATAAAATTTATACATAACGAAAAGTTCGTGTGGTGAATGCAGAAATTTATTAGCAATTACTAATCGGCTAGAGCAAATTAATAAAGATGATTATATAAGTTTGAAAAACCAATGTATTGACATATCAAAACAACTTTCAAATTTTATTAAATATCTAAACAAGAGTGAGATTTATTAAATGATTAAATTTTTGAATCATTCAATTAAATAAGAGTATGAGTAAATATACTGAAGACGACTTAAGAGAAGAGTTAAAGACTAAGGAATATGAATATGGATTTTATACTGATATAGAATCTGATACATTTCCTATTGGTTTAAATGAAGATATAGTTCGTGCGATTTCTAAAAAGAAAGACGAACCACAATGGATGACTGATTGGCGTTTAGATGCCTTTAGAGTTTGGCAAAGTATGACAGAGCCAGAATGGGCTAATGTTAATTACGAAAAACCAGATTTTCAAGCTATCGCCTATTACTCTGCTCCAAAAGCAGTAGATCCTAATAAAACTTTAGATGATGTAGATCCTGATTTATTAGCGATGTACAAAAAGTTAGGAATTTCTGTAGACGAGCAAAAGAAAATGAACAACATTGCTATGGATATCGTAGTAGATTCAGTTTCTGTAGCAACAACGTTTAAAAAGACGTTAGCTGAAAAAGGTATCATTTTTATGCCGATTTCAGAAGCAATTCAAGAACATCCAGAATTAGTTAAAAAATATATTGGTACTGTAGTGCCAACAAAGGACAACTATTACGCCGCATTAAACAGTGCAGTTTTTAGTGATGGTTCTTTCTGTTACATTCCAAAAGGCGTAAAATGCCCAATGGAATTATCTACTTACTTCCGTATAAACCAAGCAGGAACAGGACAATTTGAACGCACACTTTTAGTGGCCGACGAAGGTAGTTATGTCTCTTACCTTGAAGGTTGTACTGCACCAAGCCGTGATGAAAATCAATTACACGCTGCTGTAGTAGAATTAATTGCTATGGACGATGCTGAAATTAAATACAGTACCGTACAAAACTGGTTCCCTGGAAACGCTGAAGGAAAAGGTGGTGTTTACAACTTTGTAACTAAACGTGGAATTTGCGAGAAAAACGCAAAAATTTCTTGGACGCAAGTAGAAACAGGTTCTGCTGTAACTTGGAAATATCCTTCTTGTATCTTAAAAGGTGATAACTCTGTAGGTGAATTTTATTCAATCGCAGTCACTAACAATTACCAACAAGCGGATACAGGTACGAAAATGATTCACTTAGGTAAAAACACGAAATCGACTATTATATCTAAAGGAATTTCGGCAGGAAAATCACAAAACTCTTACAGAGGTTTAGTCCAAATTAATTCTCGAGCTGAGAATGCACGTAATTTCTCACAATGTGATAGTTTACTAATGGGTAACGAATGTGGTGCACACACATTCCCATACATTGAAGCTAAAAACAAAACCGCTCAAATAGAACACGAAGCAACTACCAGTAAAATTGGTGAAGACCAAATCTTTTACTGTAACCAACGTGGTATAGACACTGAAAAAGCCATTGCATTAATTGTAAACGGTTTCAGCAAAGAAGTATTAAACAAGCTACCGATGGAGTTTGCTATCGAAGCACAAAAATTATTAGAAATAAGCCTTGAAGGTTCAGTTGGATAAAAAAATTAAACAATGAAAAAATTAATCCTTTTATTAATGGTTAGTCTTGCCTTTACATCATGTAAAAAAGACGTTAAAACAACTACCGAAACCGAAACTGTTGTTGAAGAAACTAAAGATGGTTTAACCTTGTTTGAAGGTAACTTTGTATACTATGCGGATGCTGCTGTACTACAAACATCTACCAGTATTTTTGGTGTAGTTTTAAATGAAAAAACAACCGAATTAGCTAAACAAGCTAAAGCCTACCAAAAAGAAGCTACCGATATGGTTAAAGTAAGAGTTAGAGCTCTTGTTGAGGAAAAAGCCAAAGGAACTGAAGGTTGGGATTACAACGTAGATATTAAAAAAATCATTTCTGTAGAAGCGCTTGCAGCTAAAGAAAATGAAGTTATAAAATTAGAAAAATAAGCGTTAGCGCTTTTCACAATAAAGTTACAAATACCATGCTAAAAATAGATAATTTACACGCTACAATTGGTGACAAAACCATTTTAAGAGGAATTAACTTAGAAGTTAAACCTGGAGAAGTTCATGCGATAATGGGACCAAACGGTGCTGGTAAAAGTACATTAGCTTCTGTAGTAGCAGGAAAAGAAGAATACGAAGTTACAGAAGGTAACATCTTTTTAGATGAAGAAAACATTGAAGAGTTAGCTCCAGAAGAACGTGCTCACAAAGGTATTTTCTTATCATTTCAATATCCTGTAGAAATTCCTGGAGTTTCAGTAACCAACTTCATAAAAACTGCTATTAACGAAACACGTAAAGCTAAAGGTTTAGAAGATATGCCAGCTAACGAAATGTTAAAGTTAATTAAGGAAAAGGCTGAACTTTTAGAAATTAACCGCAAATTCTTATCACGTTCTTTAAATGAAGGATTTTCTGGAGGAGAAAAGAAACGTAACGAGATTTTTCAAATGGCAATGTTAGAGCCAAAACTTGCTATTTTAGATGAAACAGATTCTGGATTAGATATTGATGCTTTACGTATTGTTTCTAATGGTGTAAATAAACTTAAAAGCAAAGACAACGCTGTAGTTGTAATTACACACTACCAACGTTTATTAGATTATATCGTGCCAGATTTTGTACACGTATTAATGGATGGTAAAATTGTAAAGTCTGGAGATGCATCTTTAGCTTTAGAATTAGAAGAAAAAGGATACGACTGGATTAAAGCCGAA
>DAISIZ010000139.1:0-5205 GCA_036821745.1 Aurantibacter sp. | reverse complement strand
GCGCTATTGTAAAAGATGAAAATGTTACTGAATTTAGAGTGAATTTAAAATTAACTTTTGAAGTTAAATAAATAACAAATTGAATTAGCAACAACCTCCAAAAACTGCTTATGTAGATTTTGGAGGTTATTTTTTTAATATACTTAACAAAAACTAAACACTATGGATTTACAAAAATGGGTTGACAAAGGTTACGATGTTTTAATTGACTTTGGCCCAAAATTAATTGCCGCAATTCTTATATGGATTATTGGTAGCTGGATTATTAAACGTCTACTAAAAGGCATCTCTAAATTAATGGATAAACTCGCTTATGAAGAAAGCTTAAAAAAATTCCTTTTAAACCTTTTAAGTTGGACCTTTAAAATTCTTTTAATACTTGCTATATTAGGTACTTTAGGTATCGAAACCACAAGTTTTGCTGCCATTTTAGCTGCAGCAGGCTTAGCTGTTGGTTTAGCCTTACAAGGTAGTTTAGCTAACTTTGCCGGTGGTGTTTTATTAATGATTTTTAAGCCTATAAAAATTGGAGATTTAATAGAAGCCCAAGGCGAAATTGGTGTGGTTAAAGAAATAGAAATCTTTACCACTAAACTTACAGGATTATCAAACCGCGAAATTATTATTCCAAACGGTTCTTTATCTAACGGTAATATTACAAACTACTCTACAGAAGGTACGCGACGTGTAGATTTAGTGTTTGGCGTAAGTTATGATGCAGATATTAAACAAACTAAAGAGATTTTATTAAACGTTTTAAAAAGTCACCCTAAAGTATTACAAAACCCAGAACCAACGGTAAATGTTATGGAATTAGCAGACAGCTCCGTTAATTTCGCCGTGAGACCTTGGTCTACAAGTGACGATTATTGGGATGTCTATTTTGATGTTACTGAACAAACAAAAATAGCCTTAGACGCCGCAGGAATAGAGATTCCTTACCCACATAGCGTTGAAATTCAAAAAGAAGGGTAATTAAATAATAATAACTTGGGCATTACCTAAATCCTGAAAAAAGGATTTAGGCCGTGTCTTCCGTTATATCTTTTTTTTAATGCTAAATTCATTTCAGCATCTCTAACCTTCAAGGTTATTGTTCTTTTAAGAACGTAGGTTGTTAAAACAGTAAAAAAAGGATGTCACTGCAACCACTAATGCAATTCTTGACTAAAATTTAGGCTTAGGTTTTAAAGCCACAAAATCCTTTAAATAAAAAGGTTCAAAATAAGCCACATCTTCAAAGTTATTAGCTTCAAGCTTAGCAAAAGCTAAAGCACTCATTTCATTTGCCGATGGCAGTTTCCCTTCAATATAAACCGCATTTTTGTGCGATAATAAGTTTTTAGTTTTCTCTACACCACTACCAATAAAAGTAACCGATTCTTTATCTAAAAGTGTTAGGTAAGATGTTTCCTCTAATACTTCAGCTTCAATTTTACGTTGTAAGGTAAATTGGTGTGTAAAAATAGAACTATACACTTCCATACGTCTTGCATCTAACATAGGAATAATTAAACCCTCGTTAGTTTTAACCTGGTGCGCTAAAGCTTCTAAAGTATCAATAGAAATTAAAGGTACCTTTAAAGCAAAACACAAGCCTTTAGCTGCCGATACTCCAATTCGCAGTCCTGTATAACTTCCTGGACCTTTACTAACCGCTATCGCTTTTAATTGCGACGCTTCAATGCCTTCTAATTTTAAGACATCATCAATATAACCATGTAATTTTTCAGCATGCGAATAGCCATTACCATAGTCTTCTTTTAAATGCAAAGTCTCACCATTTTTAGATAGTGAGACAGAGCAATTTGTTGTTGCGGTTTCTAAACTTAATATATATGCCAAAACTTATTCGGTTACTGATTTTCCAAGGTAGAAATCTAACACTTTTGTTTTAAAAACAAAATTATATTTTGCATTTAAAAATGTTGACTGTGCATTTAACAATCTATTCTTTAATTGGTCTAACTCAAAAGACGTACTTGCACCAAGCTCATAACTTGCTTGTCCATTTTTAAATACTTCTTCTTGTAAACTTAAAGACTTTTCTGAGGCTTCGTATTGCTTTAAAGATGCTTTAGCATCAGCAAAGGCTTGCTCTACATTAGTATTTAACGTTTGCTTTTGTTGCTCTAAAGCTAACTCTAACTTCTTTTTATTAATCTCTGCTCTAGTAATATTCGCTTTAGTTTGAAAACCATTAAAAATCGGAATATTTAAACTAAACCCAACATTGTATCCTAAATTGTCTTCAATTTGGTCAGCAAATCCATTAGGTACAAGAACAGTACTAGTTCCTGATGGAGACGTTAAATCTGTAACACTTTGAGATCTTACATCTCTTTGACCTTGTAAATGTTGGTAAGATGTACTTGCTCCTGCTCCAAAATTTAATGATGGATATCGGGCACTTTTAGCAATCTTAATATTTAAGTCAGCATTATCAATATTCAGCTCAGCATTTTTAATTTCAGGTCTATTTTCTAAAGCGTAGCTTAAAATTTCACCAGAATCATTGTAAGCAAAAACAGCATTAGCTAAATCAATCTCAATAATTTCTACATCAAAATTTTGCGATGGCAATTGTAATAACTGTGATAAACTTAATAAAGACAAATCCACATTATTTTGTGCCGCGACCAAACGTTGTTGGTCTGCTGCTAATTGAGATTCGGTATCAACTAAATCTACACGAGCTCTAGTTCCGGCATCTACCAAAGCCTTAATTTGGTCATATTGTTTTTGAGTAAACACCATTTGCTCCTCAATTAAACTTAAAGCTTCTTTATTTAGTAAAATAGTTAAGTATGAATTAGCCACATTTAAAGCGATGTCATTACTCAAGATTTCTAATTGTAATAAACTCGTCTCTAACCCAAGTTTAGCTTGGTTATAAGTTGCTGTGTTCCTAAAACCGTTAAATAAGGTAACTCCGGTATTTAAACCAAAACTATTACCACGACTATCACGTGCTATACGACTACCATTCTGCCCAATAAAAGACCCAAAATTATAAGAATGACTTCCAGAACCAGTTAAGTTAGGCATAAAGTTTCCTTTAGCTGTAACAACATTTTGCTCGGCAGTTTCAAAATCTAATTTGGTTTGTTGCACTTGCAAATTGTTCTCCAAAGCATAGTTTACCGCTTCTTTAAGCGTCCACTTTTTATCCTGTGCTATTGCCGAAACGCTAATTAAAGCCATTACAACCAATGTAATTATATTAATCTTCGTCTTCATCATCGTTATCTTCTTTAGAGGCTTTATTCCAAACTTTAATATTATCTTCTTCCTTAACACCTTCAGTAATTTCTACATTAATTCCATCCGACAATCCTGTTTTTACATCTTGCTTTTTAAATTTCCCGTCACCAGTTTCAATTTCTACAAAAGGTTCTTCTGTAAAACGATCAAACTGTAATAACGATTCTTTAATAACCATTACGCTATCTTTCTTTTCTAATTCAATCTCAGCATTAGCACTGTAACCAGCTCTAATTCTTGTTGATGGCTCTACAGTTACATCAGCTTTAATTGTAAACTGTACCGCACCGTTTTGCTCTACGCCTTTTGGAGCAACAAACGTTAATTTAGCAGGAAAATCTTTATCATCAATTGCTCCTAGAACAACTTTAATTTCTTTTCCTTCTTCAATTTTACCTACTTCAGCTTCATCAACTTTACCTTCAAAAATCATTTTACTCATATCGGCAATAGTTGCAATAGTTGTTCCTGCATTAAAGCTATTACTTTCTACAACCTGATCTCCTTCACGTACAGGAATTTCTAAAACTGTACCCGAAATTTGCGCTGTAATACTTGTGTTTGCACTTCCGCCACCAGATAAAGATCCTTTTTTTATAATTTGGTAATTATTCTGTGCTTGACGGTAAGATTCGTTAGCCTGATTTAAACTTAACTGACTATTTTCAAAGTCTTGTTTAGAAATCACACCTTTTTCGAATAACAACTTATTTCTATCAAATAAGGTTTTAGCATTATTGTAAGATAATTTAGCTGAATTAATTTGACTGCTAGCTCCTACTAAACTTTGCTCGTTTGGTACAACTCTAATCTTAGCGATTAAATCACCTTTCTTTACAAGGTCACCTTCTTCTACTAAAATCTTGTCAATAATTCCACCAATTTGTGGCTTTAACTCTACTTCTTCTTCTGGATTTAATTTTCCTGTTGCCACTGTTTTTGTATTTAAAGACGTAAAAAACGGCTGTGCAGTTTTAAACTCTTCTACAGTTTGAGAATTGGCATTCTTAAAATAGGATAAAACCCATAGTAAGGCTAACACTAGCCCAATAATGACGATAATTTTTATTGCTTTTTTCATTCTACTTTACTTTAGTTTGGTTTTTTATGTTGTTTTATTATTTAATTTATTCTTCTCTTAATGCCTCAATTGGCTTAACGCTTGTTGCTTTAAAGGCTGGAATTAACCCTATTAAAGTTCCTAATATGACTAATATGATTAAGGCTACAAATACGATAACTATTTCTACCGATGCATTAACTAAAACTGCATCGCTTCCTTGTCCAAAAAAGGTATCTACAGTTATTAATATTAAACCTCCAGAAATAATACCAATTAGTCCAGCTAAAATGGTAATAAAAACGGCTTCTAAAACAATTTGCCTTTTAATTTCAAAAGGTGTTGCCCCTAATGCACGTCTCACTCCAATTTCTTTAGTACGTTCTTTTACGGTAATTAATAAAATATTACCAATAGCAAAAACCCCAGCTACTAATGTGGCTAAACCTACAAACCATGTTAAAAACTGCATTCCAGTTAAGAAACCTTTTACTTTTGCAAACTCTTTACCTAAATTAAAACTTCCAAAGGCACGTTTGTCTTCAGGGTGAATGTTATGCAGGTTTCTTAAAATTAATTTGGCATCTTGTTCTATTTGACTAATATCAGCTTCTGGTTTTCCCGTTAGCATCATCCAACCAATATTTTCACCTTGATTGTAAATTAATTGAAATGTAGTAAATGGAATATGAATATCACTGGTTGGTCCCATATTAGCACTACCATTTTCAAACATACCAACCACCATAAAATTAATACCGTTAATTTGTATGTATTCACCTATTGGTTCTTCGTCTTTTTCAAATAATTGCTTATAAATATCTTCGGAAATGACTACAGATTTCTTTTTACCATCAATATCATTTTGATTGATAAAGCGA
>DAISIZ010000138.1:0-5234 GCA_036821745.1 Aurantibacter sp. | reverse complement strand
TTTCACGGCACTTTCTTCCAACTCGTCAATCATACTATTGTACGATTCTACTAATGTTGCAATTTCTTCGGTACTTGAGCCAATTTCAATTTTTTGATTGCGCTTTTCTAAGCGGGTTTGATTTATTTTATCGCCTATGGTTTTAAGCGTTTTTGTAATGTATTTAGACAGGAAATAAGCCAATCCAATTGCCATTAAAAACATAAACAAGTAAGCGTAACCTAAACGCTCAAAAAACTCCCATAACTCTTTTGCTAAAAAGTCGTCGTTTTCTAAATACGGTAAACTAACAATACCTATAGGTTTAAAGTTAGAGTCGTTTAAATAGGTGTAAGACGATTGAAAATTAGCACCATCTTCTTGTCGTTTTTTTACCACACGATGCTCGCCACTATTTAGTAATTGATTTAAAATAGGAGTTTCAATACATTTTTGGTCTTTATCTGGTGTAAGTCTTGCTTTAGATGAAATTAATAACGACCCTTCTAAATCATAAATGTTGATTTGAAGATTATGTACATCGGCAATTTTATAGATTTCTTCCTTAAAGATTAAAGGTATTCGTGGTGTTGAAACCTCGTAAGTGGTTTCGTTTATTACAAAGTCTATATGACGTTTTATACTACGTTCTTTACGTTCTAAACGTTTGGTGTGGTAATCTTGAGTTTCTTGGGTATATTGAAAAATGGCTACCAATGCACTTAATATGGAAGCTAATAGCACCAAGAATATCATGGCTATAAATATACGGACACTAAGCGAATATCGTTTTTGTTTCAAGACGTTTTATTTAGGTTTAAATATAGCAAAAATGAAGCCAAATGTAGGTTGTTTTGTAAATGCTCTTTTTATAATTGGATAAGGTTTGTGTTGACTTGTAAGTATGGTGCTGGTTTTATGTTGAAAAGGCTTAAAATATTCCTGGCTTATAGTAATGAGTTAGGTTTTGCGTTAGTGGTTGTAATGGCATCCTTTTTTGGCGAAACTTTACAAACAAGCCATATTTTTAAAAGTACTATTATTTAAAAAAAAGATCCCAAAATAAATTAGGGACTGCTTTCGCAGAAAAGATATAATGGAATACGCGACCTATATCCTGAACTAAATTCAGGATTTGGGAACGCCATAATAATTAAGCGTCAGGGTTTTTATCGCGAATACGTTTATAGACTTTAAAACCTAACATTAATAAGAGTCCTAAAACGACAATTCCGGCGACACCAAAAATCCAATTGATGGCATTGCGGACTATAACTAAAAACACCACGGCGAATAGAATAAAGGTAGCGCCTTCGTTCCATAAACGCATGAAATTGCTGGTTTTACGAACATCGTCTATTTGTAATTGCTTAAAATAAACGTGAGTTTTTAAGTGGTAAATGATAAGTAATACGACAAAACCTAATTTAACTTGCATCCACGAAAATTCTAAAAATATTGGACGTAAATGTAATAGTAGTAAGGCGAAAATAATGGCTAAAATAGCACTTGGCCAAGTGATGATAAACCACAAACGTTTTGCCATTAGTTTTAGTTGTTTGCCTAAAATTTCTTTTTCTGGTGATGGTTTGTGAAACGCTTCAATTTGGTACACAAATAATCGTGGAATATAGAATAAACCGGCAAACCAAGTGATGACGAATATAAGATGAAGTGATTTAATGTAGTCGTAATAATCTTCCATTAGGCTTCGGTTTTAAGCGTGTTTTGTGGTAGTTTTTTAAGTTCTTTGTTTAGAAATATTCCCGTAATTATAGTGGCAACGACATCGGAAATTGGGAATGCCATCCAAATGCCTAATTCGCCATAAAATTTTGGGAGTATAAATAATAAAGGTATAAAAATAAATCCTTGTCGTGTTAAGGTAAGTAATAATGCGGGAATGGCTTTTCCAATGGCTTGAAAATAAGCAGCGCCAATAATTTGAATGGCGGCAATTGGTGTGACTGCAAAAACCCAGCGCATGGTATTTGGCGCTAAAGCTAAAACCGAAGCATCATTGGTAAATAATTTTGAAATTTGCTCTGGAAACACCATTAAAATGGTAAAGACAATAAAGCCTAAAATGACCGAATATTTAATCCCAACAAAAACAGATTGTTTTGCGCGTTGGTAACGTTTGGCACCATAATTATAACCTGCAATTGGTAAGAAACCTTGTGTTATTCCAAATACTGGAAATAAAGCGAACATGAGCATTCTTGCTGAAATAGCATAAGCGGTTACTAAGGTTTCGCCTCCAAAATTAAACAATAAATTATTTAGATATAAATAGGTGATACTTACCACAGCTTGTCGTGAAAGCGTTACAAAACCTAAGCTTCCTATTTCTTTTACAATGGGTGATTTGAATTTAAAATGCGATAGATTGGGTTTGAGTTCGGAGTTTTTAGAGATGAAAAACCAAAAAATAAAGCTGACACATAGCATGTAGGAAATTGTGGTTGCCCAAGCTGCGCCATGCATTCCATAGCCTAAAATATTAATAAATATGTAGTCTAAAATTAAATTTCCTACCGATGGAATTAGCATCGCGTACATAGCAAATTTTGGTTTGCCTTCTGCACGAATTACCGTATTTCCCATCATACTTAATGCTAAAAAAGGGATACCATATAAGATTGTAGTGTAGTAAATTTTAGCCGGTTCAAAAATGGCGCCTTTTCCACCAAATAAAGGAATTAAGCTATCTACAAAGTATAAGCCAGCACAAATAAAACTAACGGTAATTAATAAGGTTAATGTAATTTGATTTCCGAAAACGGTTAAGGCTTTGTCTTTGTTTAGTACGCCTAAAGCACGTGAAATAATAGACGAACCACCAACTCCAATACTCATTCCTATAGCGGCAATGAAAAAGGAAACTGGTAAGACCACATTTATTGCGGCAATGGCGGTTGGACCAATCCATTGTCCTACAAAAATAGTATCGACTAAAATGTTAAGTGACATCACTAAAATTCCTATGGAAGCAGGTACAGCTTGTTTTACCAATAGTTTTGGTATGGCTTCTGTTCCTAAAAGTGATGTTTTTTCGCTCATTAAACTGATAAGACTGGTTTTTCAGCCCATTCGTTGATCCATTGTGCGATTAATTTTACCCAATCTTCATTGGTGTTTAAGCATGGAACTGTCGTGAAATCTTTTCCGCCAACTTCGTGGAAAATTTCTTCTCCTTCCATGGCGATTTCTTCTAAAGTTTCTAAGCAATCACTGACAAAAGCTGGTGTTACAATCGCCATGTTTTTTATACCTTTTTTACCTAAACGTTCAATAGTTCTATCTGTATACGGTTGTAACCATGGGTCAAATCCTAAACGCGATTGAAACGAGGTTGAATACGTGTCTGGCTCAAAGTTTAATTTTTCGGCAACTAAACGTGTCACTTCTTTACATTGGTGTTTGTAGCAAAATTTGTGCGCTTTACTTGGTGTTTCACAACAAGAACCTTTTCCGTCAACACCTGGTTTACAATGCGATTTTGTAATATCACTCTTGCGAATATGACGTTCTGGGACACCATGGTATGAAAATAATAAGTGCTCGTAAGTTTTACCTTTTAAATCGTTTTTAATTGAATTAGCTAAAACCGTAATGTAATCGTCGTTGTTGTAAAAGGCTTTTAAATCTTCAATTTTAAGATTTGGAAAATGGGCTTGGCGAATTTCTTCAGCTAAAACTAAAATAGTTTCAGTGGTTGCCATAGCGTATTGTGGGTAAAGCGGAATTAAAAGCACTTCGTCTACACCTTGGTCTACCAATTGTTGTAGTCCATTTTTTATGGTCATACTTCCATAACGCATGGCTAATGCAACAGGGAAATCTACCTGTGTTTGAACTTTGTCTTGTAATTGCTCACTTAAAACAATTAATGGCGAACCATTTTCCCACCAAATCTTTTTATAAGCTTTGGCACTTTGTTTTGGTCTGGTATTTAATATAATTCCTTTGACTAATAGTGTTCTTGCCCAAAGTGGTACATCTATCACACGTTCGTCCATTAAGAATTCACCTAAATATTTTTTAACATCTTTAGGTTCAGGACTATCAGGTGAACCAAGATTTACTAATAAAACGCCTTTTTTCATTTTCAAATTTTAGAATAACAAAAATACAATTCTATTTTGTAATTTTCTTGTTAAATAGGCGTTGCTATACCTATACAATGATTACTTTTATTTATATAAAATGTTATAATGAAATATATTTTGGCTCTTTTTGCGCTTTTATGCTCACTCTTAAGCTTTTCTCAAAACACGAATAATAGTTTGCTTTGGGAAATTACTGGTGAAAATTTACAGAAACCATCGTATTTGTACGGAACGATGCATGTGAGTAATAAAGTAGCGTTTCGTTTAGATGATGTGTTTTTTGATGCCTTTAATAATAGTGATTATGTGGCTTTAGAGTCTAACCCTAAAGATTGGTTAGAGCATAATTTTTACACGACAACTTTATATCCACAAAATTACACGAGTACTTTTAAAGACGACTTTTATTCAAATATTGTTGGAATTGAAACACCTCAGGATATTTTAATTCGTACGGCCATTCGTTTTAATAATCGCTTGGTGAATGGTATTTTGTATCGTAAAGATGCTTCTAAAGATAATTTTGAAGAGGAAACGTATCTTGATATGTTTATTTATCAGGCAGGGAAAAAGACCAATAAACCCATTATAAGTTTAGAAAATATAGAGGAATCTCGGTTTTTGGTGGCTAAAGCCTCTAAGAATAGCAGAAAGGAAACTATAGATCCTTGGTTAGCTAAACTTTATGAAAAAGAAAGTGCGTATTTGTTGCGTGAAAACACCTATCGTGATAGAAATGTGCAGCTTTTAGATTCTATTGGGCAGGCATCAAATAGCGAGTATTTTAGAGAAAATATGCTATACAAACGTAACGAAAACATGGTGAATGTTTTGGATTCAATTATGGTGCAGAAATCGGTATTTTCTGGCGTTGGAGCTGCGCATTTAGGTGGCGAAAAAGGAATGATTACAATGCTTCGTGATCGTGGTTATACCGTTAAACCTTTAACGTCTAAAAAAACCGAACGTGCTAAATCCGAAAAAGAAAAGCTTGAAAAAACCATAAAAGTTCCAGTGTTTTCTAAGCAACAAACGCCAGACGGTTTTATAAGTCTTAATGCGTATAGTCCGTTAAGGGAATTTTTGTATCGTGGGATTAAATATTACATTTCGCCAGACTTGCCAAACGGTGCACATTTAACC
>DAISIZ010000137.1:0-5305 GCA_036821745.1 Aurantibacter sp. | reverse complement strand
AAGGAAGAGCCAAAATAACCAAGAAGAGTAAATCGGCTGCTTTAGATTCGTGTCCACAAAGACGTGGTGTATGTACTCGTGTTTACACGACGACGCCTAAAAAACCTAACTCAGCAATGCGTAAGGTAGCAAGGGTTCGTTTAACAAACGGAAACGAAGTAAATGCATACATCGGAGGTGAAGGACACAATTTACAAGAGCACTCGATAGTATTGGTTAGAGGTGGAAGAGTAAAAGATTTACCAGGAGTTAGATATCATATCGTTCGTGGAGCCCTAGATACCGCTGGTGTCGCTGGAAGAACACAACGTAGATCTAAGTATGGTGCAAAACGCCCTAAAAAGTAAAACAGGTTTAGAGATTTATAGTGTTTAGGTGAAACTAAGTGCTTAAAACTACAAACTAAAAACTCAAAAAGAAGACATGAGAAAAAGAGCAGCGAAAAAAAGACCGCTTTTACCAGATCCTCGTTTTAACGATCAGTTAGTGACTCGTTTTGTTAATATGATGATGTGGGATGGAAAGAAGTCAGTAGCTTTTAAAGTATTTTACGATGCAATCGATATCGTTGATACTAAAAAAACAGACGAAGAAAAAACAGCTTTAGAGATCTGGAAAGATGCTTTAACAAATGTGATGCCTCACGTAGAAGTACGTAGTCGTCGTGTTGGTGGTGCAACATTCCAAATTCCTAACCCAATACGTGCAGATCGTAAGATTTCAACTGCTATGAAGTGGTTAATTTCTTTCTCTAGAAAGAGAAATGAAAAGTCTATGGCGCAACGTTTAGCTTCAGAAATTTTAGCAGCAGCTAAAGAAGAAGGAGCAGCGGTTAAGAAAAGAGTTGATACTCATAAAATGGCCGAAGCAAACAAAGCATTCTCTCACTTTAGATTTTAAGAAATGGCAAGAGATTTAAAATTCACAAGAAACATTGGAATTGCGGCTCATATTGATGCTGGTAAAACAACAACAACTGAGCGTGTTCTTTATTATACAGGAGTTTCTCACAAAATTGGTGAAGTACATGATGGTGCTGCAACAATGGACTGGATGGAGCAAGAGCAAGAAAGAGGTATTACAATTACTTCTGCTGCAACAACTTGTACATGGCAGTTTCCAATTGAGAACGGAGAAAAAACACCAGATACAAAAGGATATCACTTTAATATTATTGATACTCCTGGTCACGTAGATTTTACTGTAGAGGTAAATAGATCTTTACGTGTATTAGATGGTTTAGTATTCTTATTTAGTGCAGTTGATGGTGTAGAGCCTCAATCTGAAACTAACTGGAGATTAGCAGATAACTATAAAGTACCTAGAATTGGTTTCGTTAACAAAATGGACCGTCAAGGATCTGACTTTTTAGGAGTTTGTCAACAAGTAAAAGATATGTTAAAATCTAATGCGGTGCCAATCGTTTTAAACATTGGTGACGAAGAAGATTTTAAAGGTATTATAGATTTAGTAAAAAACAGAGCTATCGTATGGCATGACGAAACACAAGGGGCAACTTTTGATGTAATCGAAATTCCAGAAGATATGAAAGAAGAAGCTCGTAAATACCGTGCGCTTTTAATTGAAGAAGTTGCAAGTTACGACGAGAATCTTTTAGAGAAATTTATGGAAGATGAAGACTCTATTACAGAAGAAGAAGTGCATGCTGCACTTAGAGCTGCTGTAATGGATATGGCTATTATCCCAATGATTTGTGGTTCTGCTTTCAAAAACAAAGGGGTTCAGTTCTTATTAGATGCTGTTTGTCGTTACTTACCTTCTCCAACGGATAAGGAAGGTATCGTTGGTACAGACCCTGATACAGGTGCTGAAATCTTACGTAAGCCAGATGTAAAGGAGCCTTTCGCTGCTTTAGCATTTAAAATTGCTACCGATCCTTTCGTAGGACGTTTAGCATTCTTTAGAGCTTATTCTGGACGTTTAGATGCAGGTTCTTACGTGTTAAATAACCGTTCTGGTAAGAAAGAACGTATTTCTCGTATCTACCAAATGCATGCTAACAAGCAAAATGCAATTGATTATATCGAAGCTGGAGATATTGGAGCAGCAGTAGGATTCAAGTCTATTAAGACTGGAGATACACTTTCTGCACAAGATGCACCAATTATCTTAGAATCTATGGACTTCCCAGATCCAGTAATTGGTATCGCGGTTGAGCCTAAGACTAAGGCAGATGTAGATAAATTAGGTATTGGTTTAGCTAAATTAGCTGAAGAAGATCCTACATTTACAGTACGTTCTGACGAAGCTTCAGGCCAAACTATTATATCAGGAATGGGTGAGCTTCACTTAGATGTAATTGTAGACCGTTTAAAGCGTGAGTTTAAAGTAGAAGTTAACCAAGGTCAACCTCAGGTTGAGTACAAGGAAGCTATTACTCAGTCAGCTGATCATAGAGAAGTTTATAAGAAGCAATCTGGTGGACGTGGTAAATTTGCAGATATCGTATTTACTGTTGAGCCAGCAGAAGAAGGACAAATTGGACTTCAGTTTGAATCTACAATTAAAGGTGGTAACGTTCCTAAGGAATTTATCCCTTCTATTGAAAAAGGATTTAAGCAAGCCATGGTAAACGGACCTTTAGCAGGTTTCGAAGTAGATGCAATGAAAGTTACTTTAAAAGATGGTTCTTACCACGATGTGGATTCGGATCAATTATCTTTCGAATTAGCGGCTAAGTTAGGATTTAAAAACTGTGCTAAAGCAGCTAAAGCTGTAATCATGGAGCCTATCATGAAGTTAGAAGTTATTACTCCAGAAGAAAATATGGGTGATATCGTAGGTGACTTAAACAGAAGAAGAGGTCAAGTAAGTGATATGGGAGATAGAGCTGGAGCAAAAACTGTAAAAGCTACTGTACCATTATCTGAAATGTTTGGATATGTAACAACATTAAGAACATTATCTTCAGGACGTGCAACATCAACAATGGAATTTTCACACTATGCTCAAACTCCTTCTAACATATCTGAAGAAGTAATTAAAGCAGCAAAAGGCGTTGAAGCTTAAATCTTAAGAACATGAGTCAAAAAATTAGAATAAAATTAAAGTCTTACGATCATAGCTTAGTAGACAAGTCTGCTGATAAGATTGTAAAAACAGTAAAGAGTACAGGTGCAGTAGTAACGGGACCAATTCCATTACCAACTCACAAGAAAATTTTCACTGTATTACGTTCACCACACGTAAATAAGAAGTCTAGAGAACAATTTCAATTAAGCTCTTACAAGCGTTTATTAGATATTTACTCTTCATCTTCTAAAACAATTGATGCTTTAATGAAGCTTGAATTACCAAGTGGTGTAGAAGTAGAAATCAAAGTTTAAGTATAAACTTGAGATTATATTATAAAAACCTATTAGATTTTTCTAATAGGTTTTTGTTTTATTATAATATTCATTTACTGTAGTTGTATGATTTCTAAATAAATAACGTAAATGTTTGTGGTTCAGTAAAAAGTCACTACATTTGCAATCCGTTAAGTAGAAGTGTATTTAGTGTTGATTCACGTAAAGCCTTGTCAATCTTAACGTTACATGTCCTTAGCTTCGTGCGAAGGAAAAACGGAAAGAATACATTCATGAGTGAAAAATGTGTTTTTTCGCTCATTTTTTTTAAATAAACAATAAATTAAATAATAATTATGTCTGGGTTAATTGGAAAGAAAATCGGAATGACCAGCATTTTCGACGAAAATGGAAAGAATATTCCATGTACAGTAATCGAAGCTGGGCCATGCGTTGTTACCCAAGTCAGAACTGAAGAAGTAGATGGTTATTCTGCACTTCAATTAGGTTTCGATGACAGGACAGAAAAGAGCGCTACAAAAGCTGACCTAGGTCATGCTAAAAAAGCGGGTACTTCTGTTAAGAGAAAGCTAGTTGAATTTCAAGGTTTTGATGAGGAGTACAAATTAGGAGATTCATTAACAGTAGAACACTTCGTAGAAGGAGAGTTTGTTGATGTTTCAGGTACCTCAAAAGGTAAAGGATTTCAAGGTGTTGTAAAACGTCATGGATTTGGTGGTGTAGGTCAAGCTACTCACGGTCAACACAACCGTTTAAGAGCGCCAGGTTCTATTGGAGCGGCATCTTACCCTGCAAGAGTTTTTAAAGGAATGAAAATGGCAGGAAGAATGGGTGGAGACACAGTAAAAGTTCAAAATTTGAAAGTGTTAAAAGTAGTTTCTGAAAAGAATCTATTAGTTGTTAAAGGATGTGTTCCTGGACACAAGAACGCTTACGTAATTATCAAGAAGTAATGGAAGTAGCAGTTTTAGACATTAACGGAAAAGAAACAGGTAGAAAGGTAGACCTTTCTAATACTGTTTTCGGTATAGAACCAAACAATCATGCTGTTTACTTAGATGTAAAACAATATTTAGCTAACCAAAGACAGGGTACGCACAAGTCTAAGGAAAGAGCAGATATTACAGGAAGTACACGTAAGATTAAAAAACAAAAGGGTACAGGTACTGCACGTGCAGGATCAATTAAGTCTGGTGTTTTTAGAGGTGGAGGACGTATGTTCGGACCAAGGCCAAGAAACTATACGTTTAAATTAAATAAATCACTTAAGAGATTAGCACGTAAATCTGCTTTTAGTATTAAGGCTAACGAAAAGTCAATTGTTGTTTTAGAAGACTTCAATTTCGATGCGCCAAAAACTAAAAACTTTACGTCTGTTTTAAATGCATTAAACTTACAAGACAAGAAGTCATTGTTTGTTTTAGGTGCGGCAAATAAAAATGTTTACTTGTCTTCACGTAATGTAAAGAGCTCTGAAGTGTTAACAAACTCTGAATTGAGTACGTACAAGATTTTAAATGCTAATCAAGTCGTTCTTTTAGAGAGTTCAGTAGAAGAAATTGTAACGAATTTAAGTAAATAAGAAAGCGATGAGTATCTTAATTAAACCTATAATTACAGAGAAAGCAACTGCAAACAGTGAAGCAAATAACTGTTTTAGCTTTTATGTAAAAACAAAGGCGAACAAGGTAGAAATTAAAAAAGCGGTGGAAGCTGCTTATGGCGTTTCTGTTGAAAAAGTTCGTACTATAAATGTCCGTCCAGATAGAAAAACTAAGTTTACTAAAACTGGTATTCAACATGGTAAAACAAATGCTTTAAAGAAAGCAATTGTACAACTGGCGGAAGGTGAATCGATTGATTTATACACTAACATGTAATTTAAAGACAAATGTCAGTAAGAAAATTAAAACCAATCACACCAGGACAGCGTTTTAGAGTTGTAAACGGATTTGACGCCATTACAACTGATAAGC
>DAISIZ010000136.1:0-5322 GCA_036821745.1 Aurantibacter sp. | reverse complement strand
GTAAAAGCCTTTAACTTCATAACCACGTTATGGAAAGGTAACCTACAAATGAACCCTGCAATGTTATTCTCTATTGGTTTAGTATCTACATTTATCACAGGTGGATTAACAGGTATTATCTTAGGAGATTCTGCTTTAGATATTAACGTTCATGATACATACTTCGTAGTAGCTCACTTCCACTTAGTAATGGGTATATCTGCGCTTTATGGATTATTTGCCGGTGTTTACCACTGGTTTCCAAAAATGTTTGGTCGTATGATGAACAAGAAATTAGGGTACGTTCACTTTTGGGTAACTGCAATATGTGCTTACGGAGTGTTCTTCCCAATGCACTTTATTGGAATGGCTGGTTTACCAAGACGTTACTACACCAACTCTAACTTCCCATTATTTGATGATTTAGCTGATGGTAACATAGTAATTACAGTATTTGCATTAATTGGAGCAGCTTTTCAACTGGTATTTTTATATAACTTCTTTTCAAGTATATTCTATGGAAAGAAAGCTACTCAAAACCCATGGAAGTCTAACACTATGGAATGGACTACACCAGTAGAGCATATCCACGGTAACTGGCCAGGTGCTATACCTGAAGTTCATCGTTGGGCTTATGACTATTCTAAACCAGGTCACGATACAGATTTCGTACCTCAAGATGTTCCAATGTTGGAAGGAGAAGAAGAGTTACAACACTAAAACAAAGTCGCTTTATAACTGAAGCTAAAACCTTATATAAAGCTTTTCTAATTATTTATTAGAAAGGCTTTTTTATTATATTTGATTAAACAGCATTCTCAGTATTATGAACGAACATCTTGATCCTACTAACGACAATTTTACACCAGAAGAATATGATGTAGAAAAGCAGTTGCGTCCACTAAGTTTTAGTGACTTTACGGGACAAGAACAAGTGTTAGAGAATCTTCAAATATTTGTACAAGCTGCAAACCAACGCGATGAAGCTTTAGATCATACTTTATTTCACGGTCCTCCAGGATTAGGTAAAACTACCTTGGCCAACATTTTAGCAAATGAGTTAGAGGTTGGTATTAAAATCACTTCTGGTCCTGTTTTAGACAAGCCAGGAGATTTGGCTGGCTTGCTAACCAATTTAGATGATAGAGATGTGCTTTTTATTGATGAAATTCATCGATTAAGTCCAATTGTAGAAGAGTATCTATATTCGGCAATGGAAGACTTTAAAATCGATATTATGATTGAGTCTGGTCCAAATGCAAGAACTGTTCAAATTAACTTAAACCCATTTACCTTAGTTGGTGCAACCACGCGTTCTGGATTACTTACTGCACCAATGCGTGCGCGTTTCGGTATTCAAAGTCGCTTACAATATTATAATACAGAGTTACTAACTACCATTGTACAACGTAGTTCGGCAATTTTAAATATGCCAATTACTATGGAAGCTGCTATAGAAATAGCTGGTCGTAGTCGTGGAACGCCTCGAATTGCCAATGCTTTGTTGCGTCGTGTGCGAGATTTTGCTCAAATTAAAGGTAACGGAACTATAGATATTGCCATTGCTAAATTTGCACTTAAAGCCTTGCATGTAGATGCTTATGGTTTGGATGAAATGGATAATAAAATTTTAAATACCATTATTGATAAGTTTAAAGGCGGACCAGTTGGTGTAAGTACAATTGCTACAGCAGTAAGTGAAAGCCCAGAAACTATCGAAGAAGTTTACGAGCCATTCTTAATACAACAAGGTTTTATTGTTCGTACGCCAAGAGGACGCGAAGTGACAGAATTAGCCTATAAACATTTAGGAAAAGTAAAAGGTCCTGTTCAAGGTGGTTTATTTTAATAGTATCATTTAAAGTTGTTTTCTCTATGACTAATATACCTGAAGTATCTTTCGGTAAATTTTTAAAACATTCGGTGGATATTTTAAAGAATCCATTGCCATTTCATTTAGAAAATTTTAAAACTAAAGGGGATACATTTAAACTTAATGTAGGTTTTAATACTAAAATTTTCTTTAGTCGTGATGCTGGCTTAGCGCAATATGTGCTTCAAAAGAATCAGAAAAATTATACAAAGTCTAAAATTCAAACTGAAGATTTAGCTAAATATATAGGTGAAGGTTTACTAACTGCTGAAGGTGAGAAGTGGAAAAAACAACGTAAAATGTTACAACCAGCATTTTACAAAAAGCAGTTAGAACAATTGTTATTAGGGATGCAAGAAACTATTATTAATGAGTTTCAGGCGATCAAACCCAATACTAAAATTGACATCTTTCCAATATTTAACGACTTAGCATTTCAAACGGTTGTAAAGTCGTTATTTACAAAAGCGGCTAATCCTGATGATATGGAAAGGCTTCAGTTTATTACCGAGGCTTATCAACGTATGTTGGTTAAAGAGTTACGTCAACCTTATTTAGGTTGGTGGTTTCAATTAAGTGGCGTTTTAAAAAAACATTTAGATTATAGCAAAGAAGCGCGTGAGATTTTGAAACGTATTGTAAAAGAACGCCAACAATCTGGTATATCTTACGGAGATTTATTAGATATGCTTTTAAGTACCAAGTATGATGACGGCTTAGGAATGACCGAACAGCAACTAATAGATGAAATTTTAATCATTTTTACTGCTGGTCACGAAACAACATCAAATGCGTTAACATTCACATTTCAACTATTAGCTAAACATCCAGAATATCAAGAGCAAATTTTTGCTGAATTTCAAAATTTAAATGGCGACAAAGCAGATTTAATGACTCGAATTTCACAGTCTAAAGTATGTCAGCAAATTCTTGAGGAATCTATGCGTTTGTATCCACCAGTATATTTTATAGATCGCGTTAATAAGACTGACGATTCGTTTAATAATATGAATTTCACGGCTGGAAGTAGTTTGTTGTTTTCTATATATGAAATTCACAGACATCCAGAATTATGGGAGCAACCAGAGGAATTTATTCCAGAACGTTTTGCTAACCATACCAATCAGTTTACATCACAATATTTTCCTTTTGGTGCTGGACCACGAAAATGCATAGGTAATAATTTCGCTATGTATGAAATGATTATTGCCGTAACCGAATTAGTTAAAACCTATAAAATCACGCCCGAATTTGACGAAATAGGTATTACGCCTTTAATAGCGTTAAAACCTAAAAATGCATTTTTAAAGTTTGAAAAGCGTTAAAAGTGATTGATAATAAAGCTAAATATGCGCAATTAATTAAAGCTGAAGCCAAACGCTTAGGCTTTTTATCTTGTGGGATAAGTAAAGCAGGTTTTCTTGAAACCGAAGCACCACGATTAGAACGTTGGCTTAAAAATAATGCACACGGTGATATGCATTATATGGAAAATAATTTCGATAAGCGTTTAGATCCAACAAAACTGGTCGAAGATTCCAAAAGTGTCATTTCTTTATTATTGAATTATTACCCAGAGCAACAACAAAATAAAGACAGTTATAAAATTTCTAAATACGCTTATGGTCAAGATTATCATAGTGTGATTAAAGATAAATTAAAAGAATTAGCTCATATTATTCAAACCGAAATTGGCGATATATCAGGTCGTGCTTTTGTAGATTCTGCACCAGTTTTAGATAAAGCTTGGGCCGCTAAATCTGGTTTAGGTTGGATAGGTAAAAACAGTAATTTAATCACTCAAGGAGTTGGCTCATTTTATTTTATAGCTGAACTTATTATTGATTTAGACTTAGAATACGACACACCAACAACAGATCATTGTGGGACATGCACTGCTTGTATAGATGCTTGCCCAACACAAGCTATTACCAAACCTTATGTGGTTGATGGCAGTAAATGTATTTCTTATTTTACCATAGAGTTAAAAGACCAATTACCAAATAACTTAAAAAATAGTTTTGACGATTGGATGTTTGGTTGCGATGTCTGTCAAGATGTGTGTCCTTGGAATAAATTTTCTAAACCACATAACGAACCGCTTTTTAATACCAATCCAGATCTTTTAAACTTCAGTAAAAAAGATTGGGAAGAAATTACCGAAGACGTTTTCAAAAAAGTATTTCAAAAATCTGCAGTAAAACGCACTAAATTTAAAGGTTTACAGCGTAATATTGATTTTTTAAAATCATAATTACACTTTCAATTTCTGCATATTTATAGGGATAAAATGTTATGTTTTAAACTGTTTATCACTTACATTTGTATGTCAAGTTATTAACCCAAGGTCGTTCAGTCGGCACTTTAACTATTATGAGTAAACAACACAGACGTCGCGAAGCTTTAGTATATCACGCAAAGCCAACCCCAGGAAAAATAAAAGTAGTGCCAACAAAAAAGTACGCGTCTCAGCGTGACTTATCGTTAGCCTATTCTCCAGGAGTTGCCGAGCCTTGTTTAGAAATTGCTAAAGACGTTAATAATGTTTACAAATACACAGCTAAAGGAAATTTAGTAGCAGTAATTACAAATGGTACGGCTGTTTTAGGTTTAGGTAATATTGGACCAGAAGCTTCCAAACCAGTAATGGAAGGTAAAGGTTTACTATTTAAAATTTTTGCAGATATTGATGTATTCGATATTGAAATTGATACAGAAGATATTGAAGAATTTATCAATACGGTAAAACGTATTGCACCAACTTTTGGTGGGATTAATTTAGAAGATTTAAAAGCACCAGAAGCTTTTGAAATTGAGCGTCGTTTAAAGGAAGAATTAGATATTCCGGTAATGCACGATGATCAACATGGAACGGCTATTATTTCTTCGGCAGCCTTATTAAATGCTTTAGAAATTGCTGGAAAATCAGTATCTGAAGTTAAAATCGTGTTATCTGGAGCTGGAAGTGCAGCTATGGCGTGTATTAAATTATACGAAATGTTAGGCGTGAACCCAGATAATGTGGTAATGTTTGATGTGAATGGCGTACTTCATACGGATAGAGATGATTTAACCGAAACGCAAATGCATTTTGCAACGGATAAAAAATATAAAAACTTAGCTGAAGCTTTAAAAGGCGCAGATGTGTTTTTAGGATTATCAGTAGGAAATATTGTAGATACTAAAATGCTACAATCTATGGCGAAAGATCCTGTGGTTTTTGCTTTAGCAAATCCAACACCAGAGGTGAGTTATGATGTTGCGATTAATTCTCGTGAAGATATTATTGTGGCTACAGGACGAAGCGATAACCCTAACCAAGTAAATAACGTTTTAGGATTTCCATTTATTTTTCGTGGTGCTTTAGATGTTCGCGCTACCAAGATTAATGAAGAAATGAAAATGGCTGCTGTAAAAGCTTTAGCACGTTTAGCTAAAGAACCAGTGCCAGAACAAGTAAATATTGCCTA
>DAISIZ010000135.1:0-5468 GCA_036821745.1 Aurantibacter sp. | reverse complement strand
TATTTAGACCAACCAGACGCTAGGAAATTTGGAATTACTGGAAGTTTTGGTTTTTATTTTTAATGTTTTAAAAAAAATCTAAATCCTATTTTCAATTTCTTATCTTACGTAAATAAAGAAACAAAAAAAATAAATTATGAAACATTTATTAGTATCAGTATTATTTTTAACAATTATTTTATCGTGCTCTAAAGACGACGAAAGTAAGGCTTCAGGAGCAAACAGTTCAACAACTAGCGTGTCCACTTCTAATACATTGCCAGCAGGACAATCGGCAAATGGGTTGCTATCTAACGCTAAATTTCAAAGTACTGTTGTAGAGGTTGTTTATGTTTCAGGAAATGAACCACAGCAAGCTTCTATTGATAATTTTGTGAATTTCTTAGAGGAACGCACCAATAAGCCAAACGGTATAAGTGTTCAAAAAAGAGAGATTACATCACCAGGCCTTTCTCCATATTCATTTGAAGACTTAGTGAATGTTGAAGCTAATTTTAGAACGCTTTTTAGTTCAGAGTCACAAATTGCAGTATGGGCTTTTTTTGCTGATGGCGCATCTTCTTCAAACACGGGTACAGGCACTGTGTTAGGTACAGCTTACAGAAACACATCTTTTGTGATCTATGAAGAAACAATACAAGATTTAAGTGATGAACCTTTGGAGCCGTCGCGAGAATTATTAGAAACAACTGTTATATTACATGAATTTGGACATCTTCTAGGTTTAACAAATTTAGGAACGCCTTTACAGACGGCACATGAAGATACAACGCATCCTAAACATTGTGATGTAGACACGTGTTTAATGTTTTGGAAAGCAGAAACAGGTTCTGGTGTTATTGACTTAATAAGTGGTGGGGCGGTACCAAGTCTTGACGGTCAGTGTATTGCCGATCTTAGAGCAAACGGCGGTAGGTAACTATCTTATTTATTAGCTATTGCTAGCTAAGTTTAGATTATTCTTTAAAAAAAAAGCTTATAATCTATAAATATAAGTTTTTATTATAACACAAACCCCTTTTAAAGATTATCTTTAAAAGGTTTTTTGTGTCTTATGTTGAAATGTTGAATTATTAAAACAACCCGTTAATTTCGGCATCAATTTTATTAATAATGCTTCCTAAATCTTCAGGATTGGCAACAAAATCTAAATCGTCGACATCTATAATAAGAAGTTTACCTTTAGTGTAACCTTGTATAAAGGCTTCGTAACGCTCGTTTAGTCTGCTTAAATAATCAATACTAATTGAGTTTTCGTAATCTCTACCTCGCTTGTGTATTTGCGATACCAAATTAGAAATACTACTACGTAAGTAAATCAGTAAATCTGGACCTTGCACAAAACCTTCCATTAGTTCAAATAAAGAACTGTAGTTTTTAAAATCACGATTGGTCATTAAACCCATAGCGTGCAAGTTAGGTGCGAAAATGTGTGCGTCTTCGTAAATGGTACGGTCTTGAATAATATCTTTTCCGCTTTCACGAATTTGTGCGACTTGACGAAAACGACTGTTTAAAAAGTACACTTGTAGGTTAAAACTCCAACGTTCCATTTGGTTATAGAAATCGTCTAAATATGGGTTGTCTACCACATCTTCTAATTGGGCTTCCCAGTTAAAATGTTTCGCTAAAAGTTTAGTTAGCGTAGTTTTTCCTGCGCCTATATTTCCTGCAATTGCAACGTGCATATTTATAAGTTTATTTGGTACTTAAATAAGGTGTTCAACTCGTAAATATAAAGGTTTTGTTGGGATACAAAAAAAGAATTTATAAGTTGATGCTTAATAGGTAGTACTTGGGTTTCTTTTGTGTTCTTGTTGTAAAAGTAAATGTTGTTTTTTTTCTTGAAAAACAGGTGTTCGTTTGATGCTCTTACTTTTGTGTAATCTTCGTTGTTTATGGTATATAATAATAAACCTCTATAGTTGTAACAGTATAGTTTCTTGTCGGTTAAAAGCCATACGTAGTTGTAGTCACTGTCTATATCTATAATGTTTTCGGCAATTGGGTTGGTTTCTAATGTTTTTTCGTTGGCAATAAAATCGTACAACTCTAAGCGTAAAGTAGACGTATTATATAACCATACAAAGTTTTTGTTGGCAGGCGATAAATATGATACTAATTTTAAATCGTTTAATCGGTTAAAGTTTACCGTAGCTAATTCTGCGAAACGATTGTCTAAAACCACTAAGGCATTCATATCCTTATAAAACACATAGGTTTTTAATGGGTTAAAGGTGTTAATCTGTTCTATTTTACCTAATGCCAGATTACTATAATTAAAAGAAGCGTAAGGATTCTTTTTCAGCAGTTTTTTATGGTTGATGTAATATAGGTATTCAAAATTGTCCACATTAACGACCGAATCTCTTGGTGTTTTTAGCTTTTCTATCAAGTTAGCTTCAATTTGAGCATAGCTAAATTGAACAATTAAAAAAGCAAGAATAAACTGAAATGGTTTCAAATTAATTTGTAGCCAAATCCTCTCACGTTTATAATTTGTAGATTTTCGTCGTTTTTAAGCTTTTTTCTCAATTTAGAGATAAAAACATCCATACTTCTGGCATTAAAAAAATCGTCGTTACCCCAAAGTTTTTTCAATATTAATGAGCGATCTAAAACGGCATTTTTATTTTGAACTAAATGAAACAATAAATGCGCTTCTCTATGCGTGAGTTGTTGAGGTGTTTCGGTATTAAATTGCAACGTTTGTTTTGGGAAATTAAATGTGTAGTCGCCAATTTTTATAATGTTGGTAGTTTCCTGTAAAGCTTTTCGGTTTAATAAATTATTTATTCTGGCGACCAATTCCTCCACACTAAATGGCTTTTTTAAGTAATCGTTTCCTCCAATAGAAAAACCTTCAACCACATCTTGTGTTTGTGATTTTGCTGTTAAGAAAATAATAGGCGTGTGTTGGTCTGTTGTTCTAATATCTTTAGCTAAAGTGAAGCCGTCTTTTATAGGCATCATAACGTCCAAGATTAAAATGTCTGGCTTTTTTTGATGATAGGTATAAAGTGCAATTTCGCCATTTTCACAAAGGTCTACACTAAAGCCTTTAGATTCTAAGTTCTCTTTTACAATCATACCTAATGGTGGCTCATCTTCGGCAAGAAGAATATGTATTTTAGTTTGCATTTGGTAAGGTGATTTTAAAAGTGGTGTTGTTGTATAAGTGAACTGAAATGTTTCCTTGGTGTTTCTCTATTATTTTTTTGGTGTAGTATAAGCCAATTCCGAAGCCTTTTACATTATGCGTGTTTCCTTTAGGAACGCGATAAAATTTATCGAAAATTTGTTCGGATTGTGTTTTGGTTAAACTTGTTCCGTTGTCGCTAATAGTAATGTAGGTTTGTGATTGGTCTTGGTTAAGTGTTATGTTAATCAGTTCTCCACCATATTTTATAGCATTGTCTATAATATTATTAATAGCATTTTCGATGTGGAATTCATCGGCAATAATACTTGTGTTTTTAGATTCTGTTACTAACTCAATGTGTTTGTCTTCAGTTTGCAATTGGTGCTTGCTAACTAATAGACTAAGTATTTTATTTAAATTAATTTCTGCTTTATTAAGGTTTAAACTTTTACTGTCTAAAGTTGCGGTTTCAAGTAGTTTTTCAACCATAATGGTTAGTTTATCTAACTGCGATGTTGATATGTCTAAATAACGCTGTGTTCGGTTTTTATCTTGATTTATGTCGCTGTTTTTTAAGGTTTCTAAAGCAACCGTTATTGTAGAAATAGGTGTTTTAAATTCGTGCGTAATATTACTTATTAAATCATTTTTAATTTCGGCTACTTGCTTTTGTTTACTTATGGTTTTTAATAAATATATCAAACAAAAAATTAAACTTAACAACAGTAGAATAGATATTATAATACCACCAATAATTCGTTTTAAAATAATAAAACTACTGTCCTTGTAGTAAAGGTTTAGTTCGTCGCTTGTATCTAAAAGTAAAGACTTTGTGTTTAAGCTTAAGTATTCTGGTTTTACATTTGTTTGGTTAATGTATTGTGTGTCTCCAATTCTTGGTTTGTATTTTAAAGCATAGTCTAATTCTATGTGTTTAGTCTTTAAATTTTCAGCAATATTCTTGTTTAATTTTTTTAAATCTAAAGTGTCATTTGTTATTGAAATAATCACTTTAGAAGTTAGAAATTCTAATGGTTTGTTGTTGGTTTTTTTTAGTGAGTCAGTAAAAGTTAACCATTGCTTTTTTTCATCTTTATTACTTAAATTAAAATGTTTGGTTTCGCTTTTAGAAGTTTTAAATGTGTCTATGGTTTTGTTACTGATTATGGTAATACCATCTAAAGTGTGCGTGTCTAAACTATCAATTAAATGAAAACCGTGTTCATCAATTTTCATTTCGTCCAGAATCTTATCAAAAGCGCCATCTTTTTTCAAAAAACCTTTTTGATTCTTTTCATCTACCGCAAAACCTAGAGTATTTTGTTTGGCTAAACTTTCAAAATACATATTTACAGCACCATCAAGACTTTGTTGTATTTCGTTTTGGTATTGCTGTTTATTGGTAACGTAATTTTTATAGTTCCAATAAGCTTGCATACCAGTGGTTACAGTTATAACTAGTATAACTAAGCCCAAAATACGTTTCATTTTAATGTTATTCATAGTTCAAAAATAGAATTTAAACCTAATAAAACCAATTGGTTAACAGTCGTTAACACTGGTTAACGCATTTACGTTCTTTTCTGTTTTACTTTTGAAGTATTAATCATTTAAACCACATATTATGAGATATTTAATCCTAATTAGTGCCTTGTTTTTTCTGACTTTTTCTTTTGGTCAAAATAATAATAGTGCTAAAAAAGCGACATTAAATAATTTAAAGATTGAAGTCACTATAGATTCTCTAAATGATTTGAGAGCTCTAAAAGTATCTGATTTAAACGATCTGTTTGATGATGTTTGTTCAAATTCTGATTTAGAATTTAGATTAACCTGTAAATCTGATCATACATCTTTAAGTAAAAAGGTAAGCTATAAGATTAATGGTAATCCGAATAAGAAAAAAGCATTTATAAAAATGATTTCAAAGCTTAAAAAAAGCGCAAAAAACTATTACGAAAACAATAATTAATTATGAAAAATATTTTTAAATACGTAGCCCTTTTCGCATTTGTGTTTAATCTGCAAGCACAAGATTTTCAAGGTGAAGCCATTTATAAGTCACACCGAAAAATGGATTTTAAAATGGATGGTGTAGAAGAAGGTATTGAAATGGAAAAGCAAATTCAAGCACAATTGACTAAGCAGTTTCAAAAGGAATATACCTTAAGTTTTAATAAAACAGAATCGTTTTATCGAGTGAATACAAGTTTAGCGAAACCATCGCCACAAAATAGTATGATTACTATTGAGGTTTCTGGAGATAAAGAAACATTATATAAAAATATTAAAGAAAATCGGTTTGCAAGTCAGACTGAAATATTTG
>DAISIZ010000134.1:0-5481 GCA_036821745.1 Aurantibacter sp. | reverse complement strand
CTTATTAAGTCTGTTTATCTTTTTAGTATTTTTGAAGTATTGTTAACATATGTTTTCCAATATGTTTAGAAAACACTAAATCATTCTTCTTATGAAATACGATAGAATAGACTCGAAACTATTTATTAAAAACCGTAAAAACTTTGCGGAACAAATGCAAGCCAATAGCGTTGCATTTTTCAACTCTAACGATATTTACCCTGTAAGTGCAGACAGCACCTTACCTTTTGCACAGCATAGAGATATTTTTTATTTAAGTGGTGTAGACCAAGAAGAAAGTATTTTAGTGTTATTCCCTGATTGTCCGAACCCAAAAAATCGTGAAATCTTATTTTTAAAAGAAACTAACGAACATATTGCAGTTTGGGAAGGCGAAAAACTAACTAAAGAAACTGCTTTTGCTACCAGTGGTGTAAAAACCGTGTATTGGTTACAAGACTTACATAAAGTGGTTGCCGAGATTATGTCTCAAGCCGATAACGTTTACATTAACACCAACGAACATTACCGTGCTAATGTAGAAACACAAACTCGCGAGGATCGTTTTACCATTTGGTTAAAAGACAAATATCCTGCGCATCGTGTGGCTAAATCTAATCCTATTTTACAACGTTTACGTTCTGTAAAAGACCAAATAGAATTAGACCTTATGCAAAAAGCTTGCGATATTACTAACAAAGGTTTTAGACGTGTTTTAGGTTACACAAAACCTGGTGTTTTTGAGTATAACTTAGAAGCCGAATTTATGCACGAGTTTTTAAATAACCGCTCGGACGGATTTGCTTACACGCCAATTATAGCTTCTGGAAACAACGCTAACGTATTACATTATATTGAAAACAACCAAGAGTGTAAAGCTGGCGATTTAATCCTTATTGATGCCGGTGCAAGCTATGCAAATTACAGTAGCGATATGTCGCGTACCATTCCTGTTTCTGGAAAATTTAGCGATAGACAACGTGATGTTTACAACGCGGTAAATCGTGTAAAAAACGACGCAACGAAAATGCTAATCCCTGGAAATATTTGGGCAGATTATCACGTTGAAGTTGGTAAATTAATGACCAGCGAATTATTAGGCTTAGGTTTATTAGACAAAGCCGATGTGAAGAATGAAAACCCAGATTGGCCAGCTTATAAAAAATACTTTATGCACGGAACCAGTCACCATATAGGTTTAGATACGCACGATTACGGATTATTACACGAGCCAATGCAAGAAAATATGGTATTTACTGTAGAACCAGGTATTTATTTACCAGATGAAGGGTTTGGGGTTCGTCTAGAAGATGATGTTGTGATTCAAAAAACAGGAGAGCCATTTAACTTAATGCGCGATATTCCTATTGAAGTTGAAGAAATTGAAGACTTAATGAACTAGTTAAAACTAGATTTATTTATACTTAAAACCGCTACTTTGTTAGCGGTTTTTTTGTGTCCGCTTTTGAAAGCAGATACTTTCATTTAACTTGTAACTCATAAACATAATTAAAATGAACATCAAAATTGCACTTTTACGAGGTATTAATGTTGGTAAACACAACCGTTTACGAATGGCAGACTTAAAAGTGGCGCTTTCCAAAATTGGGTTACAAAATGTCGTGACTTACATACAAAGTGGAAATCTCATTTTTGCATCAGGTAAAGACAATAGTGTTTTAGAGCAAGAGATTGCAACTTGTATTAGTAATGAATTTGGCTTTCAAGTTCCTGTTATTGTAAAAAGTAAAGCCGATTTAGAACGTAATATAAATGATAATCCATATTACAAAGAAGATAATAGCAAACTACATTTTACGTTTTTAAAATCGGGTCCAAATAGAACTAACTTAAAGACTATTAATTACACGGCTTTTTTACCAGATAAATTTAAAATTAGCACTGATGTGATTTACTTATGTTTGGAAAACAAATACCATAAAACAAAACCGTCTAATGCCTATTTTGAAAAACAGCTACAAACCCAAACCACAACAAGAAATTGGAAAACCACATATAAGCTATTAGAATTATGCAATAACTATAACTCACAAAAAAAAGCGAGTTAAACAGCTCGCTTTTTCTTCTCTTAAAATAAATTTATTTACTGTACAGTAAGCGTATACTGAGGCGTTTTGTTAAAAGGGCAAAAATATTTATAAGTTCCTTTAGTTAGGGTCACTTCTTTAGAAGATTCCGTTTTACCGTGCTTTACCATTTGAGATACATAAGCATTTGCAATGTGGTTCTTAGCATTAGAAGCATCTGCTCCTTCTTTAATTAATACTAAACCAACTTCTGGAGCCGCGTTTGAATTAGTTACACTAAACACATAAGTTCCTTCACTTAAAGTGACAGCTTTTTGTGTAAACTCTCCTTTAGTTTGCTCTAAAGCTACCTTTTTAGCAGGTGCTTTTTTTGAGTCTTGTGCATTTACGTTAAATACTGTTACTAATGTTAATACTAAAATTGCGATTACTTTTTTCATTGTTTCTGTTATTTAATTATTGGGTATTGATTTTAATTTATTGTTTGAATTTATACTGCTACTGTAGGAAAATCAACAGCAACTTCTGTTGTTCTATGTAAGTAGTTTGTAATGGTAATTTCTCCTACTAAAGTTACTGCGTCTACTAAGTTTTCTTTAGTATAACCAGCCTTAAAAAATGCATCTTGAACTTCTGGTGTTGTTGCACCTCTTGTTTCGGCCATATTTTTAGCTAAAACCGCTAAAGTGTTGTATTTAGCATCGAAAGAAGCAGCTCCAGAACGTAATTCTAAAATTTGCTCGTCGTTAAATCCGTTCATTTTCCCAATAGCTGTGTGTGCTGCTAAACAGTACTCACATTGGTTAACTTGACTTACTGCTAAGTTAATGACCTCTTTTTCTTTAGATGAAAATGAAGTTTTTGCATTTGCTAAACCTAAAAAGTTTCCTAAAGCATTTTCACTATGCGCGAATGTTGCATATAAATTAGGTACGAATCCTAATCCTTTTTCTAATTGATCGAAAATAGCTTGGTTATTTTCTGATACTTCTGCTCTTGTTGGTACATTAAATGTGCTCATAATATGTTTTTTATTTTTGTATTAATTATAATTTATTTTCAATGGTTGCTTCACAATAAAAATCGTGTAGGGCTTCATTTTTGCAATGCTCTAGAGGATTAATTATGCGAGCCATTTTGCGCTTAGCTTTAGTAAAAATTTCAATTAAATTGAAGATTGATTTTGTTGCTTTCATAATTGTTGTGTTTTGATTACACTGCAAAGATGCAACTGAAAGCCACCTAAAAAAATGGACAAAAGTTCCTTAGTGTTGGACTTGGTAAAAAAAACTCGTATTTACAGGTGTTTTACGTGAAGATTGGAGGCATTGTTAAGCTCCTTTTAAGTTATTGCAGTTATGCTACTTAAAAAAGCGACTGTCGAAATATGAAATATTCACGAATTCAATAATTTAAAATAGAATCAATGAGTATAGCCTGATCCTGAACTAAATTCAGGATTCAGGTCAAGCCCTAAAAACAGATATAATATTAGATTAATAATCCTTACAAAACTGCGATGGCGACGTAGATGTGGCTTTTTTAAAGAAACGTGTAAAGTATGCCGAATCGTTAAAACCTAAGTTGTAAGCGACGTGTTTTACAGAATCGTCAGTATAGATTAAATAGCGTTTAGCTTCTGTAATTAGGCGGTTTTTAATAAAATCGCTTGGTGAAGTCACGCCAAGTTTAGCGAAACTTTTAGTAATAGATTTTGGCGACAAACCTAAACGATTTGCATAGTCTGTTACCGAATGTAGGGTTTTAAAATTTTGCTCTACCAGCGCACTAAAATCTTTAAACAACTTGTGCTCTATATCGGTTTTAATGGGTAGATTTTCTTTTTGAATACGCACTGCCGTGACAATAAATTGCTTTAAATAGCTTTGTAGCATATCATATTGCGCGGTTTGATTTTGAGCAAATTCCTCTATAAATCCGTCCAAAATAAAACTTAGCTTTTGAGTGTCTTTTTCGCAAGGTTTTACAAATTGCGTTTCGTACACATTATTAAATAAAACGCCATTACAAGCCACTTCTTTATCGTGTGTTTGAATGCAATAAAAATCTTTATTAAAAGAGATTTTATAGGCTTCTTTTATTTTTTCGGAATCCACAGTGAAGATCTGACCTGGCGATAAAAAGAATAAAATATTATTATTAAACTCGTACGTTTTAAAGTCAATATTATAAGAACCTCTACCGTCTTTAACCCAATAAATGGTGTAAGCTTCAACTTGCTTTGGCTCGTTTACCACACAAGCTTTATCAAAATTAATGGTGCTTAATGAGAATAAGTCTTTATAATTATAAGTCTGTACGTCTTGAGTTGCCATTCTTTTTTATCTATTAGTCGAAGATTTTTTGAAATTTGACAAAATAAACACAATTAATGATGGTAAAACCCAAGTTAAACCGTGTTCAGCCAAAGGAATTGTATGGGTTATGGATTGCATAACTGATGTATCTTTAAAGTAAATATTAAAAACATCGGGCAAACTAAATAGTATTGCTGTAAACACAACAGCTTTAAAAACAAAGTTTGAAGACCATTTTTCTGGTAATACATTTAACAAAATTAAAACAATAGTTACTGGATAAATCACCATTAATATGGGAATAGCCACCACTATAATAAAGTGTACATCAAACTGCCCAACCAAGACTCCAAACAAACAACCAATAACAGCGGTTATTTGATACGCTAAATTAGAATTATTGAAAAACCCTCTAAAATAATCCGCCACACCAGTTATAATTCCAACCGCAGTTGTAAAACAAGCTAAAGCCACTAAAACACTTAAAAACGAAGCACCTATTTGCCCTAAAGTTGTAGTACTTAATTGCAATAAAATATCGGTTCTTGAGGCGTCTTTGGGGATTTCGGCATTAAAATGTGCACCTAAAGCAATTAAACCTGCATAAATAATTAGCAAGCCTGAACCCGCTAACAAACCTGACTTGCTAATAATAGATTTTGTGACTGTAAAAGAGCGAAATCCTTTTAATTTAAGCGAAATAACAATAACACCACCAACCACGGCGCCACCAATAGCATCAAAAGTCTGGTAACCTTCTATAACACCTGCAATAACTGGCGTTTTAAATGTAGATGGCTTCATCGTTTCTGGAGAAATCCCTAAACCAATAAAAATAATAGCTAATAAAATAAGTACTATTATTGGGGTTAAATATTTCCCTAAAAGGTTTAATATTTTAGAACGATTTAAGGCGAAAATCAACACTAAAATAAAATACACGGAACTGGTTATCCACGGACTTAAATCAAAATAAGGCGCAATAGACATTTCGTGCGTAACACTTGCTGTTCTTGGCGCTGGTAACAGCACACAAATAACATAGATAACATAACAATAAATAAGAGAGAATACCGGCGACACTTTTTTAGCAAAGTCGAATAATGTGCCTTGTAATCTGGCGTGTGCTAAAATGG
>DAISIZ010000133.1:0-5677 GCA_036821745.1 Aurantibacter sp. | reverse complement strand
CATATAAATCGGAATCTTTTGCTAAGGCTACGGGAACGAATTTTGTAATATCGTCTGGCGTAATAATTACACCACAAGCGTGAATTCCTGTATTTCTTACCGAACCTTCTAAAGTTCTGGCTAAGTTTAAAGTTTCTGCTGGTAAATCGTCACCTTCAGCAATTGCTAAAAGTTCGTTGACTAAAGCTAATTCTTCAGCTCTAAATTTTTGACTTAACTCCTTTTCTGTCTTTCCAAAAATCTTATTTAACTTAGACATATTAGGAATTAACTTCGCAATCCTATCGGCATCAAATAAGGGTAAATCTAATACACGTGCGGTATCACGAATACTGGATTTGGCTGCCATTGTACCATAGGTAATAATTTGCGCCACTTGGTTTGCACCATATTTTTCAATTACGTAATCCATAACACGACCTCGACCTTCATCATCAAAATCAATATCAATATCAGGCATACTTACACGATCGGGATTTAAGAAACGCTCAAAAAGTAAATTATACAATAACGGATCAATATTGGTAATCCATAAACAATACGCTACTACCGATCCTGCTGCAGATCCACGACCAGGACCAACGGATACATCCATCTTTCTGGCTTCACGAATAAAATCTTCTACAATTAAGAAATATCCAGGATAACCTGTTTTTTCAATAACATCCAGCTCAAAATCTAAACGCTCAATTACTTCTTCGCTTAGTTCTTCGCCATAACGTTTTTTTGCTCCTTCATAAGTAATATGCCTTAAAAAGGCATTTTCACCTCTTTTTCCACCATCTACTAAATCTTCAGGATGCATAAATTCTTCACCTATATCGAAAGCAGGTAATAAAACATTACGTGCTAACTCAAAAGGTTCAATTTTATTGGCAATTTCTAACGAGTTTATAATCGCCTGAGGCAAATCTTTAAACAAGGCTTTCATTTCGTCTGCCGACTTAAAGAAATATTCTTGATTTGGTAAACCGTAACGATAACCACGACCACGACCAATTGGTGTGGCTTGTTTTTCACCATCTTTTACACACAATAAAATATCGTGTGCATTAGCATCACTTTGCGCACCATAATAAGTATTGTTAGAGGCAACTAATTTTACATCGTGCTTTTTAGAAAACTCTATTAAAGTGGTATTCACTCTATTTTCATCCTCTTGATTGTGGCGCATTATTTCAATATATAAATCATCTTGAAATTGCTCCTTCCACCACAATAAAGCTTCTTCAGCCTGACTTTCTCCTACATTTAGTACTTTACTTGGCACTTCACCATATAAGTTACCGGTTAAGACTAATAAATCTTCTTTATATTGTTCTATTAATTTTTTATCAATTCTTGGTAAATAATAAAAACCATCGGTAAATGCGTGCGACGATAATTTAGCCAAATTATGATACCCATTTTTATTCTTGGCTATTAATACAATTTGATAACCGTTATCTTTTACATTTTTATTAGTATGATCTTCACAAACAAAAAACTCACAACCAATAATTGGTTTTATAATTTTATGTTTTGGTGTTTCGCCTTGCGCTAACGCTTCTTCAATTTTAGGCTTTACACTCTTATTATGATTACCGACTTCTTTCACAAAGTGAAAAGCACCCATCATATTTCCGTGATCGGTAATAGCAACAGCTGGCATATTATTTTTAGCCGCTAAACCAACCAATCCTTTTATTGAAATGGTTGACTGCAATACCGAGAATTGCGAATGATTATGCAAATGCACAAAATCGGTATCTTTTAATTGTTGTAAGTTTTGTCGTAATTCTTCATTAGAAACACCAACGTCTTGCTTTGCTTGTAAACGCTTGGCAATTTTTTCACTTTCTCGTTTTAAGTTAATATGCTTTAACCCTATAAATTCTATAGGTTGCGGATTCGCTTGCGAGAAGTTTTTAAAATAATCTGACGCAACGTCTAATTGCTCTTTGGTATATTGTCTTAAACGAATTAACTCGAAAAAACATCGTGTCGTTGCCTCAACATCGGCAGTAGCATTGTGTGCTTCACCAAAAGGCTTTTGAAATAAATATTGGTGTAACTCAGTTAATGTAGGTAGCTTAAATTTTCCGCCTCGTCCACCTGGAATCTGACATAGTTTTGCCGTATGTTCCGTACAGGTATCTAAAACCGGTAATTCCTGTAATTGATTTTCTAAATTATGGCGCACAAACTCAGCACCCATGATATTTAAATCGAACTTTACATTTTGCCCAACTACAAACGTGGTTTTACTTAATGCAATATTAAATTTCTCTAAAACTTCGGCTAAAGTGACACCTTGCTCCTGTGCTAATTCCGTAGAAATACCGTGAATTTTTTCGGCATCATAAGGAATATTAAATCCTTCAGGTTGCACTAAATAATCTTGATGCTCAATACAATTACCCAACTCGTCATGCAATTGCCATGCAATTTGAATACACCTAGGCCAGTTATCGGTATCCGTTATTGGCGCATTCCATTTTTTAGGTAATCCGGTAGTTTCCGTATCAAAGATTAAATACATAGTGTAACGTTAGTTTTTGAGAAGGTATAAAATTACAACATATTATAGTATCTTTTAATGGGAGACATTTCTATTTATAAACAAAAAAGCCACTCCGTTTGGAGTAGCTTTTTTAATATCTATTTTTTTTTAAGAATTACATACAAGTTCCTAATGCAGTAATCTTAGCTTGAATAACTCCCATTGGATCGCCACAAGCAATAATTTCAGCTTGTAATGCTACCTTATAAGTATTACACGCAGTCGTATACGTTGGATCTGTATTGGTTAAAACCGTAAAAGCAGCTTCTGCTGATGCCGATTGTGTTACTGCTGCTGCACAAGCCACTGGATCGATAACAACCTGAGCTGCTGGTGCTGTTCCAAAAGTATTTACTCTATAAAAAATACCATATCTTACTAGATCACTATCTCTATTTGTATCTCCAGAAAAAGTAATTCCTTTTAAACCATCAGCTGAGAATGCTGAAAACTGAAAACGACCTGTTACGTATGATCCTGCAATGCTAACTTCATCTATAAGTAATTTTCCACCCACTGGATAAACCGTTAAACTTGCGTCAGGATTATTTTCTGTAGAATACATTGTACCATCTAAATCCTGAAATGTTGCTTCAAACTGAACCACATCTGCAGTATTTGGATCATTGTCTTTTTCAATAACGTAAGTTCCAACTTCTCTATTTGGTACAGTTAATAAAACAACTTCGGTTCCAATCTCTGCTTTAATATTAAAATCACCAACTTCATCAAAGAAAGCTGTTTGTCCTTGAGCACTCCAACGCACATTATTTTTAGTTGCTTCAAATGATGGTGTATTGAATTCCTTATCTTCTTTACAACTAAGCACTGTTGTTAAAACGAATGCTACTAAGAATAAATTTTTCATATGATAGAATTTTTGGCGTAATAAATTGAATAAATCAAAAATAAGATAATTTATGTAAAATTAAAGTTTTAAATTAAAAAGTTGATAATTAAATAAATATGGTATATTTGCACACTTATTAATAACCGAGGTCGAGAACCTCAACAAATTAATTATTATGCCTGTAAAAATTAGATTACAAAGACATGGTAAAAAAGGGAAACCTTTTTACTGGGTAGTAGCTGCTGACTCAAGAGCTAAAAGAGATGGTAAATTCTTAGAAAAATTAGGAATCTACAACCCAAACACAAATCCTGCAACTATTGAATTAGATGTTGATTCATCTGTAAAATGGTTACAAAACGGTGCTCAACCTACTGACACTGCAAAAAACTTATTATCTTACAAAGGAGCATTATTGAAAAATCACCTTGTTGGTGGAGTTCGTAAAGGTGCTTTAACTGAAGAGCAAGCTGAAGCTAAATTCACTGCTTGGTTAGAAGAAAAAGAAGGTAAAGTTAATGCTAAAGTTGAAGGTTTAAGTAAAGCTGAAGCTGATGCTAAAGCTAAAGCGTTAGAAGCTGAAAAAGCAGTTAACGAAGCGCGTATTAAAGCTAACGCACCAGTTGTTGAAGAAGAAGCTCCTGCAGCTGACGCTACTGCAACAAACGAAGAAGAATAAGAAATTAATTTTTTATACTTTTAAACTCCGATATGTAAGTATCGGAGTTTTTTTATATAATAAAATCTTAGTTTTGCATAAAACACTACATCAACATAGGCAATAGAAGTTTTCACTTTCTTGCAGTAGCGAAATTTGAACCGAAATAAGATTAGGAATTTAAAAGTTTTTTCATGAAAAAAGACGATTGTTTTTACTTAGGTAAAATTGTAAAAAAATATAGTTTCAAGGGTGAAATCCTTGCAAAGCTAGATACTGACGAGCCTCATTTATACGAAAATCTAGACGCCATTTTTGTAGACTTACGAGGTAATTTAGTACCGTTTTTTGTTGAAAAATCTCAATTACATAAATCGGAGTTATTACGTCTAAAGTTTGAAGATGTCGATACTGAAGCTGATGCTGATGCTATTTTAAAAAGCGAACTGTATTTACCTTTAGAGTTTTTACCAAAGCTTGAAGACGATAAATTTTATTTCCATGAAATTATAGGCTTCACTATGACCGATGTTAATTTTGGAGAAGTTGGAACTATTACTGGCGTAAACGATTCTACCGCACAAGCTTTATTTGAAGTAGACCAAAATGGAATTGAAATTTTAATTCCTATGAATGATGAATTTATAAGTAAAGTGGACAAACCAAACAAAACTATAATAGTTAATACTCCTGAAGGTTTAATTGACTTGTATTTAGAAGAGTAATTGAGTTAAAGGAAATACCTATTAATTATGAGTAAGCCATTTCAATTTAAACAGTTTAGTGTAAAGCAAGATCAATGTGCTATGAAAATTGGTACCGATGGTGTTTTATTAGGCGCAGTAGCTCCTACCGAACAGCAACCGTTTGCCATTTTAGATATTGGAGCTGGTACAGGAATTATTCCTTTAATGTTAGCACAGCGTTCTAACGCCGAAGTGTTAGATGCATTAGAAATTGACGACCAAGCCTATGAGCAATGTGTGGATAATTTTGAACAATCACCTTGGGGCGACCGCTTATTTTGTTACCACGCTTCTTTACAAGAGTTTGCTAAAGAAATTGACGACACTTATGATTTAATAACCTGCAATCCACCATTTTATAAAGACGACTTTAAAACGGAAGACGCTTCACGTAATTTAGCGCGTTTTGAAGAAGCTATGCCATTTGAGCATTTGGTCGCTTGTGTTTCAAAATTACTACATGAAGATGGCGTTTTTAGTGTCATCATACCTTTTAAAGAACAACAAGCCTTTATTGATTTAGCTGAAAAAGTAGGCTTATCACCTAACACTATTTTAAATATTCGTGGTAATGCTTCAGCAGAATTAAAACGTAGTATCATCAACTTTTCTTTCCCCGAAAGCGATATTGACACTAAAGAATTAATTATTGAAAACGGCAGACATAATTATACCGAAGACTACACTAACCTGACTAAAGATTTTTATTTAAAATTTTAGTTAAAAGGTTAAAACACAAACTACTTAAAAAGGGATTATCTAAAAAAATAAATCTTTGGTTGTAATCTGACCTGCTTTTCGCTATTTTTGTTATACTTTGAGTTAAAATATTCAAAGATTAACAGAAAGTCGACTATGAGTTATTGTCGATGAAATACTGC
>DAISIZ010000132.1:0-5694 GCA_036821745.1 Aurantibacter sp. | reverse complement strand
CTCATACCATAAAAACTAAAGCGTTCCCATAGTTCTGCAAAAAATAAGTAGAACAACCCTTTTGGGTGTCCAAACATTTGTGGCTGATCTGTAGTTGTACTAACTCCTTTGTCTAACATAATTATCCTTTTATTTCAGTTGTTTTGTTTGATTTTTCTATTAAATGTTCTTCTACAAAATTGGTCATTTTAGTGTAAAGATTTAATCTTGTATTTTTTCCTTTATAAATACCATGTGTTCTGTCTGGAACTATAAACATATCAAATTGTTTATTCGCTTCTATTAAAGCATTTATCATCCTATACGAGTTTTGTACATGTACATTATCATCACCTGTTCCATGAACTAACAAATAGTTTCCTTCTAATTTATCAGCATAATTTACTGGTGAATTGTCATCATAACCAGCTTTATTTTCTTGTGGAGTTCTTAAAAAACGTTCTGTGTACACAGTATCGTAAAAACGCCAAGAAGTAACTGGAGCAACAGCAATTGCGGTGGTAAAAATATCACTTCCTTTTAAAAGTGAATTTGTACTCATGTGACCTCCAAAAGACCAACCCCAAATTCCAATATTATCTTCATCAATATAAGAACGTTCTGCTAATTTTTTTGCAGCTGCAATTTGGTCTTCTGTTTCATATTTTACCAAATTTAAATAGGTAGACTTTTTAAAATCTGCTCCTTTAAAACCTGTTCCTCGTCCATCAACGCAAGCAATAATCATCCCTTTTTGAGCTAACATGTTGTGCCAATAATCATTAGCAGCATTCCATTTATTAGCCACTTGCTGAGAGCCTGGACCTGAATATTGAAACATTAACATTGGGTATTTTTTGTTCTCATCAAAATCAGCAGGTTTAATCATCCACATGTTTAAGTCATTTCCATTTATATTTATAGTTGAAAACTCTTTAGGGCTCATTTTGTAATCGGATAATTCTTCTTTGAGCTCTGCATTATCTTTTATCACTTTTAACATTTCTCCTTCAGCTGAGTATAATGAGTAAATAGGTGGTATTTCTGATGATGAAAACGTATTGATAAAGTAGTTTAAATTGGTGCTAAAAGCTGCTGTATTTTGACCACTTTCATTGCTTAATAATTTTTTATTACTTCCATCTAAACCAATAGAATAAAGGCCTCTGTTTGTTGAACCATTTTCTACAGACTGATAGTAAATGGTTTTTTTAGAAGGATTAAAACCATAATAATTGGTAACCTCCCAATTTCCACTTGTAACTTGATTGATTAAATTTCCATTAAAGTCATAGTGATAAATATGGTTGTAACCATCACGTTCGCTTGTCCAAATAAAACTGTGATCTTTTAAGAATGTTAAGTTATCCGTAACATCAACATAAGCTTTATCTTTTTCGGCAACAGCAATTTTACTTGTGTTAGTTGCAGTGTTAATCATCCAAAGATCTAATTCATTTTGGTGACGATTTGCAAATTGTGCACTTAACACATCAGCATCGTTAGTCCAGTTAATTCTTGGAATGTAAAAATCGTTATACGCTTTATTAACTTTTACTTCAGATAACGTTTTCGCTTTTAAATCGAATACATGTAAAGATACTTTACTGTTTGCTTCACCTGCTTTTGGGTATTTAAAAACCGTTTGCGTTTGGTATAATTTACTTCCGTAAACATCCATAGAAAACTCAGGCACATTAGTTTCGTCAAAACGAATAAATGCAATTTTAGTTCCGTTAGCATTCCAGTCAAAGGCACGAACAAAACCAAATTCTTCTTCGTAAACCCAGTCCGTAATACCATTAATTACTTTGTTCTTTTCACCATCTACAGTAAACTGTGCAGTAGCATCGGTATTTAAATCTTTAACATAAAGATTGTTTTCAAAACCGAAAGCTATTTTAGTTCCATCAGGAGAGAATGTTGGTTCTTGAATTTTATTATCCGATACTTTGGTTAATGTTTTTGTATTCACATCATACACAAAGTAAACCCCTACAGACGAACGTCTGAAAATTGATTTTACTTCGGTCGCTAATAAAATTTTACTTTCATCGGCACTAAAACTATAATCAGTAAAATACTTAATAGCTTCTAAATCTTTAGAGCTTACTAAAGTCTTCTTTTTATCTAACGTACTGTAATCAAAAATATCTACGGTTGTAGAACCTGTTTTTCTATCGTAGTTTAAAACCGAATATTGCTTTCCGTTTTTCATAGAATGCAAGGCGTCTAAACGCTCACTTCTAAATGTTCCTTTAGACCAAATATCTTCTAAAGTAATGTCTTTTTTTTGTGCAGATACCAATGTTGTTACTAACAAACAATATACTGAGAATAGCTTAATAAGCTTCATTTATGTAGATTTTTTATTATAAAAGGTCAAGTTTACTAAAAAAACAGCAAAAAACCTTGATTTATAGCTGATATTTCAAGTTTACAAACGTTAAAAGAAGCGTATTTTTCTTCTCTATTTTTAAATAAAACTTAAAAAATGAATTGCAATAAGAATGGTATCTTTGGCACATATTAAAAGTATTATAATGACAAAATTAGTTTCGGGATTTTCAAAATTATCTAAATCTGAAAAGATTGATTGGTTGACCAACACCTACCTTAATGGAGACAACAAAGCCAAGCAAACCATTTTACAGTATTGGAATAGCGATGCTAAACTGCAAGGTTTACATGACGATTTTATAGAAAACACTATTTCTAATTTTTATTTACCCTTAGGAATTGCGCCTAACTTCACGATAAACAAAAAGGTTTACACGATACCTATGGTTATTGAAGAATCATCGGTAGTCGCCGCAGCGAGTAAAGCTGCCAAATTTTGGGAAGCACGTGGCGGTTTTAAAACCGAAGTGATTTCTACAGAAAAAATAGGTCAGGTTCATTTTACCTACACAGGTGATTTTGAAGAATTACAAGCCTTTTTCAATACGATAAAAACTCAAATTTTAGAAGACGTCAAAGCGATTACCAAAAACATGGAAAAGCGTGGTGGCGGTATTTTAGATCTTGTTTTAGTTGATAAAACTAGAGATTTAAAAGATTATTATCAGCTCCATGCCACTTTTGAAACTTTAGACGCTATGGGCGCAAACTTTATAAACTCGTGTTTGGAACAGTTTGCGACGACATTAAAAAATAACGCACATCAACTTAAAAACGACTTAAATGTCGTGATGAGTATTTTATCTAACTACGTACCAAATTGCTTGGTAAAAGCAAGCGTTAGTTGTAAAGTGAGTGAATTAACGGATAAAGGCATTAATGCTGAAGAATTTGCCAATAAATTTGTACAAGCCGTAAACATTGCCAAAATAGAACCTTATCGTGCCGTAACTCACAATAAAGGCATTATGAATGGTATTGACGCTGTTGTTTTAGCCACAGGAAACGATTTTAGAGCCATTGAAGCTGGCGTGCATGCTTACGCAAGTAAAGATGGTCGTTATAGCAGTTTAACGCATGCTAAGATTGAAGACGGGATTTTTACCTTTTGGATTGAATTACCATTAGCTTTAGGAACCGTTGGTGGATTGACAAAATTACATCCGTTAGTAAAATTAGCCTTAAATATTTTAGATAATCCAAATGCCAAAGATTTAATGCAAATCGTTGCCGTTGCTGGATTAGCACAAAATTTTGGTGCTTTACGCTCGTTAGTAACTACAGGAATTCAAGAAGGACACATGAAAATGCACTTAATGAATATCTTAAATCAATTTAACGCTTCCGCGGAAGAAAAAGCGAGTATCGTTAATCAATTCAAAACTGAAACCGTAACCCATAGCGCCGTTGTTAAAGCAATTGAGAAATTGAGAAATTAGATGATTAGAAAGCTAAATTTTTAGTTTTGAATTCTCAAAATTAAATTAACAAACAATCTCTAAATGTCACTTCGAGTGATTTTAAATAGAACTTACAATGTCAGTCTGAGCCCAGTCGAAGACTATTTAAACTAAAACACAAACTCAACTTGTCATTCTGCTGAAAAGCAGAATCTATTATAAAAACAAAGCACAACTTAATAACCATGCCTAAAACATTCTACAGTCACGGAAAACTACTACTTACCGCAGAATATGTGGTTTTAGATAATGCATTAGCGTTGGCTGTACCGACAAAATTTGGTCAGTTTTTAAAAATTGAAGCTAATAACACAAATACTTTAGTTTGGGAAAGTGTTAGTAATACTGGTGAAATATGGTTTGAATCTGAATTTAATTTAGTTGAGAACAGCATTGTTGCTTCGATTGAAAATGATATTTCTAAACACTTAATTCGAATTCTTGAAGTTGCTAAAAGTTTAAATCCACAGTTTTTAAAAGACAGTTTTGGTTTTAATGTGACTTCAATTTTAGAATTTCCTCAAAATTGGGGATTAGGTTCATCATCTACTTTATTAAATAATATTGCAAACTGGGCACATATAGATGCTTTTAAATTATCTGAATTAACTTTTGCTAGTTCTGGATACGACATTGCTTGTGCACAAAATAGCACCGCAATTTTTTACAATAGAAACAACAAACAACCTGAAATTACACCAACTACTTTTAATACACAGTTTAAAGAGCACTTATATTTTGTTCATCTAAATGAAAAACAAAATAGTCGTGATGGGATTAAACATTACAAAGCGCAAGAGTTTGATTTAGCTCAAACTATTTCAGATATCACTGCAATTACAAAAAAACTAAGCTTAGCTGATGACTTCAATGTATTCTGTACATTGTTAGAGTTACATGAAAACATTATTTCTAAAGTTACTAAACAATCAAAAGTAAAAGATCGCTTATTTGCAGACTTTTCTGGCGCTATAAAAAGTCTTGGGGCTTGGGGCGGAGATTTTGTATTAGTAGCTTGTAAGGAAAATCCTTTATCTTATTTTAATCAAAAAGGTTTTGAAACGGTTTTGAGTTGGAATGATATGATTTTAGAGTCCTAGTTATTGCACAAAGGTTCACAGAGAATCGCAATGATTCACAGCGTTTTTTAATTCAGGACTAATGTTAATTATATATTGATAACTATAGATTTCTGACTAAACAACTCTGAATGAGGACTAAAAAAACTGCCAACTAAAACACTACTCCTTAAACCAACCTGAATACTTCACGTAATTATCCGCAATACGGTTTATCTCACCATTAATTAATTCTTTACTAATCTCTTTTACTTTTTTCGCAGGAACACCAGCATAAATGCTTCCCGATTCTACACGTGTGTTTTGAGTTACAACAGCACCTGCAGCAATAATACTATTACTTTCTACAACGCAGTTATCCATAACAATACTTCCCATTCCAATTAACACATTATCATGAATAGTACAACCGTGTACAATAGCATTATGTCCAACAGAAACATTATTTCCTAATGTAGTCGCATATTTTTGATACGTACAATGTACCACTGCGCCATCTTGAATATTAACTTTATTGCCTAAAACAATAGCGTTTACATCACCACGCAAAACTGCGTTAAACCAAATACTACATTCTTTTCCTATCGTTACATTTCCTACAATTGTAGCATTTTCTGCGATATAGCAGTCGTCTTCAATTTTTGGCTGGTGACCGTTTACTGCTTTTATAATTGGTTTCATAGATAACTAAGGTTTTAGTTTAAGCTAAAATAATCAAAATCATTTCAGTTTAGAACAAAAAAAAGTCCTAAACAACTAAATGTTTAGGACTTTAA
>DAISIZ010000131.1:5176-5747 GCA_036821745.1 Aurantibacter sp. | reverse complement strand
GTTCGCAACAATTCCGTTGGAATAAAGGTGGTGCCGAAAACTTTCGTAAAATGGCTGCTCGCGTTATTAAAAGCGACAACATTTCTGCAAAAACAAAAATACACAGTTTACTACATTTATTAAATAGTACCATGTTCTTAAACGTTCTAATTGTAGGCCTTTTAAGTATCCCAATGCTATATATTAAAAACGAATATGCTCACCTAAAAGACTACTTCTTAATTATGAGTTCTTTTGTGGCTAGTACCATTATTTTCTTTGTGTGTTACTGGGTGATGTACAAAAAAAATCACGGAAGTACCTTTAAAGATTTCATCCAATATGTCGTGATGTTCTTTTCGTTTTTCTCAATAGCAATGGGCTTTTCATTACATAACTCTATTGCAGTTTTAGAAGGTCACGCAGGAAAACGAAGTGCCTTTGTAAGAACACCAAAATTCAACATTAGCAAGCTTACCGACAAATGGCAAGGCAACAAATACTTACGTAAAAACATCTCTAAAAATGTCGTTATAGAAGGTGGTTTAATGCTTTATTTCCATGGCTAAAAAAGTGTGAAGAAGTTTTTGGA
>DAISIZ010000131.1:0-5166 GCA_036821745.1 Aurantibacter sp. | reverse complement strand
GGAATGTACAGTGCATTTGTGGTTGGAGACCAAGGTGGCGATTTCGGATTATTCCCGTTTCACGCCATGTTAACAATAGGTTTCGGATTTGTGTTTTACAACTCTTTAACCAATAAAGCAGGTTAAAATAATTTAGGCGTTGCAACACTTTTGGTGTTGTCGCGCTTTCCGTAGTCACTTTATTGTTTTGCATAACTGCAACAAAACAATAAGAGTTCCAACAATACCTCAATCGCTAACGCAAGGAAAAACTACAATTTAAACTTCTAGTTTCTCTCGATGCTTTAACCAATTTTAAAATGGATACTGCACCGATAGTTATCGGCATAGCGCAGTATAACAAATCAAAAAATATCACTAAAAAGACTTTTCTAAAAAAATCCTAGACTTGAAATTTAGTCAATGATTTTCAGAAATAATGAGCTAAACCTCTATCAATACTAAAAACAAGTATTGAAACTAAAATCAAAATAAAGATTATTAACTATTCAATTATCGGCGAATGGTGCTTTAGCAATTTCATTACAAATCATTTTGATTTTTTAGCTTGGTTTATCCTGAGCGCAGTCGAAGGGTTTTGTATCCAGACAAAATGAACAGAATAAAAAGGAATTAAACTAACAATAACAAGTGACAATAAAAAAAGTCCTCGAAGGATAAAAAATTACAGTCTTATTTGTCATTCCGCTGTATAGCAGAATCTAAAACCACAATAAAACAACAAACAAAAAGTAATTACTTAAACAAAGCACGACTAAACCAATTCATTTAGCTAAATTGCTTTTTAGAAATGAGTGTATTAAAATCCATCTTACAACACAAAACCTACGCACTAAGTATAGCATTACTGTGTAGTATTATTTATGTGTTTTTCGCTTATCAACTAGAGCGCGAGCAATTTACTTTACTTATAAGTTTATATAGCTTATTGTTTCTTAGTTTTATAGGCTTAGTTCAATTCGGTAGACTTAGTTTTAAACAACTTAGCTACATTGCTTTTAGTTTCCGAGCGTTGTTTATATTTGCTATTCCAAATTTATCACAAGACTTTTACCGTTTCATTTGGGATGGACGCTTAATTTTTGAAGGTTTAAACCCCTATTTGCAAACGCCAAATACCATTATGGCATCGGGACAGATTCCAATTGTAGAAGCCCAAGTACTGTATAAAAATATGGGCGAATTAAGTGCCATGCACTTTAGTAATTATCCACCTTTAAATCAACTTTGCTTTTATATCACAGCCTTGTTTAGTGCTAAAAATTTATTGGGAAGCGTTGTTTTTTTAAGATTACTTATTATCCTTGCCGACTTTGGAACACTATACTTTGGGAAACGCATTTTAGAACACCTTAATCTAAATCCAAAGCAAATATTTTGGTATATTTTAAACCCGTTTATTATTATAGAGCTAACTGGAAACCTTCATTTTGAAGGTATTATGGTTTTCTTTTTAATAGCGAGTTTGTATTATCTATTTAATAACAAATGGCTATTAAGCGCCATACTTTTAGCTTGTTCTATTTCAATAAAACTAATCCCATTACTTTTTTTGCCTTTATACTTTTGGTGGTTTATAAAGTCCAAAAACAAACAGCAGATAAATTGGAAAACAATAATAGTAAACCTAACAAAACTTACTGGATTTTATCTGGTAGTGATACTCACTTTACTGTTAAGCTTCACACCTTTCTTATCACAAGAATTAATTTCTAATTACAGTAAAACTATAGGATTATGGTTTGGAAATTTCGAATTCAATGCCAGTTTTTATTATCTATTGCGAGAAATTGGCTTTTGGTTTAGAGGTTATAACGAAATACAAATCATTGGTAAAATCACACCTATACTAGTCATTATAATAACACTATTACTTACCTTTTTACGTAAAAACAATAAAAAGCAAACACTATTAATATCTTTCCTTTTAGCGCTTAGTTTTTATTTATTCACTGCAACTACGGTACATCCTTGGTATCTAGCCACTATTTTAATTTTAAGTTGCTTTACCAATTACAAATACGTGCTAGCTTGGAGTTTTACAGTAATGTTAAGTTACTACACGTATTCGCAACCGGATTTTAAAGAGAGTAACCTTTTATTAATCGTACAATATGGAATCGTTTATATCATTTTTATTTGGGAGGTATTTGTAAGACCAAAAGTAAAATCTAAAAAAGAATAAAACTTCAAATTTTAATATTCTAAACACTATTAACAAAAGCTCACTACCTAAAAACCACCAATCACTCAACCAAACCTAGCGTTCACTCAAAACGTGTTTTATATGTCTGTATTCCCTAATACTTTAGAGGAAAACAATAGATATCATGAAAACACAAAAAATCATTCCAGAACAACACAACAAAGTTCAAACAAGCAAACATTGGCTATTATTAGCTTTAATTGGTTTCTTCTTAATGTCAACCCAAACTAGCTTTGCACAAGTCGATGTAGAAACCACAAAAACTATTAATCTTAAAGGTAAAGTCAGTGATTTAGACGGTCCATTATTTGGTATTAATGTGCTTTTAAAAGACAGTAACAATGGTGTTCTTACCAATGAAGATGGCTCATTTACGTTCCCTAAAGAAGTGCAAATTGGCGACACTATTATTTTTAGTTACTTAGGTTATAAAGACCAAGAGATTTTAGTCACGGAAGCAACTCCATATTTAGATATTAATTTAGAACTAGATGCATTAACAACCGTTTACATTGCTTTAAACAACGATAAGCCATATCAATCTAAAAGAAGTAAATAAACGTATTATGCAACAATTTTTCAACCTCATCTTTATTTTTATCTTTTGTAACGCTTTAGCTCAAAAAACAGATTTTAATCATATTAGTTTTAAAAAAGCAGACCTAAACGCGCTTAACTTTAAAGATGAGTCGTTGGAAAATATACCACTACTGGCATATAACTTAACGCACAACTTAACTACAGATGCTGAAAAATTTAGAGCTATTTATAAATGGGTAACAACATCAGTAAGTAATGATTTTAATTTAAGTGACTTAAACGAATCTAAACAAAACACTTACATAAACGATAGTATTAAACTAAAAGCTTGGAATACTAAAATATCCATTAAACTTTACAAACAACTTTTAAAGAACAAAAGCACCATTTGTACGGGTTACGCATACCTTATAAAAAGCCTTTGCAATTACGCTAACATTAAAAGCCAAATTGTGCACGGCTATGGAAAACTAAGCACAACAAATCTTAAACGTTTTGAGTCACCTAATCATTCTTGGAATGCGGTTTTATTAAACAACAAATGGTATTTAGCCGATGCGACTTGGGCTAGTGGAAAACAAAACGAGGAAACTCTAGAATTTGAATTTGATTATAGCGATGGCTATTTTTTAACCGAGCCTAAATTGTTTGCCATAAATCATTTTCCTGTTCAAAAAAAGTGGCTTTTACTAAATGAAACAGACTATAAGTTTGACGACTTTTTAAATGCGCCAATGGTTTACAAAAATGGCTTCAATTATTTAAATTGTTTATTAAGTCAAACAAAATTGAATAACCACATTAAAACAAAATCGGATATAGATTTACGTTACACTTTTAAAGCGCCTATTGCAAGAGAAGACATCAAATTAGAAATAGATAGCGGTTATACCTATGTAAGTGTAGCTCCTTATTTAAAAACTGGATCTAAAAACAGTTTAAGCATACACCATAACTTTAAAAATAAAGGTCAGTATGATGTGCATTTAAAATATAAAAACAAATACTTAGCTAGCTATACGTTTTATGTTACAGAATAAAAAAAGCCCAATTTTTACAAATTGGGCTTTTTTTTATTACATCATCATTAATGTATTTAATTCTTGTTCGGACAAGTGTTTCCAGTGTCCTCGCGGTAAATCTTTTTTGGTTAACTGTCCAATAGCAACACAATCTACTTTTTCCATTTCGTAGCCAAACTGCCCAAAAATGGTATGTAAAATACTATTTCCTGTATTTTTAATTTTTAAACCAACCATATTTTTACTGGTATTATCTATGTAACTAATTTCTTCAACAGAAATTAATTTACCTTCTACTCTAAAACCTTCTTGGATTTTCTTAAAGTCTTCAAATTTCAAGTTCTTATCTAATTCAACTTGAAATAAACGTGGTACACCTTTGTTAGAACTTGTAAAACGTTTTTGAACAGCATCATCATTTGTAAACAATAATAAACCAGTAGAACCACGACCTAAACGTCCAATTGGTTTAATACGAGATGTTGTTGCATTAGCTACTAAATCCATTACAGTTCTACCTTTATCTTCGGCAGTTGTAGTAGCAAAACCTTTTGGCTTGTTAAGTAACACGTAAGCTTTTTTCTCTGGGTTTATTCTAGCACCATCATAACGTACTTCGTCATTAAGCTTAACCTTGTAACCCATTTCATTAATAATCTTCCCATTAACGGTTACTAAGCCCATAGCAATATACTGGTCTGCATCACGACGTGAGCAAATACCAGAATTTGATATGTATTTATTTAAACGAATTTCGTTAGGATTAGCATTTGCCTTTTTAACGGGTTTCGTAGTTTTTTTATCTGATGTTTTCTGTGCTGAAAAGCGACGTTTATTTTGAGGTTTTGATGAACCTTCAGGTTTTCGCTTGTCATTTCTGCGTTGAGCCATGAGAATCTTAATTTTATGCAAAGATAGACTTAAATCCTAATTTACAGTACTTAACCTATATTTAATCTTTAAAACTTACTGTACTTTGTCGTTCTCGGTTAACATGTAATTGGGTCACATCGGGTCTTGAATAATGTCCAACAGGATCAAAATTTTGACGTTCTTCTAATACGCGATTAAAATTAATAGTTTGAATAATTAAACCTTCTTTATGTAACACAGGTTCTACAATCCATTCGCCATCGGGTCCAGCAATACAACTTCCACCATTTGCTAATACATCGGGTGATTTTTTTAAAACTTCATCCAAATGCGGCATATCGTTTGGAAATAAATCTTTAGTCATTAAACTAGATACTGAAACCACATAAGAACGGGATTCTCTTGCTATAAAACGTGAAATATCTTTAGTATTATGATCGCTTCCTGGCCATACAGCAATGTGTAAATTCTCTCCTAAACCATACAAAGCTGTTCTTGGTAAAGGCATCCAATTTTCCCAACAAT